>JAJEAO010000118.1 GCA_022822745.1 Acidobacteriota bacterium
CCCGACGCCCAGCCCGGCGGGGAGCGTTCACGGATGATCGAACCGGGGAGAAGCGGACACCGCAACCGAGCCGTCGCGAGACACGCCGCGAGGCAGGTTGCTTCGCGAAAAACGGGCGTCCGCTTGACATGGATACTGAACGACGTAAGCCGCGTCCGACCCGCCCTTGGGCGCGGCGTCCGGGACACGGCGACCGCCGCCGTCGCGGCGATGCCGACGCACCTCCACGGGCGCTCCGGGGAGCCCGTTCAGACGGACCTCGCGAGGCGAGGCTGACGGCGGGACGAAGACCGGCGATGCCGGGCCGTCCATGCACTCCGCAATCCGGAGCGCCGAACGATCTCGCCAGCGCCCATGTAGCTGGGCACGGGCACCGGTTCCGCCTTGGGGTGGATCAAACTGACTACGCGAGGCTCCTCCGGTTCTTCGATTCGTTCGCTCGGGCCGTCCTTCACGCTTCGGTGACCCGAAGGGCCGCGTATTACGGATTCCATCCGCAAATGGTTTCAATCCGGTTGGCGAGCGGTTCGGACAATGCAACCTCCGAGGCACGCCGAAGACGGGCTCACGGTCAGGTCGGAGGACCGGAGCGCCCCCTCGGGTCCTCCGCACGGGGGCGATCATGGTGCGTTCTTTCGCGAGGTTCATGCCCGAACGGTGGAGGATCGTTCTCCGGGCAGTCAACTGGTAGGAGAGGTCCTACAGTCCAAGGCGTTCCAAGGAGTTCCAGGGAGGGATCCGGGCTGTTGGACGCCGCCGCCGGAAGCGGTCGGAAGCTCCTCCCCGACTGAGCTCGCGACAGGTCCGGGGAGTAGTAGTCCGTTCAGGTGCCGGAGCTATTCGGACGGCCCTTATCCGGCGGGCCAACTCATCCCGCCCCCCAGCACCTCATGCCGGATCAACCGACGGCTCAAGCTCCCCGGCGATGGCTTGGAAGGCTTCCAAGGCGGCGTGCAGGTCCTCCACGATCTCGGCGGCCAGCACTTCCGGTTCGGGCAGGTTCTCGCCGTCCTCCAAGGCGCTGTCCCTGAGCCACAGAAGATCCAGATTCAGCTTGTCGCGCTTCGCCAAGTCGTCGTACTCGAACGCCCGCCAGCGGCCGCCATCGTTCTCCGAGCTCCACGTCGGCTTCCTCTTGTGGCGCTCGCCAGGTCGGTAGCAGGTCACGAAGTCGTCGAGGTCCGCTCGCCGGAGCGGCTTCATCTTCAGGGTGAAGTGCTTGTTCGTGCGCAGGTCGTAGACCCAAAGCCGCTCCGTCCACGGCTTCTCCCGCCCCGGCTTGGCGTCGAAGAACAGGACGTTCGCCTTCACCCCCTGGGCGTAGAAGATCCCGGTCGGGAGTCGAAGCAACGTATGCACATCGAACGCCTGGAGCAGGTTGCGCCGAACGGTCTCGCCCGCGCCGCCCTCGAACAGGACGTTGTCCGGCACGACGATGGCGCAGGTGCCGTGCATCCCGAGCAACGTGCTCACGTGCTGGAGGAAGTTCAGCTGCTTGTTCTTGGTGCTCGTCCAGAAGTCCTGACGTTCGTAGGTGTCCGACCCCGTTTCGAGTTCGCCGTCCTCGTTCACGATCCGGATGCTGCTCTTCTTCCCGAACGGCGGGTTGGTGAGCACCATCGAGAAGCGCTCGCTGGGGTCGTTGGCCAAGCTGTCCACCCCCGACCGGATCGGGGACTCGTCCGGGGCGATCCCGTGCAGGTAGAGGTTCATGATGCAGAGCCGGGCGGTCGCGGGCACGATCTCCCAACCCTGTGCGAAGCTCGTTCGCAGGTGGGCCTTCTGGTCGGGGTCGAGCGCGCTCCCGTGCTCGCGGACCACGTGCTCGTGGGCGGCCAGCAGGAACCCGCCCGTTCCGCAGGCCGGATCGCACACGGTGTCGTCCGGTCCCGGCCGCACGCAGTCCACGATGGCCTCGATGAGTTCGCGTGGCGTGAAGTACTGGCCCGCGCCCTTCGGCGACTCCTGGGCCGACTTGGCCAGCAGGCCCTCGTAGATGTCGCCCTTCACGTCCGCGTGCATCGACATCCAGTCCTCGGGTTCGATCAGGTCCACGATCAGGCGCTTCAGCGTCGCCGGGTTCTGGATCTCCTGCCGGGCCTTCTTGAAGATCTCGCCCAGCATCCCGCCCCGCTTGGGAAGCTCGGTCAGGATGCGCCGGTAGTGCGTCTCAAGCTCCTCGCCGTCGCGGGCGAGAAGGCTCGGCCAGTCGAGTCCCTCCGGCACGATGGGAGCGTGGCTCCACGGCGGGCGGGTCCGCTGGTGGGCCATCTTGAGAAACAGCAGGAAGGTGATCTGCTCCGTGTAGGCCATGTAGGAAAGGCCGTCGTCGCGCAACAGGTGTGCGAAGCTCCACGCCTTGTTGACGATCTGCCGGGTGTCGTTCGGCATCAGGGGATTTGGGTCTTGGGTTGGTGTCTCGGCTTCGCGCGGCGGCGGTTGCTCCGCTTCCGCTTAGCCTCCCGCTCGGCGCGAATGCGCGCCAAGAGGACGGAAGCGGGTTCGTCGGCTGGGTCCTGCGGGACCAGTCCACCCTCGAAGGCGCG
>JAJEAO010000008.1 GCA_022822745.1 Acidobacteriota bacterium
GCCGGGCTCCCGCCCGGCACGGCACCACCCCACCCCGCCGTCCCGCTGCCGGCGCGACCTGCCGGTGCGCATTGCCGGCGCGCCGGGCTGGTTCTCGCGGTAGCGGCCCCGCCCGGCACGCTCAACGCCCGCACCCTCCCGCGCCTTGCCGGCACTCCCGCTGCCAGCGCACCGGGCTCCCGCCCGGCACGGAGCGCCCCTCTATGGAGCGCCGGTCTCCAGACCGGCACATTGCCGGCGCGCCGGGCTCCTGCCCGGCACGGCCACGGCCGGCACCTCCCGCCGGTGCACCCCTTGCCGGCTCCTGCCGGCGCGTCGGGCTCCCGCCCGGCACGCATCCGCAGGTTGTGCCCAGCCCCGGCCGCGCATGCCATGCCTGACATGCCGGCCGGTCGCTCAATGAAGGGAACGCGGGCCCGATGGTCCACTGCCGCGCTGGTCATGGCCGCCCCGAAGCAGAAGCCGAACGATTTGCCGGCTGGTGACGCTAAGGTTGTCGCCGGACAGCTTCGGCTGTCCGGCGGGGTTCGAGGTGTTGCCGGGGAATATCTCGGAGCCGAAGACGCTGGCGGGAGCGTTGCGGCGGCTGTCGGGTTCGGGCGAGGAAACGGTGGTGATGGATGCCGGGATCATGACCGAGGCGAACCCGAAGTGGCTGCGAGAGGAGGGTTACGGGTGGATCACGGTGTCGAGGACGGGGCGGCCGGTACCGCCGGAGAGGGCGCCGGACGTGACGGTGAGGACCCGGGCGAAGCACGAGGTGCGGGCGTGGAAGCTGGAGGAGGAGGACGGAGAGCCGCGGCTGTGCGCCGTGAGCGAGGGGCGCAAGGCGACGGAGAATGGGGTTCTGGCGCGGCGGCGGCAGAAGTTCGAGGCAGAGCTGACACGGCTTCACGAAGGGCCTACGACCGACGAAGTACGCCCCGGTTCTGCAGCGGGTGGGGCGGCTGAAGGAGCGTTACTCGCGGGTGCAGCAGCAGTATGAGATCGAGGTGGAGAAGGGGGCGCGGTCCGAAGGCGAGGGCGCTGCGGGGGGCGGACGCTTCGTTGATCGCGGACCGGCAGGATATTCGGCCGCCGGCGGAGCTTGTGCCGGTGGCGAGGGCGATGGGTGTGAAGGTAGCTCTTCACCGCCGACAGGGAGTGAAGCCACCGCGGCGCGGCCGAGCAAATCCTGTAGCGCCGAATGGCGCTGAGGTCTGTATTGTAACCGTCCTTCAATCAATGACTTACGAAATCGACCAGTCACCAAGCGACTGACTTGGGGAAAAAGCCGCGCCCGCGGTCCACGGGGTTGTCGGGTGATTACCGAAATCGTACGCTTCCGTTGACTCTGCCCTCACCGGTGTCACCGCCTTAGTGAGCGGCGGCGGAATACTGAACCTAGCCAGGAGCGAAACCGGCGAAGCCTAGGCTGGTGCGCAATCATTCGCCTCCGCTCGATACCCTCATACTCCGCATGACGATCTGGATCGATGCGATGCGCCCAGACTACTGTGTTGTTCCTGATCAGGTAGTGGCTGCCGCAGCCGGAATTAGCCCAGATCGACCCGCCGGTCGGACCATCCAAAGAGACCGATCTGCCGTCGAAAAGCACGTGCCACCGGCTCGGGTGGAGAGACAGAACCGTCAGATCGCCGCAACCGCATGGACAACGCAAGTTGATGGTCCTGTGTTTATGGCTGATCCAAATCTCACCAGCCTTGATCGTGTCGAACTCGGGCAATACCTCAACGAACACGGGGCGGAGCTTCAGCGGCATCGTTCCTCCACCGGCCTATACGCTATGTGCGGTTTTTCGATTCGGAACTTGTGGAGAAATGAGGTGGATCTCGATACATACTGATCCGTCCGCCGCCGCCACTCCATTACTGCAAGAGCCGCCGCCAACGCATTCACCTCAGGTAGCTGAATGTTCCGGTAGTGGAGGGCATTGCCAGCGACCCTGGCGTTCGGTATGGCATTCTTCCATTCGACCGACCCCGCGGGATAGGCGCTGGTCGTCACTGCCCCGCCAACCGAAGTTCCTTCCAGCGTTATGCTCACACCGGAATCCACGAACGGCACCCCGGCCCCCGAGAGCGCAGCATAGACAACATCCTGCCGCGGCGAATCGCTGTCGCTCTGTTGATCAATACAAACGAAACAGTAGTCGATGGGATGCTCTGACAAGAACTGGGTGAACTTGGACCGGCTGTCCATTCGGATGGAATGAGCACAAATGCCGTTCCGGAGAGCGGCGTATTTGGATTGGTAGTAGTTCACTTTGCTAAGAGGTTTCCGGCGCTGAGACTTGATCTCCTCTTCGGTCAGAGCGCCCGGCGCACGCATGAAGTTGTGCCATTCGAGGTTATCGGCGTCCAACAGATGAATCTTGGACACAGGTGTCTTCGCGAGAATGTCCAAGACATACGCGCCGGTTCCACCTAGGCCTATGATTGCAATGTGCTGGCCACGAACACGATTTTGCACCGGGCTGATCGCGGCTCGTGCCTCAAAGGTGTTGGGTATATTGAAGGGATTCGCTACGGTAGGCGAAGTAGTTGCGTTGTAGTCTGCCGCTGAGGCGGCACCTACGATCTGTTTTGCGTACCGATGAATGACCGCGCACGCCGACTCATCATCCTCGGGACGTTCTTGGCTACCCTTCTTGATGGATATGTTTGACCATGACTGTCCATCACCGCCGATGCACGCCCCAATGGGGCTCCCATCAGCATGGTACACCAAGCCGTCGCCCGCTTTGTCAGGTGCAATGCGGACGGCATGTACGGCACCACCTATGCGTTCGGTCGGTCTTCCGGTCCCGGGGTCACGAGACTTTGTTATCGTGCAATAACTAACGATACCGTTCAACAGTAGACATGGAACCCCGACCGCCCGAACAACCTCGGGCTCGGCGCTGACGGTAAAGCCAGCCTGTTGAGCGAACTGTGAGAGGCGGTCCACTAAGAGACATGCTCGGGGTCAACCGAGAAACTGGTCCCGTCCTTGACATTCACGGTGTCCCCCGGCAGGAGGACACCGTTCTCACCCTTGGCGTCGTCCTCATAGTCTATGCCAGGCGTGCCGATGATGTGCTTGTTTTCCGGTCTGTGGAGTTCGTTCCAGATGTCGACGATCTGCTTGTACGCGACGCTGCGGCCCGGGACTTTGTGTTGCCGACCGCTCACGAAGATTTCTGTGCCACCAGTCATTGGTTTCTGCCTCTAGATTGTAGGAAAGATGCGGGAAGGCATTTGACTTTCGAGCTTCCCGGGGAGCGAACTAGCGTTGGTCAATTCGAGTTGGGACGGTCGTCGGGTCTGGCAGCTCGGTGCCAGGGCACGCGGGGGAGCCTGCCCTGCCCATCATGCTTTCGAGACAACTGTCATCGTGCAACTCCACGTTCAAGGTGTCATGATATCACGGTGTGGCGCGTGAATCAAGATGATGTACAGGCCCCCGATCCGCGAGCTACACCAGATCGGGCAGGCTCGTGAGCAGGGTCTCGGGCAGGCGCATCGCCGGAGAATCGGCGAGCTTCGGTGGGGATCGGTCGCCCGACAGATCCCGCTTCAGGATCGAGTGGATCTCCTCCCCTTCGCCGCAGCGACCATTCGCCAGCGCCATTGCCCGTTCTCCGCTCTCCGGCGGCGGACGCTTGCTCCATCCTGCGACGCCTTCTCTTCCTGCGCCTTCTCTTCCGGCCACGGGATGTTCGTGAACAGCAGCCGCACCCGCATCGCCGGGCGGCCTCCCCGCACGGGCATCACTTTCTTTCCCAGCCCCAGGTCTCCCGGCGCCGCCTGCCGCACCGCCAGATACCGCAGCGTGTCCCTGTGCCGGCGCACCTCCGACTGCACGAACGGAACCTTCGCCGTCTGCACCTTCCTGGCCCTCGGCTTCTTCCCCGTTCGCGGCGTCCTCTCGCTGACCTCTCCCGGAGGTCCGTGCCCATTGGTGCACGGGCTCACCGTCGGCAGCCCGGTGCCCGAGTCTTGCCACTCTGAAGTGCGCCGCGACTCTCCTGACGGCAGCCGCCGGTAACATGCGGACCGGTTGAGCGATGAGACGGACACGCGCCCGCGGGCTCACCATCGCGATCGCGTTGGTGGCCGGCACCACCGCCCTCGCGCCCCTTCGCGGCTCGGCTGAAGTTGCAGTTGCCCGGGCCCAGGAGCGACTCGACCCCGCCGCCTACCGCGACCTGCTTACCGAGGCTCGGGGTGGCCTGTTCATCACCTCGGGCCGTGTCCTCGCCGGCCTCCCTCCAGCCACCGTCGAACCCGTGGTCGCCGACTTCATCGCCTCCGCACCGGAGGCGCTCGAACTCGCCGCCGCGGCGCTTCTCCACACCGAGGCTGCGAACCACGCGGCGTCCGATGCCCACCTGGAGCTGGCGCGGACGCTGCTCCGGGCCATGCCCGACCCGGATCAGCGCGCCGACTGGACCCGCCGTTGGTGGCTCGCGCTCGGCTACTCCTACCAGGTCCAGCTCCTCCCGGGCCCGGGGGTGGCCGCCTTCGAAGCGGCTCTCGACGACCTCCCGGACGACCGGGAGTTGCGGATCGCGTTCGCCCGCGCTCTCTGGATGTTCGGTCGTCAGCGCGAAGAGCCCTCCTATCTGACGCGCGCCGGACAGCTCCTCGCCGGTCTCCTGGAGGAGACGCCCGCCGACGGAGCGCTCCGGGTCCAGTTCGCGGGAGTGCTCCTCGACTCTGGACGGACCGGGGACGCCCTCGCGGAGCTGGATCGGCTCGAAGACATCCGTCTGTCCGGAACCGGGCGCTTCGCCGCCCTGATGCTCCGGGGCGAAGCGACCCTCTCGACCGGCGACTTCGCGGCCGCCGAGGCCGCCTTCGCCCAGGCGGTCCGCCGGGCCCGGCGATCTCCCTCGGCCGTCGCCGGACTCATCGCCGCGAGGCGCAGCCTGGGCGACGCCGAAGGCGCAGCCGAAGCCGCGGCGAGCCTCCTGTCCCGCAGACCGGTCGGCTGGGAGCCGGAATGGCGCTACTGGCTGGGCCCGGCTCTCGACTACGCCGAGATGTTCCAGGCGATGAAGGACGAGGTCCGCGCCGCGCCCGAGGGAGGCCGACCATGACGCTGGCGATTCCGCTACTCCTGCTCACCGCGTCGCTGTCGGCCCCCGGCGCGACGGCCGCCACCCTCCAGGCCCATCCCGCAGCCGGGGCGGCGCCCGGAGTCGGAGGCGGAGCCCCCGATCTTCTCCGGCGCCACCGCGACGAACTGGTTCGCCCGGAGTGGACCGGGGAGGAGCCCCTGTCCGTCGTCGCCGTGCTCGATCTCAGCGCCAGCGTGTCCGGACCCCGCCTCGCGGCCGCCGCCGCCGGGCTGCGCACGCTGCTCTCGTCCCTGGACGAGACGAAGGACCGATGCGCGCTGCTCTCCTTCACCCGCTCGGTGGAGCTCCACGCCGGCTGGGACGGAACCTGCGCCGATGCGGCGGCCGCCGCCTCCGAGCTCCGGGCCGGCGGTCCTGCAGCGCTCAACAACGCCCTCGCCCTGGCGTTCGGACTCCTGGCGGACGCTCCCGGGCGTCCGGTGCTCGTCCTGTTCACCGACGGTGGAGACGGCGCGAGCTGGGCCCGCGACACCTGGCCGCTGTTCGCCGCCGGAGCGGCGCCTCCAACGCTCCTCGCGGTCACCGCCCCTCCGGCGGTGAGCGGGTCCGGTCGGGTCGGCGGAGGCGCCGGACACATCTCGGCGGACGACCTGCTGGAGCGGATCGCGCGGAGCGACGATCAGGAACCCGGCCGCGGCCTGCGCAGTCTCAGGAATGTGGATCCCTTCTGGCTGCTGACCTGGCTGGCCGAGATCAGCGGCGGGCGGCTGGTTCGCACCTCGGGCGACCCCGCCGAGATCGAGACTGCCTTCCCCGCGCTCCTCGAGGCCCTCCAGCCGAATTAGGACAGTCGGCATGATTCGCCGAATCCAGGCGCGGAACTACCGCCGCCTCATGACGATTGACATTGTCCGCCAATGTTGCCGACCACACGTTACGATGCCCAGGCACATTAGGAGATGGAATGCCCGATGACCCGCTGAGCCGAGCGATTAGAGCCTCCGAAGCTCTGCAACGTCAGATTGAGCCGTTGTCGGCTCAGATCCAGTTGCTACAGTCCAGTGACTGGATCAACCGCCTCATTCAGGATGCTGACCGCACCCAGACGCTGATGAGCGCCACCTTCGGGCCCCTTGAGGATCTACGTCGCACGCTGCGACTGAACCCCACGCTACCGGATGCTGCTGGAGTCCTGAGGGGACTTCGAGGATGGGGTGTGGAGATGGAGAAGCAGTTCTTCCTTCCAACGGTGTCCGACGCACTGAATCTCTTCAAGAGGCTGGATCTGGGCGAGACCACAGCAGCGGTCTCCTCCTATCTCGACTATGAGGGCCAACTCCGCACCGCCATTGAGGCGATGACCACTCCGTGGCTCAACCGCCAGAACCAATACCGATCCCTTGTCGGCCTCCTCGGTCTGCAGCACATCGGCGCTGAGCTGCACTCGAAGCCTGCCTTCGATGTCGAGGCGGCGGCGCGGCTACGGCACCATCTCGGCGACTGGCGTGCGAAGATTGCCTACCCGTCCGAGATCTTCCAAGATCCACTGATCCGATCGGGCTTCTACAGGGAGCGCGGCCTCAATCCGGACTTGACCTGTTTTCCGGCTGCCGCCTTCGGCCAAGCCATCCAGAACGCGCGTGTCAGAAGTGTCCCTCCGCCCCGCGTTCGGGGCTATGGCCCGACCGGGGACGGGCGACGGGAAGAGGAGGAGGGCTTCCAACGTACGAACGCCGCTCATGACTGCCTCCAAAGGTTTGAATCCCAGTTCCGCGCCTTCATCGACCGCCTCATGACGAGAGTCGTCGGAAAGGATTGGATCAAGCGTCGCGTCCCTGGCGACATGCGCCGACGATGGAGCGAACGGCGGCGGGCAGAGGCTCGCGGTAGAGGTGAAGAGGAGCGCCCACTGATCGCTTACGCGAACTTCACGGACTATGAGAGCATCATCGTTCGGAAGGACAATTGGAACGGGGTCTTTGCCCCGCTCTTCCTCCGCAAGTCCTCGGTTCAAGAATCACTCCGGAGGCTCTACCCAGTCCGGAATTGCACGATGCATTGCCGGATCATTACTCACGACGATGAGCTGTACCTTCACGCCGAAACGACACGTCTGCTGCGCGCGATAGAGGTTAAGACCTGAGTCGCTTTGCGACCGAGCAAGAAACGTTGACGCTCAGGGGCGGGGTCCGGCGGCGGGGCGGTCGCCGACCGAATGCCTGGTGTTGGCCGCAGCGTGATCGGGGCAGCGTCGTCGAGGGCCCGGAGCGTGGGGCTCTCGAGCATGGCGTCAGCGGCAATCGAGTGCGCCTGCAGGACAGCACAGTGACAGCGTGTGCGGAGCAAATGGTTCGACGGAGGAACACAGGAGCAAGACATGGTTGCTAACCATGCACAAGTTCCAACGATCGTAAAGCGCCTCCTGCTCGGCAAGACCGCAATCCGGTGTGCCGAGCGCGATCGGTGGAACGGTGAGACGTCTATGACAACTGCGCGTCATGCACGGTGTGGCCGCCGTCGTTCGGTCTAGTGCTTGGGGTGTGGCTCACGCCGTAGCACACTGAGTCCCCTTGGACACTGACAAACCCGCGAGAAGAAATCCCACGGCCCGACACTCATGTGCGCGCCCTAGTGCAGGAGTCCGTATCGGAGAACCCCTTGATCGTTACGGGACTCCCAGCAACCGTAGCAGCCGACATGGTCGGGAGCACACTGCTCATCAAGGGGGAGCCTCGGAGTCACCTCCCGAGTGGTGATCGCCACTCAGCCGGCCCCATGCTTGTCTCAGAGCAGCCGCACTGCCCACACCACCCACCACCAGAGCCGCTGGCCAACAGTCGATCGCGGCCAACCCGATGACAACCACGCCATAGGGCAGTGGAGACAGAAACTTCAACCAGATGCTGAGTTTATGGAGATTGGCCTCTCGTCGTTTCATGCGCGGCTACTCGGACTTCCAGACACTCTTGGGAATGATCCGATCCAGGAGACGGTAGAGCGCCTCCGTCTTCGTTGGCGACTGACGACGCTGGAAGGGAAAAGTCAGAGTCTCGACGACCGCGTCGAAGATCAAGTAGGGGAGGCGGCCGCCCGCATCCATCTCAGGATGCATCTCACTCTCCTCCCCTACGATTCGCATTTGCCAGAACGGAAACTCTCGATCCATCCGCTTTGGGGTCTCGTCGGAAGGGAGGGGCTGCGATGGCCATACCAGCCGGAACTCAGTTGGACGTGGACTTATTGCCGAATTCATGTGCGTCTAGTGCAGCTGCGGGCCAACCAACACGTGCTTGGCAACAAGCTTCTCCTCCCCTTTCTCGTCCCGAGAAGTGATCTCCACGTCATATCTGACACCGGGTTTCAGGCCCGCGAAGGAGCAAGTGTTCAAGGGTGTTGCGAATCCAAGGCTCCAATCCTCTTGTCCCTGCTCGCGAATCCGCACGATTGACGTGGCAGTGGGCTTCCAACGTGCCTCGATGATTCGGCCCCTCTTGTCGGGAAGGGACACTTGAACGGTCTCGCCTGTCCACTCAAGTTTGGGTCCCGTGCCTGGCGGGAAACTCTCCGGTAGCGAGTGGCCCGTTACGCGCCGATACTTCAAGCCCAATCTGGGAGCCAGAACATCCGCAAGGATACAATCCACCACTTCAAGGGATCGAAACGGCATCAACACCGTCGCAAAGAAGGCTGTGGACGGATATGCGTACTGACCGTGACTTTCCCGAAGCAATCCTGCTGATTGCCAGTAGTTCAGGTTCTGTCGAAAGGGACTAGAACCCGTGCCCGGGCCGAAATCAGGGAACTGAGAGCTATCTCCCTCCTGGAATTCGAACTCGTGGGTGCTGACGTTCGTGTATACCGTGTCCAAGTCCTTGCGTACGTTATCCGGAAGTGCGTCGTAAAGCGCATCCAGACCCGCTCGTTCCCCCTCAGGCGACGTTGGGCGGCTGCCCGGCACGAGGTCGGCTAGGAGCCGGAACGCATGCTCGTACGCATAACCGAGGTTTGTCGAGGCAATACAGCACGAAGACACAAGCTGGGCAGAGTCGGCTGGAGTCAGTCGCTGCATTTTTCGAGCCAGTTCGTTTGGCGGGAGGAGTTGGCCGGTGGAATCCGTGCCGGGCGAAATGTGCGTCCGCAGTTCCCGAAATACGGGTTGGTCCAGCGCGTCGTCCGCAGCGAGGAGGAATGAGCGCACCATGGAGAACCGGCGCAGTTGCAGTGGACTAACGGCCATGCTCTATCCAGTGTGCCTCCCGGCTGGTACGTCTCTGGCCTCCCGGTGTACCGTGGTTGGCGCGGTCAACATGTGGTGCGAGAAGGGGTTCATTGCGTGAAAGGAAGCCGATACCGGCATCATAGACGACCCTCACCAGGAAGTGCCACCTGATGTCCGGGCCCTATACATTTGGCAATCGGGCATGGGAATAAGGCGGTCCGGGACCGGAGGGTAGAGGAGGAGGGCTGCCCGGCCGGCTCCAACCCCACGGGACGGGGCATGGGGGCCAATCGGGGGCGACTGCGAGATCGCGGGGCGAGCACGGCGATCGGCACCGGCCCGTCCAGCGCCTGACCATTATAACGGCGGAGCCACCGGGCGAGCTTGCGGTTGAAGTCAGTGAGCCCCCCCTCGTCCGACCACCGCAGGTTCTCGTGGCGACGCAGGAACTCCTCCTGCACGGCGCGGTTGAAGCGCTCCACACGGGCGTTCATCTTCGGCGACCGGGGGTACGTGGAGTAGCGATGGAGGTCGTGCGCGTTCGCCGGCTGCCGAAAGAGCCCCTCGAACGCCGAGCCGTTGTCGGAGAGCAGGCACCGGGTCGTTTCCGGGAAGACCTCGACGAAGACGTGGAGGAAGGCCGCCCACCACTTCGAGATGATCCCGGGGGCGGCCACGGCCACGGCGGGTGCGGACGCGGTGGGGTCGGGCGGAACTGGGCTCCACGCCGGCGGGGCCGCGCTCACGATAAGCCTTGCCCCGTCGCTCGAGGGTGCGGCGGCTCTTGCCTGAGTGCTCGACGGTGGTGTCGAGGCCGTGGCTGTCCCGGAACTGGAGCGCGTCCAGTCAGAGCCGGGCAGTCTTCGGTCGTGTCGGTCCACCTCGCGGCGATCTTCGCAACGCGGAGCCACCGGGAGGGCAGACGGAGCACCTTCATCGCCCGCGCTCCGGCGTGATCGCCGCACCGCCAAGCCCAATGAGCCCGTGGCACCCCCCCTACTTTGGTCGCAGATCGGGGCTGTGTCCTCCCTCGTTGCGGCTGCGCGCGTACCCTACAGACGGCAATGCGGGCAGCATCTCATACGATGGAGTCATAGATTTCACATGTGATATCTACGCGACATTCTGAGCAGAGACCGTGTGATAGAATCCACCCATGCGCGCCTCCTCTCGCCCCGACGCCGATGTCGCGGGCCGAATTCGTCGCCTGAGGAGCGGTCTCTGCTTCACGCAGAGTCAGCTTGCCGATGCGATGGGGGTTTCGCTCCTGACGATCCACCGCTGGGAGTCCCGGAAGTCGAAGCCGCGGGTGGCCGCCTTGCGCCGCGTCGCCGAACTCGAGGAGCGGTTGGCGCTGGCAGATCCTTCCAAGCCGCGCGCCGCGGTTCTCGGTCCGCCGCCGCTCGATTTCGCCGGGAATCCGGATGCGATTTCCGCCTTCGCCGAAGCCACCTTCCTGGTCCACGGCCACGAGTTCAATCCGGCCTTCGCCATCGAGACGTCGCGGATCGATCCCCTCCCGCACCAGCGGATCGCCGTGTACGAACGGATGCTGAGCCAGGACCCCATCCGCTTTCTGCTGGCGGACGACGCCGGCGCCGGCAAGACGATCATGACCGGCCTGCTGGTGCGGGAGCTTCTCTCGCGGAGGCGGATCGCACGGGTTCTGGTCGTTCCCCCTGCTGGCCTCGTGGGGAACTGGGAACGGGAGCTGCGCTCCCTCTTTCGCCTGCGGTTCCGGATCTACGAGTCCGGGGCGGGTTCCGCGAACGCGTTCGTCGGCACGGATGGGGATCTCGTGATCGTGTCGGTGGACACCCTCCGCGGTGATGGCGCCTTCCGGCTCCTGTGCGAACCGGATGTGGCCCCCTACGACCTCGTGGTCTTCGACGAAGCGCACAAGCTCGGCGTGAACCAGACCGGAACTCGCATCCGGAAGACGCTGCGCTATCGGCTCGCCGAAGGGCTGGCCGGTTGCGCTCGCCCCCAAAGCCCGTTCGCCCGTCTGCCCTGGTCAGCCAGGCACCTCCTTCTCCTGACCGCGACTCCGCACATGGGCCGGGACACGCCGTACCACGCCCTGTGGCGCCTTCTCGACCCACGGGCGTTCGCCGCTGGCGAAGCCGTGCGGCGGCTCTCCCGGTCCGCCCGCCAGCGGCACTTCCTCCGGCGCACCAAGGAGGAGATGGTCACGCTGGAGGGCGAACCCCTCTACGTCACGCGCCACTGCGACACCCTGGGTTTCAGGCTGAGCCCGGGGGAGCGGGATCTCTACGACCGGACAACCGCCTATCTCGGGGAGTTCTACGGACGCGCGCTCTCGAATCAGCCAGCGGTCGAGCTGGCGAAGAGCGTGTTCCAGCGCCGGCTCGTCAGTTCCACCTGGGCCCTTCTGCGCTCGTTCGAGCGGCGCATCGCAAAGCTCCGAGCCACGGTCGAGGCCATCGAGTCGGGCGAACAGGATCTCAGAACCCTGGCAAACCAGGCCGGTCTGCCGCGCGAGGACTTCTTCGAGACGCATGGCGCCGACGAGGAGAGCAGCGCGACGGACCGGGAAGAGAACGAGATCTACGAAGATGCCGTCCTGGGCGCGGTCGCCGCCGTGGCGATCGAGGATCTCCATCGGGAGATCGGCATCCTCCGGGGTCTCCGAAGCGATGCCCGCCGCCTCTTGCGCGCGGGCGACGAATCCAAGTTCACCGAGCTCCGACAAGTCCTGGAAGGCCGTCGGTACGGCAAAGACAAATGGCTCGTCTTCAGCGAGCACAGGGACACGGTGGACTACCTGGTGCGGCGGCTCGAGGGGCTGGGCTACTCCGGCCGCGTGGCGCAGATCCACGGTGGCATGGACTGGGTCGAGCGGGAGCAGCAGACGGAGGAGTTCCGCCGTGAGCAGGGCGCCCGCTTCCTGATTGCCACGGACGCGGCGGGAGAAGGGATCAACCTCCAGTTCTGCCACCTGATGGTCAACTACGACATTCCGTGGAATCCGGCGCGGCTGGAACAGCGGATGGGGCGCATCCACCGCTACGGCCAGCGCCACGACGTGCGCATCGTGAATCTGGTCTCGAAGGGCACGCGGGAAGGGCGGGTGCTCCGGGTGCTCCTCAGGAAACTGGATGTGATCCGCAGGAGGCTCTCGTCGGACAAGGTCTTCGACGTGATCGGCCGCCTCCTCGAGAACCGCTCACTATCCGAGTACATGCGGGAAGGTGGACGGAGGCGTCTCGAGGCTGCGTTCAACGAGCACACAGTGCGCGCCATGAGCGGGCGGGAGGCAGCAGTCTATGGTCGTTCCGACGACCTCGGGGCCCGTCTTCCCGCCATGCGGTCGGAGATCGAACGGGAGCAGTACGTCCGGATGCTCCCGGCCTACGTGCGGCGCTTCGTCGAACGGAGCGCGCCGCTCCTCGGGCTGGAAGTGCGCGGGGATCTGGACGCCCCCTTCTCGTTCACTCCGGGGCGCCCCGGCGCCCTGACGCCGCTCCTGCCCGTTCTCGAACCACTGAATTCGCGGGATCGCGAGCGGCTGTCCGTCCGTCGCTTGCCCGGCGGGGAGCCCGGCGTATGGCTCCATCCGGGCGAGCCTGTCTTCGATGTCCTCGCCGCCACGGCCCGTGAGCGCTTCTCCCGGGACGCCCAGCGCGGCGCCATCTTCAGCGACCCTCGCGCAGAGCACGCCTACCTCTTCTATCTCGGGCTGGTGTCCGTCGAGACGGAAGCGCCGCCGAGGCATGGCATTCTCGATGGAGATCCTCGTGGCCGGCTCGTGGAGCGGCGATTGGTCGGGCTGCGGCAGGCTGACGACGGCGCGTTGACGGAGGAGCCGGTCGAGCGGATGTTGCTCCTACACGGCGCACCGGGCGCGGCGCCGGGGGCGATTCCACTCGCGGCTCGAGCTCTCGTGATGCGGGCCGCAGCCCAGCGTCAGCTCGAAGGGATCGGAGATCGCCTTGCGGAGGCGCATCGCGATGGGCTTCGCCGCCTGGTGGCGGATCGCCAGCGCCGGACCGCCACCGGGATGGACCTGCGGCTCGCAGAACTCGCTCGCCGTCGCCGGACACTTCGGGACAGGAAGGAACCGGACATGGAGGCCCTGCGAGCGATCGGCGAGGAGCAGGCCCGCATTGTCAGCGAGAGATCCCGGGTCGCTCGTGAAGTCGCAGCCGCCCCCGGCCGCGTCCGCCGAGGAGACATCGAGATTGTCGCCAGCGTGCTCGTCATTCCGCCGGGAGACGGGAACGATGCGGAGCGACACGACGAGCGGGTCGAAGAGATGGCCGTGCGCATCGCCTCGGGATGGGAGCGCGACCGGGGCGCCCGTGTCGAGGATGTCTCCACGCCCGCGAAAGCCCGGGCGCATGGCCTCCGCCCGTGGCCGGGTTTCGACCTGCGTTCCCAGCGTCCCGATGGCGAGACACGGAACATCGAGGTGAAGGGCCGCGTGGGCCGCGGAAGCATCCAGATCGAGACCAACGAGTGGAAGCAGGCGGTCCAGCTCGGAAAGTCCTACTGGATCTATGTCGTCCTCGACTGCGGCACATCGCATCCGACGCTGGTCCGAGTCCAGGATCCGTGGAAGAACCTCTTCGCGAGAGAACGTTCCACAACGGCGTTCACGATCCCCGCCGCATCGCTCTTTCGCGTCGCCGAGCCCGACGACGCGGCGGCGCTCCTCAGTGACACAGCTGTCCAACGGGCCGGACCTCACAAGGAACCACGACGCTCGCTCCGACACCGCCGGACAAACCGAACCAAGGCGACGGCGAGCACCGCCGGCCTCGATTCTCGCGACGGATAGAACTCAACACCTAGATGATGACTGACGCCATTCTTTCCCTCGTGACCCCACTTGCGGGGTTCATCTTCTGGTATTGGAAGTACCGCCGGCGGGTGCGCTGGACGGAAGTCGAAGTGCGCTGGAGCCGAGGGGAACCTTGGTACGTCGGCAAGAGTCGGCGCCGACGGTTCACGATCGTGTGCGGTGAGAACGCGGATGCGTCCATTCCGTGGTTCGTGCTGAAGGAGGACGAGCGTCGTCTCGCTCGTGGCTCCATCGCCGAACTCATGGATGTTGCGGAACGGGTGAACCGGACGCGGACGAACGTGTAGACACTCTTCAGGGGAATATGCGCAATACTTGACATGACTCTCACGCCCCCCGTTCACGGCACTTTTTCGAGAGCAGGTAGAAGTTATGGTCGTATTCACTCAATTCGGGTGCCGAAAGCACTCGGGAGTATCACTTCATTCTGGAAGCACACATAATCGCGCACAGCGCAAGGAGAGCCAGTATGGTTGTTTCTTCCAACATCCTCCAAAGAGTATTCCTTCTCGCGTATGAAGGACAGATCGGAACCTGCTTTGCCGTAGATGTCGATGCGCGCCAGTATATCGTTACGGCGACGCACATGATGGCGAATCTTCAGGAACGCGGAACGGTTAGCCTAGCGACGGAGAGCGGTACACGGGAGATTTCAGTTCGCTTGGTTGGTCACTGCGCACCGCCGGCTGACATCTCTGTCTTGGCTCCGGAGCGCTCGTTGATATACGCTCCTCCCATTCAAGTGTCGGACGACGGCATGTTCCTCAGTGAGGATGTCTTCTTTCTCGGATTTCCGCATGGTTGGCGTATGGCAACTGGCGCGATCAACAACGGATTCCCCCTGCCACTCGTGAAGAAGGGAATCGTCGCGGGTTTCGGATTCACTGATGGAACCATACTTCTGGATGGCCACAACAACCCAGGCTTCTCCGGAGGGCCAGTCGTATCGGAACAACTCTCGCAGCAGGCCGGGATGCCTGTCATCATCGGCGTTGTGTCGGGTTTCCGCTGCGCGGCCGAGCCAGTCATTGCCAATGGTCAGCAGATGGCTCTGCCATGGAAGCAGAACACGGGGATCATGGTTGCTGGATTCGCTAGTAGAGCGTTGGACGTGATTCGAGCCAATCCGATCGGCGCACCGCTGAAGTGAGAGGACTAGTGGCCGTGCGGGGAAGATACGGTGTGAGCCGGCGGTTCATTGAGGCGGGGTTTCCGCTCCGTGAGGCGTCGCTTGATTCGGTCCACGAGAAGAACGTGCGCCACGGGCACATTTCGACGCTCCACATCTGGCCGGCGCGGCGGCCGCTCGCAGCGTGCCGGGCAGCGCTGCTGGCGACGCTCCTGCCTGATCCGGGGACCGAGGACGGGAGGCGCGAACTGAGAAAACGGATCGGCGGGGTCATCGAGGAAGTGCCGGGGGCGGGCGGACGGATGAAGCCGCAGACCGTCGGGGGCATCCTGCACTGGAAGCGAGAGGGAGACTCGGATCTCGGCGCATTCCGAAGGGAGATCCGGCAGGCGTTCGGGGGTCGGACGCCACGGGTCATGGATCCCTTCGCCGGCGGGGGCGCGATCCCCCTGGAGGCGATGCGGCTCGGTTGCGACGTGGTGGCGTCGGATCTGAACCCGGTGGCCTGGTTCATCCTGCGGTGCACACTGCACTATCCCCGGCTGGTCGGGAGCGAGACCCGGCCGCTCCCGGCGTTCGTCACGGACGACGCCGAGTTCCAGCAAGCGTTTCGAAAGGCGCATGGAATCCGGGCGCGTCAAGGCGGCAGGTCGCTGTTCACGGCGAGCGCGGAGGTGGACGCGGACTTTGCATGGCACCTGCGGGCGTGGGGGCGGCGCGTGCTCGCTCGGGCGCGGAAGCGCCTCGCGAGTCGCTACCCCACCTACGCCGAGTTCGAGCCGGTGCGACGAAAGGGCCGGAGGCGCAGCGCCGTGGTCGAGCGACCGTTCACTCGTAGGGAACGCAGGTTCCTGGAGCCGGACAGCGAGGGGCGGATCTCAGTCGAGGGGCTGAACGGCGAGTTCGACCGAGCCTACCTTGCGGACGACGCCAACCCGCGGTGGGTGGCCAAGCCTGTCGTCGCCGGTCTGTGGGCGCGGACGGCGCCGTGCGGAGGCTGTCGGGCGGAGGTTCCGCTCCTGAAGACCCGGTGGCTTTGCCGGACCTCCCGCAAGCGCATTCTTCTCACCTTGGAGCCTCGTCGTGACGCCAGCGGCGTGGAGTTCGGGCTCGCACAGGACGTGGCGCTCGGTGCGGGCAGCCCGGCGCAGCGGCGCGAGCACGATAAGCGGATCGGCGGCGGGACGATGAATCGGAGCGGCGCGATGTGTCCGCTGTGTGGGGCCGTCATGACGATGAGCGATCTTCGAGCTCATGGTAAGGCGGGCCGTCTGGGCGAGCGGATGACTGCTGTCGTAGTGGACGGGCAGCAAGGCAAGGAGTATCGGCTCCCCACGCCGCGAGATCTCGATGCGTCACGGATCGAGCGACAGGAGCTCGTGTCGCTCTTCGGGGGGATTCCCTTCGGTCCTCCGGACGAGGCCATCGACAGCGGTCGCCCTTCTCCGAACAGTCGTGGCGCCTCGGGTCTTCCCCGCTACGGATTCGATCGATGGAGCGCGGTGTACACGGACCGCCAGTTGTTGACGCTCGGAACTTTCGTCCATGAGATCCGGGGAGTGTCGAGCGATTTACGGGAGTATCCCGAGCCGTGGCGACAAGGTCTGTGCGCTCAGCTCGCGTTGACCGTGAGCCGACTCGCCGACCGAGGAAGTGCGCTTGCGACGTGGACGAACAGTCCCGAGAAGATCCGGAGCACTTTCGCTCGGTATGCGCTGCCCATGGTGTGGGACTTTGCGGAGTCGTGTCCCCTGACCGACACGACGGGTGGATTCGGGCAGGCCGTCGAGTGGATCGCGCGGGTCGTGGAGCATACGACGACAGCCGCGGGCCCGGCGCCGGTCTCGGTGGAGAGGCTCTCGGCGACGGATCCCCTCCCCGATGGAGCGGATGTCATCTGCACCGATCCGCCTTACTACGACGCGATCCCCTATTCGGACCTCATGGACTTCTTCCACGTCTGGCTGAGGCGGACGATCCACGGACTGTCTCCGGAGGCCGACGCTGTGTTCGCTGACCCGCTGGGACCCAAGTGGGACCACGAACGCCGGGACGGAGAGCTGGTGGACCAGCCGAGTCGCTTTGGCAACGATCGGGAGGCGTCTCGGAGAGCGTACGAGGACGGAATGTTCCGCGTCTTCACGCGGTGCTTCGAATCGCTGCGTCCGGACGGCCGGCTTGTCGTTGTCTTCGCCAGCAAGCAGCACGCGGCCTGGGAGACGCTCGTGACATCGCTGATTCGGGCCGGCTTTCAGGTGGTCGCCTCGTGGCCGATCGAGACCGAAATGAAGACGAGAGTTGCGGGAGGAGCAAGGCTCTCGTCGTCGATCTGGCTGGTGGCCCGCAAGCGAACGAATCTGACGCCGGGTTGGGACTCGCAGGTTCTCGAGGACATGCGGACCCGGATCACCGAGCGGCTGCGGGACTTCTGGGACGCCGGGATCCGCGGACCCGACTTCGTCTGGTCGGCGACGGGCCCGGCATTGGAGGCGTTCAGCCGGCATCCGGTCGTCCGGCGGCAGGACGCGCCCGGCGAGATCCTGAGCGTGCCCGAGTTTCTGCGCCATGTGCGTCGGAACGTCGTGGACTTCGCCGTCGGGCGGGTTCTGGGCGTGGGATCCGCGGGGCAGCACGAGCTCGACGATCTGACGACCTACTACCTGCTTCACCGGAGGGACTTCGGCCTGGCCGCTGCGCCTGCGGGCGCGGTGATCCTCTACTCACTCTCGTGCGGCCTGGCGGACGGCGATCTCACCGGGCGCCACGACCTGCTCGAGGTCGGAAAGGGGTCGTCGGCAGGAACGATGCGGCTCAAGTCATGGAGCCGCCGCAAGTCCCGCTCTCTCGGTGAGCCGGCGGCGAATGGCGCCGCGCCCCCGCTGGTGGACTCGCTCCACAAGCTGATGCAACTCTGGAAGACCGGTGAGCAGAGCCGCGTGGACAGCTATCTGGGGGCGCGCGGGCTGTGGGACAACAGCCTCTTCGAGCGGGTCGTCCAGGCCGTGCTCGACCAGGCGCCCCCGGGTTCCGATGAGCGCTCGCTCCTGGAGTGGGTCCAGAAGCACCTGGGCGCGAAGGGGGGTCGCCGGGCGCCGCGATACGTCGGAAGGATCTGAGTCGGCCGGGGTCCGCGGATCCGGACGCAGAGGCTCGCGCGGGAGCACAGCGAGCCGCTCTGGCGCCGTCGGGGTGGGCATGCGGGTACGCTCCCCCGATCCAGCCCGGCATTCGCCGACCGGGATCGGTTCTCCTGAGGGGAGACGACGGAGACGACCATGGCCAAGAGAGGACGACCCACGCCCTGGCGCAAGGCAGTGCGCCTCCGCGATGAGCTGCTGAGCGGCGAACTCACGCTCGCCCAGTTCGCCGCGGACCTCCATGAGGTGGCGCAGGGCATGGGCTCTCGTCCGCTCTACGAGGATCCGGCTCGGTTCTTTGCGCTGACCTACGCGACCCATGCCATGCGCGAACTCGTGGCGGGAGTCGCGGAGCGTCTTCGGGGTCAGAGCGACAAGGCGGTCCGGCTACTCGAGGTCACGTACGGAGGCGGCAAGACGCATACCCTCATCACCCTCCACCACCTGTTTCGGGATCCGGCGTCTCTCCCCGCGCTGGCTGCGGTGCGGGAGTTCCGAGAGGCTGTCGGAGGTGTGCTGCCGGGGGCGTGCGTAGTCTCGCTCTGTTTCGACAAGATCGATGTGGAGAAGGGCATCGAGGATGTCCCGGGTCCGGGCGGCTCACGACGCACGCTGCGGCATCCGTGGAGCATTCTCGCTTACCAGCTCGCTGGCGACGCCGGCCTGGCGTTGATCCACGGCGAGGGGCTGGCGGAGGAACGCACGACGCCTCCGGCGGAGCCACTGGTCGCCAGGCTCCTGCGGATTCCCCGGAAACAGGGGCTCGGCACATTGATTCTGGTCGACGAAGTCCTCATGTACGCCCGGCAGAAGGCGGGGATGAGTGGGGAGTGGCACAGCCGAGTCCGGAACTTCTTTCAGTACCTCGTTCAGGCGGTGGTGAAGGTGGACCGGGCAGCGATGGTGGCTTCCCTTTTGCCCAGTGACCCGACGAGACAGAAGGACGCTGATGGGAAGCTCGCCCTGGGTGGCATCGCCCAGGTGTTCCGCCGTCAGCAGGAGGAGGCCATCCAGCCGGTCTCGAAGGAGGAGGCTGGGGAGATCCTGCGTCGCCGTCTGTTCGCGCCCGATCGTCTGGACAAGCCGGATTCCTACCGCCACCACGTGATTGCCGCCGTTCGGGATCTCGGGAGGCTGGATGCGGACATCAGGAAGGCGCCAAAGGAATCTCACGCTCGCTTCCTGGCGAGTTATCCGTTCCACCCGGACTTCCTGGACGTCTTCTACAGTCGGTGGATCCATCTCGAAGGCTTTCAGAAGACGCGGGGGGTTCTCCGCACTCTCGCCATCGCTCTCAAGGAGGCGGTGGGTTGGGACGATTCGCCGGTCATCGGCCCGGCTGTCCTGCTCGCGGCTCCTGAGGAACGGGACGCGTCGCGCGCCCTCGCGGAGCTGGCGAATGTGGCGCGGTCCGAGGAGGTCGAGCAGAGGCAGATCGCCTGGAAGCAGCTCCTCGAGAAGGAGTTGGAACTTGCCCGGCAAGCGCAACAGGATCAGCCTGCCCTCGTGCGGCATCGCGAAGTGGAGCAGGCCGTGGTCACGGTGTTCCTGCATTCGCAGCCGGTCGGGCACAAGGCCGGCACGCGGGATCTGATCCGTCTGATCGGCACCCGGTCTCCGGACGCAATCGAGCTGAAGAAGGGGCTCCAACGGTGGCGCGACACTTCATGGTTCCTCGACGACGGGGAGTACGCCGGCAGTGATGAGGATCTTCCGACTTCATGGCGCCTCGGCGATCGGCCCAACCTGAGGCAGATGCACGACCAGGCGCTCCGCCAGCGGATTCGCCCTGAGACGGTGGAGGAGCGGCTCCTCGAGGCGATCCGGAAAGCGAACAAGCTCAAGGCCGGCGCGAAGGCCGCGGGAGCCGTGGTTCATCTCCTTCCCCAGCGGCCGGCCGATGTGAAGGACGATGTCCAGTTCCGTTTCGTTGTGCTCGGTCCACGGGCCGCGTCGGAGTCAGGGAAGCCCAGCGCTCTCGCAAGGCGTTTCCTGGACGAGACCACGCGCCCGGATCGACCGCGCGTCCACCGGAACGCCGTCGTGCTCGCCGTCCCCTCGAGGGATGGGCTGACCGCAGCCCGAAGCGTGATGGCCGACCTCCTCGGCTGGCAGGATGTGCGCGCCCAGCTCGCACGGCCCGGGCACAAGATGGATCCGGCGCGCCGCTACCGGTTGGACGCGAATCTGAAGCGAGCAGAGGAGCGTCTGCCTGACGCGGTACGTCAGGCCTACGGCACCGTCGTCACGACGAACAAGGCGAATCAGGTCCACGCATTTCGACTGCGCGCCGACGGCGGTCCGCTCTTCGATCAGATCTGCGGGGACGACAGGGCGCGGATTCGCCAGCAACCGCTGGAGCCGGCCGGGCTCCTCCCCGGTGCGCCGAACTCTCTCTGGCACACGGGGGAATCCTCGCGCCGGATGGTGGAGCTCGCCGGAGCTTTCGCACGGCTGCCGAAACTCCCCAAGCTGTTGCGACCGGGCGTCGTGCGCGACACGGTGATTGACGGCGTCGAGAAGGGGCTGTTCGTTGCTCGTCTGCCGCGCCCCGACGGGACATCCCGCACCTGGTGGCGCGACCGCGTGGATTCCGATGCTGCCAAGGCGGCTGATCTCGAGATCCTCCTGCCCGAGAAGGCGCAGCTCACCGGGCTCGATCCGAAGCTGCTGGACCCGGATGGCGACCGCCTTCCGGGCCTGTGGGCGAAGGGGCCGCTCCCCGTGGCTGATGTCGTGGCCTACTTTGGCGGCGGCAGGAGGATCGCCGTGGGCGAGTTCGACCAGGTGATCGCGCCGAAGTGTGACCCCGCCATCGTGCGCTCGGCGGTAAGGGAGGCTGTTGAGGCCGGAATCGTCTCGCTTGTGAACCGACCGACCTCCCTCTGGAAGGAGGAATGTCCGGAGTCGGCCCTCGACGGAGCCGCGGAGCTGCGACCGGCGCCCGAACTGATCCCCCCGGGCGATCTGGGACCCGACGCCCTGCCGGCCGGGTGGACTGACGGCGCGACGAACGGTTTCACTCTCGCGCAGGCGTTGTCGCAGGCCCGCGGGAAGCCCGTGCCATGGGGCCTCGTGCGGGAGAGCATCCGGCGCGCCGTGGACACGCGATGGCTGGAGATCGCAGATGGCGAGGTGGGGTGCCCCTACCACGCCGCCGGACAGCTCCGCTTGAAGCGCCCGGAGTCGAAGCCTGAGCCTGAGCCGGTGCCGGATCCGGATCCAGTTCCAGGGAACGGTCGAGGCGCTCTTCTGGAGATGCATGAAGTTCAGAACCTCGGAGACCTGACATCCGATCTTCTGACGCTGACAGCCGGCCACGACTTTCGCTTTCGGGTCCGTCCGGAACCGGGAGGGACGCTGGACGATGAGCTTCTTCGTCGGGTCAACGAGCGGCTCGCGGAGATCTCCGCTGACCTGAGAGTCGATTCCCCATGATCCGTCGGATCGAGGCGCGGAACTACCGCTGCCTTCGGCATGTGGATGTCGAGCTGGACCGGTTCCAGTTGGCCGTCGGTCCAAACGCCTCGGGTAAAAGCACGCTCTTCGACGCAGTTTCGTTTCTGAGCGATGTGGTACGTGATGGCCTGAAGCAGGCGGTGAGCAAGCGAACCCAGAACCTTCAGGATCTCGTCTGGGGCCGTCCCTCTCACGATCTTCGATTCGAGTTGGCGGTAGAGATGGATGCCCCAGAGGGGAGGGGTTTCTCCGAGTGGGTCAAGACTCGGAACTGCGACGGTCCCTGGCGCTATCGCCATGAGCTCGTCGTGGCCGAACGTGAGCGGGGCATCGGCATTGTCGAGGAGCGAGGCCTGTTGTTGAGCGTCGCGGCTCAGAAGGCGCGAGCGGGGCGGGAGTCAGGGAGTTCTGTCTGCCTTCCGCGCCGGGAACACCCGCGAGGCACCGGTCACGGTGCGAGAACACGGCACGAACTGTCCGCTGAGAGTTCGGGAGATCCCGTCCTCCTGTTCGCCTCCTCCGTGGATCGGGATCTCTCTCTCATGGACTGGAAGCATGCTCTCTTCACGGAGGAATGGCAGAACCTCCAGCGGCTCCAGCAGGACGGCCTGACTGCCGCTAATGTGGGGCGTGTTTTGGATATAATTCGGCTCCAGGGCCAGCGTGACGCCGTACACGATGTGTTCCTGAACGGTTTGCATCTCGTTCAGGTGGAATCCGATCAGATCCGCGCACCGAGCTCCACTCTTGCCCGTCCAGGCGCACTCGTCATGGACAGCTCCAACCTGCCGTGGATGGTTCAGAAGCTCCAAGCGAGTCATCCCGACGAGTTTTCGGAGTGGATGGATCTCGTTCGCAGCACTCTGCCCGATGTGCGGGCCGTCGAAGTCAACGAGCGCGAAGACGAGCGGACGGCTTATCTGCTGGTGGAGTATGCGAACGGGCTGCGGGCGCCGTCATGGGTCGTGTCGGAAGGAACACTTCGGTTCCTTTTGCTCAGCCTGCTCCCTTTCCTGCCGTCCTCCAGCCTCTACCTCCTCGAGGAGCCGGAAAACGGATTCCATCCGTTCGTGCTGGATGCGGTGTATTCCTCGCTAGCGTGCCCCGGCTCGTCGCAGGTCATCGCGGCGACCCACTCCACCGAGCTCGTGCGGCTGGCATCCCCGGAGGAGATCCTGTGTTTCCGCCGCGACGCCGAAGGGGCGACCGAGATCATTCGCGGAACGGACCATCCCATCTTTCGCGACGCGGACGATGAGCCTGACGTCCGTCTCCTCTTCTCGACGCTTCCGTTCGACTGACTTCGGAGCAGCGTGTGGCTGATCTCGTCGTGCTGGTTCCCTGCGCGGACATCGAGAAAACAGTGCAAGGGCTTCTCGAGCGTGGCTCGCTCGGCATCCGAGGTGTGTCCTTTCTCGTGGTGCGGCATCCCATGCGCGACTCCGGCTGTCGCGATGGGGCGGCTGAACTTCTCCGTCCCCAACGAGGCGAGCACCGCCGCGCTCTTGTGATCTTCGACCGACATGGGTGCGGCAGCGACGATGCACGTGAGGTGATCCAGCAAACCGTCGAGCGGAAGCTGGTGCTGAGCGGGTGGAAGCCGGAGTGTTGCAAGGCGATCGTCATCGACCCGGAGGTTGAGGCGTGGCTCTGGAATGGATCACCACATGTCGCCCGTGCGCTCGGCTGGCGCAGCTACACTCGGCTCCGCCGCTATCTGAGGCGAGCCTGCCTCTGGCCGGCAGACGCGCCGAAGCCACCCGATCCAAAGCGAGCGCTGAAGAGGGCGCTCCGCGCCGCGCCGACTCGGCGCGGGACGTGGAACGAGCAGGACTTCCTGCAGCTCGCTCGACGTATGACGCTGCGCGGCTGCGTGGATCCGGCGTTCGTGGAGCTCAGGGACACGCTTCGCCGGTGGTTCCCGCCCGATTCGTAGTCGAATCCGGCCGGCCGGTAGCGCCTGATCCCCGTACGCGATTCGGCTCAGGGGCGCGGTCCGGCGGGCGGGGCGGTCGCCGACCGGATGCCGAGCGCTGGCGGCAGCTCGATCCCGGCGGCGTTCTCGAGGGCCTGGAGCGTGGGGCTCTCGAGGAGAGCGTCGTCGGCGATCGGGTCCGCCTGCAGCTTCAGGTGGGCGAACGCGCGCCCGGCTGGCGTGAGACGTCCCTCCCGGGTGTACGCGGGCAGCACCTTCAGCCGGACCGTTCCCCGCACGTTGCCGCCGATGGCCAGGAGGCGGCTCCGCTGGGGCTCCAGCCGGACCACGATGTCGCAGTGCATCCGGGCGCTGACCCCGAGGTGCCGTCTCCGCTGGGCGATGGAGGCATAGGCGTTCCGACGGCTGCTGCAGAGCAGATCCCCCGGGGCGACGGCGGTCTCGCCGATGTCGTGGGCGCGGAAGGCGGCCGAGGCGGAGTCGCTGTCACGGGCGCGAATCGCCTGATCCACGTAGATGTGGTGGGCGATGGCGCGCTGGAACTGGTCGGAGTCCCCCAGGCCGCCTTCGCACATCACCCACGAGATGAATGCCGCCGACCACGGATCCCGCCAGCGGGACATCAATCCCTCGGGCCGGTTCCACCGCGCGTTCTGGCGATCCAGCATCCACGCGCCCTGCGGCGTGGCCGCCCAGTAGCCCCCGATCGTCGAAGCCACGCGGGCGCCTTCCTCGGGATTCATGGGACGCCACCACCAGCGTCGGCCCCGGGTCGAAGCGCGGTCGCGCGGCGCCGTCTCGTCCGTGACCGGGAACCCGAAGAAGCCCCACTCCTGCGCCGCCACGTCCACGATGCGCTGGGGGATCTCGGTCGTCGGTGCGCTGCGACAGGCGACCGACCGGACTCGCATCCGACCCGGCGATCCCTCGACGCGAATCGAAGGCGGCGCGGCGTCGAACCGCTCCGGCGGGAGCCGCGGGAACGGACTCCCCTGCCCGGTCGCAGAGACCGGCAGCGTCAGGGCGAGCGTGACACCCATCAGGGTGCGGAGGATCGTCGTCATGGAGGCTCCCGAAACGGGGGAATGGAAGGTATCAGCCGCGCGAACGCGGAGCGGCCGGCACAGGGCCGGGGAGTCGGAACCGTCGCTCTTAGAATCCCGGCGCCGTGTCCGTCGTCCGCCTCCGCAGCTACCTCTCGGGCGAGTGGACCGAGGGGTCCGGTCCCGAACAGATCCTGCACGACGCCGGCAGCGGCGAGCCGGTCGCCAGGCTACGGAGCGGCGGCCATGACCTCGCGGCCGCAACGAGATTCGGGCGGCGGGTCGGGGGCCCGGCGCTCCGCCGGCTCTCGTTCCGGGCGCGCGCCGATCTCGTCTCCGCGCTGGCGCGATCGCTTCGGGGCCATCGGGACGAGTTCCTCGACCTCGCCCGAACCTACGGGGCCACGCTCGCCGACGCGCGCTTCGACGTGGATGGCGGGCTGGGGACGCTCGGGCACTACGGGAAGCTGGGGCGCTCGCTCCCGGACACGCATTGGCTGCCCGATGGAGCGGTCGAGCCGCTCTCCCGTTCCGGCGGCTTCGCCGGACGACACATCCTCGTCCCCCGGGAGGGCGTGGCGGTCCAGATCAACGCCTACAACTTCCCCTGCTGGGGGCCTCTCGAGAAGCTCGGACCCGCGCTCCTCGCCGGCGTCCCCACTCTGGTCAAGCCCGCCACCCGCTCGGCGCCGCTCACCTGCCGGCTGGTGGAGCGGATCGTGGAGGCCGGAGTGCTTCCCGACGGGGCAATTCAGTTGCTCGTGGGCGGCGCCGGGGATCTCCTCGACCACCTGGAGTCGCAGGACGCGGTGCTGTTCACCGGCTCCGCCCGGACCGCCCGCCGGATTCGGTCGCACCCGCGCGTCATCCGCGAATCGGTGCGGGTCAACGTGGAGGCGGATTCGCTGAACGCAGCGGTGCTGGGTCCGGACGGCGTTCCCGGGTCCGCTGTGCGCGAGGCATTCCTGCGAGAGGTCCGGCGGGAACTCGCCCAGAAGGCCGGGCAGAAGTGCACCGCGATCCGGCGCGCGTTCGTCCCGGCGGGTGAGTTCGAATCGGTGTGCCGGGAGACGGCCGCGCTCGTTCGGCGGATGTCCCCCGGAGATCCCCGGGCGGAGGACACCCGGCTCGGGCCGCTCGTGGATCCGGAGGCGGTCGCGGCATGTCGCGAAGGGCTGGATTCGCTGGAGGCCGAGACGGAGCGCATCGCCGGCGACCCGGGCGACCCCGGTCCGGCGGGGTCGTCCTTCGGTCCGGTTGTCCTCCGGCTGCGCGAGGGAGCGCGCCCCGATGCGGTTCACCGGGTGGAAGTCTTCGGCCCGGTCGTGACGCTGCTTCCCTACGCCTCGTCGGAGGAGGCCGCGGAGGGATGTCGGGCGGGCGGAGGCAGCCTGGTGACGTCCGTCTTCAGCGAGGACCGTGTTTTCCTCGGTCGCATGACGATGTCGCTGGCGGCGTGGAACGGGCGGGTTCTCACCGTGTCGGGTCGGGCGCTCGCCGAATCCACCGGCCACGGGACTGTCATGCCGCAACTCGTCCACGGCGGTCCCGGGCGCGCCGGCGGAGGCGAGGAACTCGGCGGGCTCCGCGCGCTCTCCGCGTTCGTGAACCGGTGCGCGATCCAGGGCGATCCGGACACACTGGATGCGCTGTTCCCGGAGCCGACGAGCGGGGTACGAGCCGCGCCCCTATAATCCGTGCGCTTCTCGGGGCGTGGCGCAGTCTGGCAGCGCGCCTGCTTTGGGAGCAGGAAGCCGGAGGTTCGAATCCTCTCGCCCCGACGAACGGCGGGGGCCAGGACCAGCGCGCGGGAGCGCCAGTAGCTCAGCTGGACAGAGCGGCGGCCTTCTAAGCCGCGGGTCGGGGGTTCGAATCCTCCCTGGCGCGCCAGTCGCCGCAGGATGGCGCACCCCGCCCCGGCTGGTGGATGTAGCTCAATGGCAGAGCACCGGATTGTGGATCCGGTGGTTGGGGGTTCGAGTCCCCTCATCCACCCCGCCTCGACGGGAGCGCTCCCTGTATACGCAGCTCACCGGGAGCGCTTGCTCGATGCGCATCTCGACGGGAGCGCTCCCTTGATGCTGATGCGCGGCTCACCGGGACTCGGTTCCCTTGTCGAGGATCCGAACCAGCCCGTCGTACGAGAAGACGGCCCCCCGCTTCCGGCCGTCCACCCGTACGAAGAGTTCTTTCCCCGCACCCGAGAAAAGGAGAAGTTCGGGCCGAACTTGACTCAATCGGCGCCTTGGCTACGGCGTGATGACGGCCTTCGTCACTCGCAGCGCCGCGACGTCGTCGAGCGCCTCGTTGGCCTCCTCCAGCCGGTAGCGCTGGCCGATGACCGGGGCGAACCGGATTCGGTTGCGATGGCGAACCAGGACATCGAGAGCCCGGGTCCAGTGGTGGAACTCGCTGCCCCACTGTCCGAGGACTTCCACATGCTTGCGGTTGATCTGGGTGTGCGGGTTCAGCGGGATCTCGCCGGCGTCGGTGTAGTGGCCGACGATCACGTAGCGGCCGCCGTCCCGGACCATCGAGAACCCCTCGGGAACGGCCCGGGGGTTTCCGCTCGCCTCGATCACGAGATCCGCGCCGCGCCCCCCGGTCCGCTCGCGCACGCGGGCGGCGCGGTCGTCTCCCGTCGCGCCCTCGAGGGGAAGCGTCTCGTCGGCGCCGAGGTCGAGCGCGAGCTTCCGGCGGGCCGCCGGTTCGCCGACCGCGAGGATCTCTCCCGCGCCCGCCGCCCGGGCGAAGGCGATGGCGGAGAGCCCGACCGGCCCGACGCCCTGGACCACGACGCTGTCGGCGAGCCGCAGACGCGCCCGGTCCACCGCCGAGAACCCGGTGAACAGTCCGCAGCCGCCGCCGATCAGGTCGTCCACCGAGAGTTCGTCGGGCGCCGCGAGAGTGAGCACGCCGCGACGCAGCAGGATGTGATCCGACCAGCCGCCGAGGAGGCCGTCCTCCGCCGAGTAGGTGATCCCGTACACTCGGCGTTCGGGGCAGCGGGTCGGTTGGCGGGCCACCAGGCACTGGTAGCAGGCGTGGCAGGTGGCGTGGACGTCGAAGAACGTGACGAGATCGCCTTCCCGGATGCGGGCCCCGACGCCGTCGCGGTCCACCCGGTTCGCCGCTGCGACGCGGCCCACGCTGACATGCCCCGGGATGATCGGATACGGAACTCCGGCGAGACGTCCGTCGCGGAGGTGGACATCCGTGCCGCAGACCTCGGAGGCTTCGGTCCGGAGCAGGATTTCTCCGGGCCCGGGGTCGGGCAGCGGCAACTCGCGCACCTCGACCGGTTCGTGGGGGCCGGGCAGAACCGCTGCCCGCGCCCTGCCGGTCATGCCGTCGTCCCTCCGCAGCTCGATCCCGCTCCCGCCGTGCACCCGTAGCAATGGAGTCCGGTGACGATCCGGCGCCCGGCGAGTCTCTCGACCGAGAAGTCGCGGATGTGGGCCGGCGCCCCGAATCCCACGGTGTCGTCGAGCATCTGGTTGAAATCGCAGTCGTAGAGCCGCCCGTCCCATCCCACGGAGAGCGTGTTCCGGCACATGACCGCTTCGGCGGCCGCCGGGTTGAAGGCGTTCACCAGGCGTTCCATGTAACGCTGGTAGTTGCCGCTCTCGAGCAGGAAGTCGAGGAAGCGGCTGATCGGGATGTTCGTGATCGCGTAGAGGTGGTCGAAGCGAATGCCGTATCGCCGATCCAGCTCCCGCTTGAACTCGCGCTCCAGCGCCGCCTGGTCTCCCGGCAGGAAGGCCCCCGTCGGGTTGTACACGAGGTTCAGCTGCAGCCGTCCGCCCTGTCCGTAGCCGAGCCGGTTGAGGAGCAGCAGCGCCTCGATGGACTGATCGAAGACGCCTTCCCCCCGTTGGGCGTCGGTGCGCTCGGCGAGGAAATAGGGGAGGCTCGCGACGACCTCGACTTCGCGCTCGGCGAGGAATCCGGCGAGATCGGGCTGGGACCGGAGCAGGAGGACGGTGAGGTTGCACCGGTCGATCACATGACGGCCCAGCGCGCGCGACTGGTCCACGAGGTAACGGAAGTTGGGGTTCAGCTCGGGCGCTCCTCCGGTGATATCCACGGTGAGCGCCGATGTCTGCTCGAGCGCCCGCACGCACGCTTCCGCGGTTTCGCGGGTCATCCGCTCGGTTCGGTGCGGTCCGGCGTCCACATGGCAGTGGTGGCAGGTCTGGTTGCAGAGCTTGCCCACGTTGATCTGGAAGATGTCGATCCCGTCGGCGCGAAGGGGTTCGAGACCGTGGTCGGCGAGCGTCCGCGCGAAGGACGGGCGGGCGAACGGAGGAGGCCGGCGCGGGATCTCGGTGGCGGCGACCGGGAGTTCGAGAACGGCCATCACATGCTCAACCCAGTGGTCCGGTTCCGCATCTGGACTCCGTGGACGAGCGCGGCGCCACCCCGGATGGCCCCCGCCACGTGGACCGCTTCCGTCATCTGGTCGAGATTCGAGCCGGTCTCGAGACACTTCTCGGACCAGGCGTCGATGCAGTACGGGCACTGGAGCGCGTGCGAGACGCCGAGCGCGATGAGCGCCTTCTCCCGCGCGGTCAGGGCCCCCTCCGCGAACGTGGCGGAGTACCACGCCTCGAACTTCTTCCACAGCTCGGGCGCGTTCTTTCCGATCTCGCCGAAACGGTGGAGATCGCTGTCGTCGTAGTAGTGGCTCAAAGGTGCCCTCGCTTCGCCCCCGCCCGCGGTGAGACTAGCCGCATCGGCCCTCGGCCCCATGGACCGCCGCTCTCCAGAGCGGCACGGAGACAGCGCCGTCGGCTCACGGAGGCCCGTTCGCACGCGGCTGGTAGCCTCCGCCCCCTGATGGCGCTCCAACGGATCGGATTCATCGGACTCGGGGTCATGGGCCGCCCGATGGCGAAACGGCTTGTCGCGGCGGGGTTCGACCTCACCGTCCACAGCCGCTCGCCGCGTCCGGTGGACGAACTCGTCACCGCCGGAGCGAGCCGCGCCGGATCGGCGGCCGAGTGCGCCCGCGGTCAGGATGCGGTCGTCCTCATGCTGCCCGACTCGCCGGACTCGGAGCTCGTGATGCTCGGGCCGGGCGGCGTCCTCGAAGCGAATCCGCTCCCGGCCCTCGTCGCCGACATGTCCTCGATCCAGCCCGGCGTTTCCCGACAGATCGCCGAACGGTGCGCCGAACGCGGGGTCGCGTTCGTGGACGCCCCGGTCAGCGGGGGGGAGCCGGGCGCCGTCGCCGGGACACTCGCGATCATGGCGGGCGGCGAGACGAAGGCGTTCGAGGCTCTCGGCCCGATCTTCGAGGTCGTGGGGAAGAGCGCCGTGCTCTGCGGACCGGTCGGCGCCGGCGGGACGGTGAAGCTCGCCAACCAGATGATCGTGGCGGCGAACATCCAGGCGGTCGGGGAAGCGCTCGTCCTCGCCGTGCGTTCGGGACTCGATCCCTCGGTCGTGATGGAGGCCATCCGCGGCGGGCTCGCGGGGAGCGCGGTCCTCGAGGCGAAGGGGCCCAAGATGATCGCGGGCGACTGGAAGCCCGGCTTCCGGCTGGAGCTCCACCTGAAGGATCTGAACAACGCTCTCGCCGCCGCGAAGGAAACGGGGATCCAGGCGCCGTTCACCACGATCGCCCGCCAGATCGTCCAGACCCTGGTCACGAACGGCCACGCAGCCGAGGACCACGCGGCCATCGCCCGCTACTGCGAGGATCTCGCCGGGACCACGATCGCCCCCTCGGATTCCTGACTCCGGATCCGTCCGGCGGGACGGCAAATTTCACCCGCGGTTCCAATTTGCCGCGGCATTTTTTGCGCCGGCGCGAAATTTGCCGTAGGGTGAAGCGCTGGACATCCGGCCGCGGGCGCTCGAGGGCCCGGTTCTGGACGATCTCCGGCGGACGATGGTCTTCGTCAGCGGACCACGCCAGGTCGGCAAGACCACCTTCGCGACGGCGCTTCCCGGCGGGGAGGCCGCCTGGCTGAACTGGGACGCCCCGGAGCACCGGGAGCGCATTCTGGGACGGGAACTCCCGCCCGGCGGCTTCTGGATCTTCGATGAGCTCCACAAGTTCCGGGACTGGCGCAACTACCTGAAGGGCCTCTGGGACGCTCGACCTCCCGACCAGCGGGTGCTGGTCACCGGGAGCGGCAGACTCGACCTCTATCGCTTCTCGGGAGACTCGCTCCAGGGGCGTTGCCGGCTGTTTCGAATGCACCCCTTCTCCGTTGCGGAACTCGGCTTTCGCCGCCAGGAGGAAGTGCTGGATCTGCTGCGCCTCGGGGGATTCCCCGAGCCGTGGCTCTCCGGCTCCGAGAGGGAGGCGCGCCGATGGTCGCTCCACCACCGGTCCCTGCTCGTGGACGAAGAGATGGCGAGTCTGGAAGGGATCCGGAACCTCGGCAGGATCCAGCTCCTGCTGATGACCCTCCCGGAACGCGTGGGCTCGCCCCTCTCGATTCACGCGCTCAGCCAGCAGCTCCGCGTGAGCCACCGCACCATGGCCTCGTGGCTCGATGCCGCCGAACGGCTTCATGCCCTCTTTCGAGTGCCTCCCTTCAGCGGCAACCTGTTGCGGGCGGTGTCCAGGCAGCACAAGCACTACCACTTCGACTGGACGATGGTCCGGGAGGACGGATCGCGGTTCGAGAACCTGGTCGCCTGTCACCTGCTCAAGTGGGCGCACTGGAAGCAGGATGTCGAGGGCGAGGATCTGCAGCTTCGGCACTTCCGCGACCGCGACGGTCGCGAAGTGGACTTCGTCCTCTCCGAAGGCGCGTGGCCGCGCGTCCTCGTCGAGTGCAAGTGGTCCGACGCCCGATGCAGCCGCAGCCTCCGATACCTTCACCGGAAGTTTCCGGAGGCGGAGGCGTGGCAGATCCACGCCGTCGGGCGGAAGGACTACCAGACTACCGAGGGCATTCGCGTCGCCCCCGCGCTCGCCCTCCTCTCCCGCCTCGCGTAATCGGCTGCCGCCGGCGCGCCGCTCTCTATGGAACGCCCCGGTTCTCCCGGTAGGGGTTCTCCAGAGCGGCACCGCGCCCACTCCGCCCGGCACCACGCCCCACTCCACCCGGCACCACCCGATGGAGCGCCCCGGTTCTCCCGGTCGGGGTTCTCCAGAGCGGCAATTGCGCAGCCCCGGTGCTGCAGGTCTTCCCGTGCCGGACTGGAGTCCGGCGCTCCATACACGCCGCTCTCTATGGAGCGCCCCGGTTCTCCCGGTAGGGGTTCTCCAGAGCGGCACGGATGCTCTACACCGGTTCTTCCGGTACAGGTGCGGCGCGGAGCGACACCCGGTCGGCCCGCAGCGGGAGCGCGACTCCACCCGACGCCCGGGTTCGTCGAGGGAGCGCACGCCGGAACGTGTCAGTTCCTCCATACGATCACGGATTTGACACGCGCGGTTGCGGGTGAGAGATTCGGGCCGTGATTCCGAGACACCTCGAGCCTACCCTCGTCCGGGCCGCGGACACATCCCCGGTCGTGACCCTCACCGGTCCCCGCCAGTCGGGGAAGACGACCCTCCTCCGCGCCGCGTTTCCCGAGCATCGCTATCAGTCGCTGGAAGCCCCCGACACCCGAGCGTGGGCTCGATCCGACCCACGCGGATTCCTCGCGCAGGCTGACCGCATGGTGCTCGACGAGGTGCAACGCGTGCCGGATCTCCTCTCGTACATCCAGGTTTTGGTGGACGACGACCCCGCGCCCGGACGCTTCCTGCTCTCCGGGTCGCTGAACCTGCTCCTGCTCGAGTCGGTGTCGCAGACGCTGGCCGGGCGCACGGCTCGCCTGACGCTGCATCCGCTCTCCCTCGCCGAGCTTCGCGAGCGACCCCCGCTCGACCCGGAACGGCTCGACCGGATGGAACGCAGCCGCCCGGCGCTCGCTCCCGTGCGTCGGTCCGAGCTGTGGGAGACGCTGGTCCGGGGCTTCTATCCCGCGATCCACGCTCGCGGCGTCCCGGCTCCGGAGTGGTACGAGGACTATTTCGCGACCTATGTGGAGCGGGATCTGCGCGAGGCTCTCCGCGTCATGGATCTGGGCGCGTTCGAGAGCTTCGTGCGGCTCGCCGCCGGGCGAACCGCCACCGAGCTGAACCTGAGCGGGCTCGCCAGCGACGCCGCAGTGTCCCAGCAGACCGCGAAACGCTGGCTGACCGCCCTGGAGATCGGCTACCTCGCGACGACTCTGCGTCCTCATCACCGGAACTTCGCCAAACGGCTGCGACGCCGCCCGCGGCTCCATTTCCTCGACTCCGGCCTCGTGTGCTCCCTGCTCGGGATCCGCGACGCCGAGACGCTCCAGACACACCCCCTCCGCGGCGCCGTGTTCGAGTCCTTCGTCGTCTCCGAGCTGGTCAAGGCGTTCGCGGCGCGCCGCCAGCGCCCGCCGCTCTACTTCTGGCGGGACTCCCGGGGACGCGAGATCGACATCCTCATCGAACTCGCCGGACGGCTCATCCCGGTCGAAGTGAAGTCGGGGCTGACCGTTCGACCCTCGGCGCTTCGCACACTGGATTGGTGGACAGCCATCCCCGCGAACCCGACCACGGGCGGGGTTCTGGTCCACGGCGGTGCCGAGGACTTCATGATGAAGGGCTTCCGGATCGCTCCCTGGGACTTCTCGTCGGGCTGACGGACGCCGCGCCTGCCGGTCCACCCCGCCCGCCCCGCTCCCGCGCCACCGCACCGAGTGACCGGACCGCGATTCAGGGCGGATCCCGTTATCGTTGCCCCGTGGCTCCAGAATCGCATCGCGGACCGGACTCCCGAGGTCCGTGCACCCACTTCGCCGTGACCCGGCTTCGCCGCCCGGCGCAACCCGCGGCCGGTCGAGAGCCATGATCAGCACGCTCACGCTCCACAACTACCGCGGCTTCGCGGAGTACGAGCTGCGCGGGCTGGCTCGCGTGAACCTTCTCGTCGGGCCGAACAACTGCGGCAAGACCTCGGTCCTCGAAGCGGTGGAGTTGCTGGCCTCGGATGGGCATCCAGCAGCCATGATGCGATCCTCTCGTCGGCGCGGTGAGAGCGTCTCGCATCGTGACCGTGGCGGGCGAACGACGCGATACACCGTGCGCCATCACTTTCGCGGCCACGATGCGGCGCCGCACGCATGGCTCAGCGTCGCGTCCGACGGCTCGCTCGGCAGGATCGAGATGCGAATCCGCCACCTTTCGAGCCAGGATCCTCCCGCGTTGTTCGACGCCCGCCCGCCAGAGACAGACCTCGCCCTGCGTGCGTCGCAACCTCTCGTCCTTGAACTGCACCGCGGGCGGCGGGGTTCGACACGCGATGAACCCCATGTCTATCCGCTGACCTCGGACGGGGCGATTGCCTGGCCCCCGTTCAGTCGTCCGCATCGGCCGGAACCGTTCATCCCGATTCGGTTCCTCACCGCCGATTCCCGCTTCGATGACGAACTGCGCGCAGCCTGGAACCAGGTGGAGATCGACGGGGGGGAGGACGAAATCGTCAACGCGATGCGGGTCATTGCGCCCGACCTTCGTTCGATCCGCCTCCTCGCCAGCGGCGGACGCGCAGGGCTGGCGGGATCGGTGCGATCGGGCTTCGCGCTCGGATTCGAGGGTGGCGGAGGGCGGACTCCCATCGGGAGCCACGGGGAGGGAATGCGCCGGCTGCTCGCTCTCGCCGTCTCCCTGACGGACCTTGCCGGCGGCTTCCTCCTGATCGACGAGATCGGCACCGGGCTGCACTGGACCGTGATGGCGGACATGTGGAGGCTCGTCATCGAGACCTCGGGGTACTCCGGGACTCAGGTGCTCGCGAGCACGCACAGCCTCGACTGCATCCGGGGGCTGGCCTCGCTCCTGGGTGAGCGCCCGGATCTGGCGGACGAGGTATCGGTCCACAAGCTGGAGCGGCGCATCCGGCGCAGCGCGCGGTTCGGCGGAGAGGAGATCCTCGCCGCCACGGACCTGGACATCGAGCTCCGGTGACCACGGCGCCGTGACGAAGAAGAGTCCGGCCGTCGGGAGGTCCAAGGGGAACCGACTATATGTGGAAGGGACTGACGACGAGAATGTCGTCCGCCACCTGTTGGCGCGTTGCGAACCGGCGGCCTCCGACTTCCCGGAGATCCAACGGACCGGCGGCAAGGAAGGGATGCTGAAGGCCATGACCACATCCATCAGGGCCGGAACCGGGAAGACGGTGGCGTTCGTCCTCGACGGCAACGATGACCCGGCCGGTCGCTGGCAGGCAGTGAGGTCGCGCTTGATCTCCGTGAAGGTTCCGGCACCAGACGTCATTCCGCCGGAAGGATTCGTCGATCGCTCGACCGAGTATCGAACACGGGTCGGGGTCTGGCTCATGCCCGACAACCAGCGGCCCGGCGCACTCGAAGCGTTCCTGCATGACCTCATCGAAGGGGGATTATATCGCTGAGTATCCACGGCGGAGTTACCTGTTTCCGTACCGATCCTCTCGCGCCTCCCAGAAGTCGAAGACCGACTCCCAGGACTGGGGCTCGATGATGTAGGTGCCGTGTCCAATGCGTTCCCCCAGGATATTCCATCCCAGAAATGGATCATCCCAACTGTTCTGACAGTGCTCAGGCAAGGGAAGTCCGTCTCTCGGTTCAACCACTACAGGCCAGTTCGTATCCTCCGCCAGTTGAACGGCGAGGGGGAACGTTACGCCATAGGTCGTTGGTCCTGCCACGCCAGTAATCAGAGCCTCCAAGTCCCCCATGGACCTGATTCGCCAGCCCGTGCGACCAGTCCGTTCTTGGAGATTGTGAACCTTCCAACCTCGCTTTGAGTCCCCTAGACCAGCAGCATGGGTAGATTTGCTACTTATGTAATTCTTGAAGACGTACTTGTTCGTCAGAAACCCCCACAGGAGCCTCCAACCAGCGTCCTTCTGGAATTGTCGTTTGGTTCTAGTCCATCCACTGTGACCTTTGGTGAACCTCTCCACCCCCTGCCATGTATGCGTTTGATCTATAACAGGAGACTGCTCTGGGAGTAGTCTCGTTCCGTCGTCATCAAATCCCCACTCATATGAATAGATGCGCCTGTGCTTGTCCGCAACATCATTGACGATGACTTGCTCCTGGTCAAAACGATACCCCCATTTGAAGGTGAACTCCCGTATCGCCTCATGTCTAGGCTTGGGTGGAGGGGAACTCTTGAATCGCCACTTTACCTTTGGAATCGGATCAAAGACGAACAGGCCGTTGGGATCAGAGCCACTCTGAAATCCTCCATCCTGTGTGACCTTCCCGAATCCAAGACCCGCAGCAGCCTTGAATATCCTCCTGAGTCTCTTTTCTGACCTCGACTTCAACTCATGTGAGGTAGCGCCTCTATACACAATGCCCGTGTGACTCTGCCGGTCTCTACCTTCATCCGACAGCTCCATCAAATCGTGATTGCCGCCGACATAGGTTCCGATGGTCCCGAACGCGCAGTTCTCCACGATGTTGGCCACGAAAGCAATCGAGGCTGATTCCAACGCTGCCGTAGGCTGCGACTCATACAGCTCCATGCTCCAATTCCTGTCCGTGTCAAGAACGGGCCTATTGCCGTTCAGAATGTCGGCAGATGCCTCTTGAAGATCAATCGTATGTCTTCTGGTCTTCGCTTGAGTAATCCACGCGTCGATCCTCTCGATGAGTCGTCCAGCCATGTTCATTGCCTCCTGGGTTATACAGGGATTGTATCGCTGAGCGTCCGTTCCAGGGTCACTTGGTGTCTCTCTTCCTCAGATACTCCCACTCGCGCCGCTTCTTCGGCGGCGTGGTCAGAATCGCCCGAGCGATAGTGCCTGCCCGGTGCCTGTCCAGCCATAAACACAGGTTAGCAGGGACTCGCCCCACCCGGGACAAATCGCCGTGAGCGGGGGAGCTAAACCCTTGAAGGCGCAAGGCCGTAGATGGAGAACCCAGACTCCCCGTGGATACTCAGCGATATAATCCCCCATCGAAGCCGATGATCTCCTGATTTGTCATGCGGAGGACTCGACTCGCACGGCCCGAGAGCTGGGAGCGCCTTTTGGCGACGCGAAAGAGCCGAAGGCGGTTCTTCACACCTGGTTGGCGTGGCAGAAGAACCCGGGCCTTCCCTACGGCTTGGCCATCAAGGCGCGATTCTTCGACGGCGCGAGCTCCGCCGCCGAACGCTTCGTCGCCTGGTTCGTCCGGGTGTTCGGCGGGGAGGGCAAGGCTGCGGATGCCAGTGAGCCACCGCGTTCCGTGATGCGGCGTGGTGTGGCCGATGGATCCTGACGGGTCGGAGACCGCGCCGCAGCGATCAGCCGCTGCTGCGGCTGGAGCGAACCGGATGCGCCCGGGAATCGCTGCTCGAACGGTCGTACAACGCTTCGCGGGGCTGGTTGTCCGCCATGCGGAGTCCGATGCCACGCTGGTCGAAGTCCGAGAAGACGGCGTCGAGCAGCCGCCGCCTGCGCTGGAGCGCCGATTCGACGGGGCGAGACTCTGGTCGCGGAGCGCCGGCCGGCTGGTCAGCGGATGCAGTGGAATTGCGCACAGCGACAGACCCATGGTCCCCGCGGCATACAGCCTGACGGTTCCGAGCCGCTGCTAGCATCGGCGGCCGACCATGGGACGAGGCAAGCGAGGCCCGAACGGATATCGCTCGTTCGGCTATCTGACCCCCGGCGAGGATTACGCCCCGCGGGAACTGGCGTGGGACGAGACCCTGTTCCCGGAGCACCCGGTGCCACTCTCCCCCGACCAGGAAGCCCGCGCCGGGCGTCTGGCGGCGGAGCTGATTCTCGTCTCGCTCCACGAGCACCTCGGCAGCTTCCCGAGCGACATCCACCAGACCCCGGCCTATGTGCGCGACGGGCGGGTTTTCACGCCCTTCGAGGCCCTCGCCCGCTCCGACTGGGACTGCGTCTTCGACAACCTGCTGGACGGCATCTGCCGGATCGAGTCCCGCAGCGGCTGGAAGTGGAACGAGGTTCTCCACGACCTCGGGATGCGGCTCGCCGACCTCGCGCACCAGGACTTCCTCGTCCCCTGCCGCACGGTCCAGGACATCCTCCACGCCCACGCCACCGGCAGGATCGCGTGGGTGGCCGCCATCGAAGGGGCGGCGCCGATCGAGAACGAGCTGGACCGGATCGAGGTGCTCTACGGCTTCGGCGTCCGCGAGATGGGGATCACCTACAGCGAGTCGAACGCCCTCGGCAGCGGGCTGAAGGAGCCGAACGACGGCGGCCTGACCACCTTCGGCCGGCAGGCGGTCGAACGCATGAACAAGGTGGGCATGCTGATCGACACCGCCCACTGCGGCGACCGGACGACCCTCGACGTGATCGAAGCGAGCGCAAAGCCGGTCTCCATCACCCACATCGGCGCCCGGGCGCTGTGGAACACGCGCCGCATGGCCCCCGACGATGTGCTGCGAGCCTGCGCCGACAAGGGCGGGATCATCGGGATCGAGGCGGCGCCCCACACCACGCTCACCGCGAACCACTCTCTCCACGACCTGGAGTCGTTCATGGAGCACTTCGAGTACGTGAAGGATCTCGTGGGCGTGGATCACGTCGGCTTCGGGCCCGACACCGTGTTCGGCGACCACTGCGGTCTCCACCAGGTGTATGCCGCGGCGCTCTCGATCAAGAAGGCGAGCGTCGGTTCCGGCGCGCCGCCGTTCGAGCGGGTGCCCTACGTGGCCGGGATCGAGAACCCGGTCGAGGGCTCGAAGAACATCCTCCGCTGGCTGGTCCGCCACGACTACTCGGACGAGGACATCGGGAAGGTCATGGGAGGCAACGCGCTCCGAGTCCTCGGCGAAGTCTGGTCCTGAACCCGTACCTGACTCCGGGAGCCATGTCGGCGGGCTGATCCGCGCCGAGCGCACGAAGCTCTTCGCACGCCGTTCCGGTCCAACCGGCTCGCCCACCAGGGCCCCGCCGATGCCTCTCCCGCGATCGCTGCCCGCACCCGGCGTGGGATCGGCCTCCCGCAGGAAGCACAAGCGCTTGGAGCGGGAAGACTGTGACATCATGCTCCGCCGGTTCCCGCCGACTGAGGCGCGCTCCCGCGACCTGAGGCGCGCGGTGACCGCGGGGCTGGACACGGCGTCATGGCGCGTCAGCCCCGAGATCCCCACTGGAGACGGGTGGGGTCGCCATGACACGGAGCAGGAGGTTTTCCAGATGTTCGAGGGAGCGAAAGAGGCCATGACGAATGGCGCCGAGAGGATCCGCGGGAACGGCGCAGCAACGGATGACCTGGCCGTTGACAGCGTGGGCGTGGACGCGCAGGCGGACGGCGCACCCGCCACAGCGTCGCCCGTGGGGTCCGCCGCCTCGACCAGCGAGCAACCGTCAGCGACGGACCCGGAATCCGAGTCGCCCCCGCAACAGTCCCGGTCTCGTCGGACGATGCGCCAGGCGCCCACCGAGAAGCAGCGCCGGTACATCAAGACTCTCGGCGGAGATCCATCCGGTGTCCGGACGAAGCAGGAGGCGAGCGACCTCATCCAGCAGCGGCTCCTGATGCGGGGAAGGGGACCGCTCGACCCAGCTCGCCTGGAGGCCCGGGGCCGAAGAGCCGGCGAGGAGAGCAACGGCGAGTGGAGATCGGCCCACCGGAGCCTTCTGGCCGGCGTGAGCCTCGAACTCCAGGAATACCTCAACCTGACAGTGGACAGCCTTCGCAGCAAGCTGAGTGATCCGCTCGGGCCGGCTGGCTCGAGCCAGTTGAGCGGACCCAGCGAGATGGTCTATCGGGCAGAGGAGGAGCTGAGGCATCTGGAGCTCTGCCGGAAGTACGACCAGCCGCTCGATGAGCCCTCCCCGGACCCGCCGCCACCGAATCCTGATCCTCGTCCTTCAACGGAGGAACAGGCGGAGAACGTGTTTCGCAGAGTGATGGACCGTCTCGATCGGGAACGCCCTCTGTCCCCTCGGAAGGACGACCGGCCTGTCCCGGAGCCGCACCCGGGGGACGATGAGCCGGACGCTCCCTCGTGGCAACGGTGGCTTCCCCTGGCCTCCGTCTTCGTTGGCGGCGTCGTCGTCGAAGCGGGACTCAACATCATCCTTCTCATGGGGGCGCTCCCCGGCGGAGCGCTGGCGGCCTTCATGCTGGCGGTTCTCATTTCCACCATCAACGTCGGCGGTTTCGGCATCACGGCGGGACTGTTCTTCCGGTGGATCAGTGAGCAGGTCTCCAACCCGCGACCTCGCTGGTACTGGGCGGCCGGGAGCCTGATCGTGCTCTTCGCGGTGGGCTTCAACATCGTTGCGGGACGACATCGGGAGGCGTACGCCCGCGTGCTCGCACAGATCGAAGCGAACCCGACGGCGCCGGTGCCTGCGCCGCGGGAACTCCTCGCCGACATTCCGATCAGTCCCCTCTCCTGGGAGCTCGAGGCGCTGCTCTTCGCCCTGCTCGGAATGTTCCTCTGGGGCTGGGGATTCTCGAAGGGGTTCACGTTCGCGCCGGAGGACGAGAAGGACTCGGCGGCCGGCTCTTCGGCGCACCAGCGGAGTCCGGCGGCAGCCGGCCCACGGGGACATGAAGAGAGCCCGTCGCCGGAGCGCCCTGCGGAGTCCCCGGCCATCCGAAGCGCCTCGGAAGCTGGACGCGGCGTGGAGTCAGCACCCGGCGTCGAGAGTGGGGGCCCCGCCGAGCCCTTGCCGCGGGAGCGCCGCCTCTTCGCGAAGTACCTGTCGCTTCCGGAACGCTACGCCCACAGGATGACCATGGAGCTGCGCCCGGAGGTTGCCGACTGGTACAGGGCGCTGGATCAGGAACGCCGTAACGTGACAAAGCTGGTCGAGACTCTGAAGATCGAGCAGAACCGGCGCTCCTGTATCGATACGCTCGAGCACGCTTTCCTCGTGGCGCACAACAGTGACTCTCCGCAAAAGATTCTCCACGAGACCGTCGAGAAGCATCGCATGGAGAACAACCCTGATCCTCTCGCGGTTACTGTGCCGGACTCGAAGGTTATCGAGGACGCCCGCAGGCTTGTCGTGGAGTGGAGAGACACCGGCCAGGCCCGGTTCGACGAGCAGATTGCGGTGTCGCGGGAGAGAATCGCGGAGATCTGGGACAACTATCGGTCCGTTGTTCTTGGTGTCCCTGGGCCCTTCGCGACGCACGACTAGGCGCTGCGCGCAGCACGTTCCGAGTCATGGCAGTACCTGTGAGCCGCGCCAAGTCACCTTGGTACTATGGCGCGATCATTCTGGCCGGCATTGTGGTCATTCTCGTCTTGGGGGTCTTGGCCTCTTACTCGGACAAGTTGAAAGTGCACCCGCCCGACTACTGTCCGACCGGCACTTGGGCCCAAGCCTGGAGGAACGTCAGAGTGCCGGGCGAGACTGCGATCCTGATTGACACGTCCAACGCGATCTCGGCGCAGGATGCGGGAGCGGCGTTCACGGGAATCGATTCATGGGCGAGAGGCTCAGCCCCCTGGCTTCAGCGGCTCTCGATCCATGCGCTGCCAGAGTCTGCCAGTGACCTGGACCCGCGGGGTTACGGATCGTGGTGCGTCCCGAAGGAGGGCGAGGACGCCAACTTGATCTACGAGAACGCTGTCTACGTCGAGGCGCAGTTTCGCCAGTTCCTGGCGAAGCTCCGCGACATTTTCCGGGAGCTCGTCAGCCGCCAGGAAGCGGATGAGTCACCGATCGTGGAGACCATGGCGCACCTCGTACAGCGAAACGAGGATCTCGACTCCATCGTGCTCGTCTCCGACATGCTGCAGAACACCGAGGCGTGGAGTCACTACGCGAAGGACCGGGATGTGACGAGCCTTCCGGCCGCCTGTCGCGAGATCACGGATCCGGGACGGCTCCAGACGGTCTTCGTTTACTACATCGACCGAGGTCTGCCGGAGATCCAGGCGCCGGAGTGGCCGGATGAGTGGTGGCGCCGGTGTCTCAGCGGAGTGACGACGGAGACGCTGAACTGAATCCCGACCGGATACCCGCAGCGCGGCGAGTGCGACGGTTCGAGGAGACAGGCGAGCGGCTTCGATCGAGCGCGCCGCGGTGAGTCAGAGGTCGTCGAGCAGGCGGCCGATCGCGACCGCGCGAACGCCAGGAGCGAGCGGGAAGGTGTCCGCGCCGGCGTGGATCACGTCGAGGCGATTGAGCTGGAGCGTCTCCATCGCGGACCGCATGGACCGGGTCAGCCGAGGCGCCGATGTCCGCTTGACTTCAAAGCCGCGCAGCCGCCCGCCTCGCTGAACCAGGAGATCCACTTCGGCCCCGGTGTGCGCCCGCCAGAAGAACGCGGACGAGGGCGGAACGCCCAGCGCCGCCAGCACGCACTCGATCACGAAGCCTTCCCACGAAGCCCCGACCTTGGGATGGCGATGGAGCTCCCGAAGAGTGGACACGTCGAGGAGGGTGTGGAGGAGCCCGGAGTCGCGGATGGTTATCCGGGGGGATTTCACCTGCCGTTTCCCGATGTTGACCCTCCAGGGCTTCAGGCTGCGCACCATGAACACGGATTCGAGCGCCTCCAGATACTGCCGCACCCGGTAGGCCGAGATCCCGAAGGCCCGGGCGAGTTCCGCCCCGTTCCAAGTCTGCGCGTGGTAGTGAGCCAGCATGGCCCAGAACCGCTCCATGGTCGCAGGAGGGACGGCGATCCCCAGCTCGGCGAGATCCCGGGCGAGGAACGTCCGCACGAAATCGCTCCGCCAGCGCGCGCTCGCCGCGGCGTCCGGCGCGGTGAACGCCTCCGGGAAACCGCCCCGCAGCCAGAGATCCTCGTGGGCCTCCGGGCCGACTTCCGACAGATCGAAGCCACGCAGTTCGTGGAACGCGAGCCGTCCCGCCAGGGTCTCGGACCCCTGCCGGAGCAGCTCGGGAGAGGCGCTTCCGAGGAGGAGGAACCGGGCCGGCCGCTCCGGACGGTCGGCGAGGACCCGCAGCGCCGGAAACAGCCCGGGCCGCTGCTGGATCTCGTCCAGCACCACGAGTCCGCGGAGCGCCTCGAGAGCCAGGAACGGGTCGGCGAGACGCGCCACGTCGCGGGCGTCCTCGAGATCGAAGGTGTGCGACTCGCCCGGCCAGGAGGCCGCGATCTGCCGGGCGAGAGTGGTCTTGCCGACCTGACGGGGGCCGAGCAGGAGGACCGCGCGGCTCTCCCGCAGTCGAGTGGTGACGGCCTCGAAGTGGGCGGCGCGGGGGATCACGGGTCGGCTTCAGACCGGAATATAGCGAACCGATTTGCGATTTTCCTGGTTTTTCGTCCCGTCGGGGCCACCGGACCGACCACCAACGCCTCGGCGCTCCTTCGCAAGTAACCTTGCGCCATGGAGCGGATCGGGGCAGGGCGTCCCAATCCGGCAGGGCTGACCGTCGCGGCGTTCGCGCTCGTCGCCGTCGCGGCTGCCGCTCCCGTCGCGGCGCAGGATCCCGCGGTGGCCGTGACGGTCCGGTTGCCCGACCCCGACCGCGCGCTGGTCGAGGTCCGTTTCGCGCCCGGCCATCCGTTCCGCGATGCGGTCGAGTTGCGCCGGCTGGTCGCGGGGGGCGAACGCGGCTTCCGGGTCCAGACCACTGGCGGCGCCGCCGGGTGGGAGGGCGAGGTTCCGGTCGCCGCGGATGGCTGGGCGCGGATCGGGGTGCCCCTGCCGACGACGCCTCCTCCGCCCGGAACCGATCTCTCGTTCCGGGCCCTGATCCAGCCGCCGCCCGGGTATCGGATCACGGACCCGTTCCCTTCGCGGGTCGAAGCGCAGCCCGACGGATCTCTTCGGCTCGCCCTCCCCGCGCCGCCCTCGCTGCTCCGCTTCCGCCTCGCGCCCGAAGGATCGCGCGCGATCACCACCGCCGATCTGGTGGATCTCCTGATCGGCCTGCTCCTCGGCGCGCTCGCGGCTTTCGGACTGTCCCGGCTGCGGCGCCCAGTGACGGAGACGACATGACGAAGACGGCATCCTGATGCGCCGGTTCTCGTTCTGGGGCCTCTTCGCCGTCTTCGCCGCGATCCTGCTCGCCTACTGGCTCTGGATGCGCCGCATGGACCGCCGCGACCGGGAAGAGGGCGACGGGACCGGCGGAAGGGACGGAGATGGCTGACTCCGCGTGCCCCGAGACAATGGAGACACCGGGCTTCCGGGCCGACCGATGAACCACAGCGCGAACGAAATCCGACGTCAGCTCCGTCTGGGCGAGGACAGCCAGTGGGAGTTCAAGCAGGTCGCCTTCTCCGGCAAGCGCCTCAAGAGCCCGCGACGCGGGGATCTGGCGGATGAGATCGCGGCGTTCGCCAACGCCCGGGGTGGCGTCCTGCTGCTCGGCGTGACGGACCCGGGAGAGATCCAGGGCCTCACGCGTCGCGAGCTCGTCGCGCTGGATGCGATCGTCACCGAACTCAGCTCGGACACGATCAAGCCCGCCGTTCGGATCCACACATTCCACGAGGAGCTGGACGGCAAGGCGCTCCTCGTCGCGGAAATCCCCCAGGGCGAGTGGCAGCACGACAGCCCCGGCGGGAGCTTCGTCCGGGTCGGCGGGTCGAAGCGACGGATGACCAGCGACGAGCGCCTCCGTCTGGCGCAGCGGCTCGGTCAGGCGAGGTTCCCGTCGTTCGACGAGCGCGTGGTTCCGGAGACCGGGTTCCGGACGCTCGAGGAGTCGCTGTGGAAGCCGCTCCTGAGCGCCGAGGGCGCGGCGGCGCCGCAGGTGTCGCTGGCGAAGCTCGCCCTCCTCGCCAGCGACGCGTCCGGGGTTCAGCGGGCCACGGTCGCGGGCGTTCTGCTCTGTGCGCGCGCTCCGGAGCGATGGCTCCCCGGCGCCCGGATCACGGCCACGCAGTACCACGGCAGGGACCGCGCCTCCGGCCAGGCCGACGCGCAGGAGATCACCGGTCCCCTCGACCAGCAGATCGCGAGCGCCATGGCATTCGTCACCAGGAACATGCGGGTCGCGGCCCGGAAGGATCCGGCCCGGGTGGATCTGCCGCAATACAGCCGGAGAGCGCTGTTCGAGGCCGTCGTCAACGCGGTGGCGCATCGCGACTATTCGATGCATCGGAGCGCGATCCGCCAGGGCCTGCCTCAGCCGGTCCAGTTCGTTCCCGGGGAAGAGCTGCGGCTGACCGACGCCGAGGGCGCGGAGCGGGCGATGCGCATCGTGGCGATCGTCGGCCGTTCCTCGCTCGTCGAGTACCGGCGGGTGGGCGCCGAGCGGGAACCGAGCCCGGAGAACGGGGCCTGAGTCGTGGCCGAACCCGCCGGGGCCTCGTCCTCCCCGTGGACGGGGTGAGGAAGGGGCGGTCGCTCTGACCTTCGTCGTCTTCGGCGTCTATCTCGCCGCGATCTTCACGATCGGCGCGGTGGCGCTTCGCCGCACCCGCACGGTGGACGATTACTGGATCGCGGGGGGCAAGCTGGGCTGGCTGCTCGGCGGCGCCACGATGGCCGCCACCCACGCCAGCGCCGGGACCTACATCGGCACCGTGGGCGTCATCCACGCCGTCGGGTGGGAGTTCACCTGGATCGTGCTGTTCATCCCGTTCAGCTACTGGTTCATGGCGGCGGTCCTCGCCCCCCGCTTCGCCCGCGTGCGCGAGCTGACCCTCCCGGCCTTCCTCGAACGGCGCTACGGCAGCCCTCGCGCCCGCGCCCTCGGCGCCGTGGTCATCCTGATCGCGGCCACGGTGTACATCCAGGCGCAGGTGATCGCCGGCGGAGTCATCGCCGAGACCGTGTTCGGCGTCTCTCCGGTCTGGGGCATGACCGCCTTCACGCTCATCCTGCTCGCCTACACCGCGGTCGGCGGCATGGTGGCGGTGGCCTACACCGATCTGGTGCAGCTCGTCGTCATGGTGATCGGCGCTCTGGTGGCGGTCCCGATGGCGTTCCGGCTCCTCGACGGGCCCGGGCCGCTGTTCGCCGCCGTGGAATCGCTCCGGCCGGAGACGTTCGACTTCGGTTCGCTCCCGGCCATCCTCATGGTCACGATGGGGTTCTCGTTCCTCCTCGGGGGCATCGCCACGCCGGAGAAGCTGACCCGTCTCTACGCGATGCGCGACCAGCGCACGATGCGGCGCGGCCTGTTCCTCGCCATCGCGCTCGCGACCGGCGTCAATCTGCTCGTCTTCCTCGTCGCGCTCGCCGCGATCGGGCTGTTTCCGCTGCTGCCGACCGGAGACCTCGCCATGCCGCTCATGGCTTCCTACGCCCTGCCGCCGGTGCTCGGGACGGTTCTCCTCGCCGCGATCGTGTCGGCGATCATGTCCACGGTGGACTCGCTTCTCCTGGTGGCCGGGTCCGCTCTCTCGCACGATCTGCTCGGCGTGGCGCGCCCCGAGGCGTCTCCCCGCGCAAGAATGCTGGCCGCCCGGCTCGGCATCCTCGTCGTGGGCATCGCGCCGCTCGTCCTGATCCTGAGCGGCGTGGGCGAAGGAGAGCTGGTCCAGTTCATCGTGCTCCTGTTCACCGCGATCATGGCCAGCGCCTTCTTCGTCCCGGTCGTCCTCGGCGTCACCTGGCGCCGCCTGACGCGGCAGGGCGCGCTCGCCTCGATGGTCGGAGGCGTGGTCACGGTGTTCGCGTGGCAGGCGGAGATCTTCCCGTGGCCGGGCTGGAACCCCGACTTCATCCATCCGGCCGCGCCGGGCGTGCTCGTGTCCTTCTTCCTCGGCGTCACGGTGAGCCTGTTCACGCCGCCACCGCCGGAGGATGCGCTTCGTCCCTATTTCGGAGCCGGGACGGGAGGCAACGCATGAGACTTCAGGGAAGCCGGATCCTCGTCACCGGGGGCGCCCGCGGGATGGGGCTGGAGATCGCCCGGCTCGCGGCCTCGAAGGGCGCCGACACCGCGATCTGGGATGTGGACGAGCGCCGCCTGCCCGAAGTCCTGACGACCGTGCGCGACGCGATGCGGGGGCCCGAGCAGCGTGTCGCCACGGCCGTCGTGGATGTCTCGGACCGCGCCGCGGTGATGGCCGCCGCCCGGGAGCTCGAAGCCGACTTCGGCCCGGTGGACCTCCTCGTGAACAACGCCGGGGTCGTCTCCGGCAAGCCGCTCCTCGATCTCGCCCCCGAGGCCATCGAACGGACCTTCCGGGTGAACGCGCTCGCGCTGTTCTGGACCACCCAGGCGTTCCTGCCGGGCATGATCCAGCGCGGCCGCGGCCATCTCGTCACCCTCGCCTCCGCCGCCGGCCTCCTCGGAGCCCCGGGGATGAGCGACTACTCGGCGTCCAAGTACGCGGCGGTCGGCTACCACGAAGCGCTCCGCGCCGAGCTGCGCCGCCGCGCCCCCGGGATCGGAACGACTCTCGTCTGCCCCTACTTCGTGGACACCGGGATGTTCGCCGGCGTGCGCACGCGCTTCCCGTTCCTGCTCCCCATCCTCCGCCCGGAAGCGGTCGCGGCCGCGGTCGCCCGCGGCGTGGAGCAGGACCGGAGAGTCGTCATCCTTCCGTGGTTCGTCCACTCGCTGAAGCTGATCCGGCTGCTCCCGGCGGCGTGGCTGGACCCGATCGCCGCCTTCTTCGGCATCCACTCCGCCATGGACAGCTTCACCGGCCGCCCCACCCCGCCTCCCCCGCGAGGTGACCGCTCGTGACACCGGAACTCGCACCGCAACCCGCGAGTCCCCCGGACCCGCTTGCCATCCTCGCCCAGTCGAGCGCACTCCTGGCGCTCGAGGACGGCTGGCTCGACGGCGCCGGATCGGCGCCGGATGGACCGGGGATTCTCTGGCTGGCGCAGGCGCTCGAATCGGGACTCCCGGAGGGTCTCCCCCGGCCTCACCTCTACCCGACGGAGTCGGGTGGCGTCACAGCGGAGTGGACCTGCGGGAACGTCGAGGCGTCGCTGGAGATCGATCTGGCCGCTCGCGCCGGTATCTGGGCTGCCGATGACCTGGAACGGGGTGTTTCCGAGGAACGAAGACTCGATCTGACGGCGCCCCGAAGCTGGGAATGGCTCAGCGCCCGGCTCCGGTCCGCGGCGGAGTTGTCGGCGGCTCCGGGGCGCGGACCGCGGTCAGCGAAGCCGGATCCACGGAGCGGGCGTCGCTCCGGGTGACCGGCACGACGAGGGCGTCCACCATCGCGCACAGCCGGTCGGTGCACGCCTGCGCATCCACCTGGACCGAGCCGCCGGGTTCGGCGCGCACCAGCTTCGCAGCGAAGAAGGAGCGATCCTCGAAGCCCCACGTGTACCAGAGGAGATCCGGCTGGGAGAGTTCCGTCGGGGCTGTCTGCAGCCAGGGCGCGGCGGTCTCGATCTCCGGCGAAGGCGTGATGACGGTCGGCAGCTCGGTATCGGGTCGCTCCTTCCCGGTGACTTCCGAGGCGCGGAGCACGTTGTCCATGGCGTAGGTGTGCCAGCCGGGCTCGTGGGACACCTCGACCACGAGCCAGTCCTCCTCGACGCGCGCCTCGTAGGTCACGGCGAGCTCGTCGCCCAGCCAGACCTCCTGGCGCGCCGACGAATCGCCGTCCTGCCCGGAGGCGGCGGCAGGGAAGAGAAGAGCAGGGAACAGAAGAAAGGCTGCGAGGGCGATTCGATGCATGGTCACGGGGTTCCGTACTTCCGGAAGCGCTGGCGGTGGGTTCGGACCGTCATGGAGGTCCGGCTGCCTCCGCGGATGATGCCGAGGGTCACCTCCTCCCCGGCGGTCACGTTCAGCCGGAGATGGAGGAGACAGTCCCGGATCGGCGGATCCGACGCGACCCCGTCCACCGAATGGATGACGTCTCCGGGCTCGAGATCGTGGAGCTCCATGACCGAGGCGCGCCGATGGACGCGAGTCACCTCGCAGGCGAAACCATCGGGATCGAGATCCAGCTCGCGTTTCGCGGCCTCGGTGAGCGGCGTCGTGCTCACGTGGAGCTGGGGGTCGATGGACCAGTAGCGGTAGCCGAGGTCGGACACCCACCACAGCGGCGGCAGATCGAGCACGAGATCCACCGGGCCGACCTCCGGCCGCTCCACCGTGACTTCCACCCGCTCGGCCGCCCGGTCCACCCCGTCGTAGCGGTAGTGCAGGTCGCCGAAGGTCAGCACGCGCTCTCCCGCGAAGCGCACGATGGCGTCGCCGGCGCGCATCCCGGCCGCCAGCGCCGCGCCCTCGGCGCGCTCCAGCACCAGACCCCGCGGCACATCGAAGTGAAGGCCGAGATCCCGCACATCCGGGGATCGGAACATCTCGCGCCGCTTGTCGAGCGTCCCGGCCCGCTCCCGTTCGGCCGCCCGGTAGTCCCCGATCATGTGGCACTCGACGCAGCGGCCCCGCTCGATTTCCTGCCGAACGAGCCGCTGCAGATCGGTGGCGAAGAACGGGTTCGGCCGCGGGCGGGGAGGCAGCTCCCCCGCGACCCAGCGCTCGTGTTCGCGGAGGCCGGCTTCAAGTGCGAGCACGAAACTGTCGAGGTCGAGGTAGGAATCCGCCGCCCTCGCGTCGCGGCCCCCGTAGCGAAGGTAGATCTGCTCGTCCGGGCTGACGATGAAGAAGTAGATCGAGTGGTGCCAGTCGTAGTCGTAGAGGCCGACATCAACCCGACGCATGGTCGTGACGCGGGCGCGCACGAAGCGCTCGAGCAGACGTCCCCTGACGGAATCGCGCGGCGACAGAACAACCTGCCTGTCGAATCTTCGGCCGCTGACTCAGGGGGAGCAGCGGAACTCGACCAGCAGGGGCCGTCCGGTCTCCTTTGCGAGGGCCAGAGCCTGCTGGTAGTCGCTGATCCAATCCAGCGTCTCGGACGCCGCCGGCTGGGCGGCGAGGGTGGCGGGCAGCGTCGCGAGAACTGTCAGCGCCAGGGGCGCGAGACGCGAAACCGGAGCGTTCGTCATGGTCCTCCCTCGGTCGGAAAGCGATGGGCCGACACCGATCCCTCGAGGTCGGGACCGGTTCGGAGACCCGCAACGCTATACCACCCCGACCGATACGCTCCGGCCCGGGAGAACCCGGCGCCATGGAACCGCTCGAACGCCGCCCACCGGGACGGTCCGGAGGAGACTGCGACGAGCGGGCGCCGGTGGAGTCCGTCCCCGCCTACGTGCTCGCCGGGGGCCGAAGCCGCCGATTCGGGAGCGACAAGGCGCGCTTTGTCATCCGGAGAGAGCCACAGATCGTCGGGCTCGCGAGGACCGTCGCGACCGTCGCCAGCCCGGTCCGGGTGGTCGCCCGCGAGCCCGGCGCCTACCGGGATCTGGGCCTCGAGACGATCGCCGACCCGATCCCGGATCGGGGGCCGATGGGAGGCCTCCTCGGCGCGCTCGAGGACGCGAGTCCCGCGCCGTGGATCCTCTGCGTCGCCTGCGATCTCGTGGGCGTCCGCCCCCGATGGGTGCGCGCCCTGCTCGCCGCGCGGGATCCCGGAGTCGTGGCGTCCGTCTATCGGACCGACCGGTACCATCCGGTTCTCGCCGCTTACCACACCGACCTGCGCCGGGAGGTCCGCCGCCGGGTGGTCGCTGGACGCCTGACCATGCAGCGGCTCCTCGACGAAATCCCGGCCGCCGTGCTGACTCCACCCCCGGACTTCTCGAAGCTTGTCAACCTGAACCATCCCGGAGAAGTCCGCCCCCCGATGCCCCGTGGCTAGACCCCGGGTCGGCGCCGGCGGCGGGGTGGCGGCGCTCTCCTACGTGGCCCGCCAGGCGCTCTCCGTCGGGAACCCGTTCGCGCTCTACCGGAGGATGCGGAGCCGCAACGCGTGCAAGACCTGCGGGCTCGGCATGGGCGGGCAGCGCGGCGGGATGGTGAACGAGGCCGGACACATCCTCGAGGTATGCAAGAAGTCCGTCCAGGCGCAGGCCGGCGACATGCAGGCCGCGATCAGCGAGAGCCGGCTGCGCGCGCTCCCGTTCCGCCGGCTGGAGGCGCTTGGTTCGAGGGAGCTCGAACGCCTGGGACGGGTGGCGTTTCCCATGCTCGCGCGCCCCGGAGACGCCGGCTTCCGCCGCATCGGGTGGGAGGAGGCGCTCGAAGTGGCCGCCGAGGCGTTCCGCGCCGCCCCGCCCGAGGAGGTCTTCTTCTACTCCTCGGGGCGGGCGAGCAACGAGGCCGCCTTCCTGATGCAGCTCGTGGCCCGGGCCTGGGGAACCGGCAACATCCACAACTGCTCCTTCTACTGCCACCAGGCCTCGAGCGTCGCCCTGAGCGAGGTCTATGGATCGGGAACCGGCTCGATCCGGCTGGAAGACCTCGAGAAGGCGGATCTCGCCCTGATCGCAGGGGCGAATCCGGCGAGCAACCACCCGCGCCTGATCACCCAGCTCGTGCGGCTCCGCCGCCGCGGGGGCCGCGTCATCATCGTGAATCCGCTCCGCGAACTCGGGCTCCAGCGGTTCCGCGTCCCCTCGGACTGGCGGAGCATGCTGTTCGGCTCGACCGTTTCCGACCTCTACCTCCAGCCCCACATCGGCGGCGATGTAGCGCTCTACAAGGCCATCCTGAAGGCGCTTCTCGCTCGGGGGAGCGTGCGCGAGGGATACATCGCCCGCCATACGCGGGGCTGGGAAGGAGTGCGGACGGACCTCGAGGCGACCTCGTGGCGCCGCCTGATCGAGGCCTCCGGCGTGGCGCGGCGGGAGATCGAGGCCGCGGCGGAGATGCTCGGGAAGGCCGGGCGCGGCATCTTCTGCTGGGCCATGGGTCTGACGCACCATGCGCACGGCATCGAAAACGTGCTCGCTCTGTCCAACCTCGCCCTCGCCCGCGGCTTCCTCGGCGCACCCGGCGCCGGGCTCCTCCCCATCCGGGGCCACTCGAACGTCCAGGGCGTCGGGTCCGTCGGGGTGGCGCCGGTGATGAAGGAGGCGTTCGCCCGCCGGCTCCACGAGCTCTACGACATCGCGCTGCCGGCGCGCGCGGGGATGGACACCTACCGCTGCATGGAGGCTGCCGCGGCCGGACGGATCCGCGCCGCGTTCCTGCTCGGCGGCAACCTGTTCGCGAGCAACCCGGACCGGGTCTGGGCGGCGCGCAGCCTGCGGCGCATCGGCACGTCCGTGTTCGTTTCCACGAAGCTGAACGAGGGCCATGTCCACGGTCGCGGCCGCGCGACGCTCGTCCTGCCGCCCCTCGCCCGCGACGAGGAGCGCGAGGGGACGACCCAGGAGTCCATGTTCAGCTTCGTGCGCCTGTCGGAAGGCGGACAGCCCCCGGTGAGCCACGAAATGCGTTCCGAGGTGGAGATCATCGCCTCGCTCGCGGAGCGGATCCTGCCGCCGGGCCGCTTCGACTGGAGGGGCCTCCGGTCCCACGAAGCGCTCCGCGCCGCGATCGCGAGAACGGTGCCCGGCTACCGCCCGATCGGCAAGCTGGATCGGGGCGGCGACGAGTTCCACGTCCGGGGCCGCGCCTTCCACGAGCCCCGGTTCGCCACCGACGACGGCCGGGCGCGCTTCCGCGTCACGCCGCTGCCGGACTTTCGCCTCGAGGCCGACGAGTTCCGACTCATGACGCTCCGTTCCGAAGGCCAGTTCAACACGGTCGTGTACGACGAGGAGGATCTCTACCGGGGAAACCGCCGCCGGGACACGGTCATGATGTCGGCGCCGGACGCCGAAGCCCGCGGGTTCGAGGAGGGCGACCGCGTCACCGTGGTGACCGATGTCGGAAGCCTCCGGGTCTCGGTGGCCATCGTGGACATCCGTCCCGGAAACCTCGCCATGTACTACCCCGAGGCGAACGTCCTGGTGCCCCGCCGACTGGATCGCCGTTCCGGGACTCCGGCGTTCAAGTCGGTCCGCGCCCGGATCGAGAGCGGAAGCACCCGCCCGCCGCAACCGAATCCCGTCGGCCTGCAGTAGTCCCGGGCGGGGTTCAGGCGGCCGCGTTTGGGAACAGCTTCTCGATCCGCTGCTCCGCCTCCGCCCGGTGACCGGGCTCGATGTGGATCAGGACGGTCGCGAACGCCAGCGCGAGAACTCCCAGATCGTCCGAGAATCCGACGACCGGAACCAGGTCGGGGATCGCGTCCACCGGAACGATGAAGTAGCCGAGTGCGCCGAGGATCTTCGCCTTCGCCCACTTCGGGGTGGCCGGATCCTGGAGGCAGTGGTAGAGCACGAGCGCCTTCCGAATGACGTCCACGCCGGCTGCCACCGCGAACTTGCCGACCTTGGTCCAGAACCCGGCCTCGCTGTAGGAGGCCTCGTAATCGTGCTGCGTCTCGACGGAATCCGCGCCCTCGCGAAGCGCCCCGCCGTTTGTCGAGATCTTTCCGCCGTCCGTCGGCGGGGTTTCCTCCGGTGGTTCGCTGCTCATGAGTCTCCTCCGTCTGACCGAGGCCTAGGGAAGCGCTGGAGCCGGGACGTTTCGGACTCCTTCGATCGGGTCGTGAGCCGCAACCGCCCGCTCCGAGCCGACGGCACCTCAGGAGCTCAGAACCCCTTCGCGAGGCCGAGGCGGCGCGGATCGGTGACGCCGTGGAGCTTCCCGGTGTTCGGGTCGCGCCAGACGATCTGCATCGAGCCGGCGTGCCAGTTGTACGGCCCCATGCTCTCGATCCGGATCCCGCGGGCGCGCAGACCCTCCCGCACTTCCTCGGTGATGCGCGACTCGATCGCGAGCACCTGTTCGCCGCCCCGGAAAGCGAAGAAGCGGGGCGCGTCCGCCGCCTCGCCGGGCGTCATCCCGAAGTCGATCACGTTCACGAGCACCTGCGTCACCGGCTGGGGCGGGACGCCGGGGGAACCGAGCGCGAGCCAGGGCGCGCCGTCCCTCGCGACGATCGTTCCGGTGCTGTTCGGGCTCACTCTTCGGCCCGGCCCGGTCGTCTGTCCCGGGAACCCGCTCCCGGTGGCCCGCACGCCGCCGATGAAGATCCCCGGCGCGCCGCCGTGCCCGGTGTGGAGCGAGGTGATCCAGTTCCCCTCGGCATCCACGATGACGTTGTGGTTGCTCTCGTCCACGAGCGACGGCGCATCCGCGGATCGGGCGATGCGCACCGGCGCGGCGGGCCGAAGCGCCAGGGTCGCGTCGGCTGGCGTCAGATCCACGCCGGGCGCCACCATGGTCTTGCGGACGAACTCGGCGCCGAACTTCGCGTAGTCCTTCGACAGCCACACGTCGGTCGGGATCTGGAAGGCCAGCGGGTCCGTGACCCCGTAGCGCATGTCCGTCTCCACCCGTCCCAGCGCCCGCGTCAGGATCTCGAGGCTCTCCGCCGACTCGGCGTAGTGGCCCATGCTCCCGAGGTCGAAGTTCTCGAGGATGTTCAGGTTGTAGCCGATCTGGATGCCGCCCTTCTTCGGCGGGGACTCGCTGATCACCTCGTAGCCGCGGTAGGTGGAGCGCACCGGCTCCGACCAGCGCACCTCGAACGCCCCCATGTCCTCGAGGCTCACGCAGTACCCCTTCGCGCGCGACTGCTCGACGAACTCCTGTCCCCACGCCCCGGTGTAGAGGTAGTCGGCGCCGTCGGCGGCGATGCCGCGCAGCGTCGCCGCCAGCGCCGGCATCTTCCATTCATGCCCCACCGGGACGAGGTGGCCGTCCGGCATGTAGTGCTCCCACGCCTCCCGGTTCTGCTGGATCAGATCGCCGGTCTCCCAACTGTTGTAGTTGTTCCCGTACATGAAGGAGGTCACGAGAACGCCTTCCTCGGCGGCGGCGATCGCCGGGGCGACGTAGTCGGCCCAGTCTCGAGTGCCCCAGCGGTCAGCGAGGGCGCCGAGCCCCGCGACCTTGCCGCCGATCGCGACTTGGGACGGATCGCCTTCGCCGCAGCGGCCGGCGAGCGGCCGCTCGGAGTAGGCCTCGAAGACGTGGTACTGCCCGGTCGCCGCCTCGTAGTAGAGGCCGCCCATCGCGCCGAAGAGGCTGACCTGGTGGTAGTCCACGACGTTCTGGAGGAAGACCGCGGTCACGAAGGCGTCCACCGCGTTCCCGCCGTTGCGGAGCACTTCGAGCGCGGCTTCGGTGACGATCGGGAGCTGGGTGCTCACCATGACCGAATCGCCGACGGCCTCCTGCTTCGGGCCCTGGTTGTAGAGCGCGTCCCGCGCATCGGGCGGGTTCTGGCCGGATGCGGGCCCGGCGCTCAGCAGGCAGATGCCCGCGGTCAGGAAAGCGGGGATGCGCTTCTTCATGGGTTCTCCTGGTTGGGACGCTCCCGTGCCGCTCAGGAGAGCGGCGTTCCATAGGCGCCGGCGCGTTTGTGGCGCGGTGCCGCTCTGGAGAGCGGCGATCCATCCGGCGGCGCCGGTCTGGAGAGCGGCGATCCATGCGCGCTTCATGGGTCTTCCTCCCGGTTGCGACGGGTTCCGTCAGTAGCCGATCACGACGCCGAGCCGCCGCGGATCGGTCGCTCCGTGGAGCTTCCCGTCGTCGCCGCGCCAGACGATCTGCATCGAGCCGGTGTGCCAGTTGTAGGCGCCGAGATCGGTGACGGGGATCCCGCTCCGCTTCATGCCCTGGCGCACCGCGTCGGAGATGCGGGACTCGATCTGGACGCCCCGCTCCCCACCGCGAAACGCCCAGAAGCGCGGCGCGTCGGCCGCGTCCTTCGGGTGCATGCCGTAGTCAATGATGTTCACGAGAACCTCGGTGACCGGCTGCGGCGGCGATCCCGGAGTGCCCATGGCGAGCCACGGCTTGCCCTCCTTCGCGATGATGATCCCGGTGATCGGCAGGACGAGCCGGCGACCCGGGCCCGCGGTGGCGGCGCGGGCGGTGCTCCCGGTGGCGCGCACGCCATCAATGAAGATGCCCGGCGCCCCGCCGTGCCCGGTGTGGAGCATGGACACCCAGTTGCCGCCTGCGTCCACGATCACGTTGTGGTTGCTCCCGAGGTTGGCGTGGTCGGCGCCTCCGGGGCCGCGGGGGAAGAGCGACGCCGTCATGTCGGCCGTCTCGTTCCCGGAGAGGTCCACGTCGGGGAGCAGCATCGTGTTCTCGACGAAGGTGGCGCCGAGCTTTCCGTACTCGTCCGACAGCCACAGATCCGTGGGCATCCGGAAGTTCAGGGGATCCTTGATGACCCAGCGCGTCTCGTCGGAGACCCGGCCGAAGGCGCGGATCATGATCTCGAGCGCCTCGGGGGACTCGCTGTAGTGGCCCATGCCGTTCAGATCGAAGTTCTCGAGGATCTTCAGGTTCGCGCCGACGATGACCCCTCCGGTGTCGGGCGGCGGCGAGCCGTAGAAGTCGAGGCCGCGATAGGTGAACTTCGTCGGGTCGTCCCAGTGAGGCTTGTAGTCCGCCATGTCCTGCATGCTGACCGCGTAGCCCTTGGCGTTCGCGGCCTTCACGAACTTCTCGGCCCAGGCCCCGGTGTACATGTAGTCGGCGCCCTCGGAAGCCACCATCTTCAGGTGCTCGGCGAGCGCCGGCCGCTTCCAGCGTTCGCCCACCGGCACCAGGTGGCCGTTCGCCATGTACGCCAGACGCGCCTCGGGGTTCTTGACGAGGTCTCCCTGCTCCATCAGGTTGTAGTTGATGCCGTACATGAACGAGGTGACGATTGCGCCCTCCTCGGCCGAGGCGATGGCTGGCTGCAGGTACTGCGACCACTCCATGGCGCCGCTGCCGTAGCGCTCCGCGATCGCTTCGAGACCGCGGACCACGCCGCCGATGGCGACCTTCGAGACATCGCCGTGGTCGTGGCGGTCGGCGCGCGGGCGCTCCGAGACCGCGTTCAGCGACCAGTACTTCTCGGTAGCGGCGTCATAGCCGATCACCGACATCGAGCCGAAGTGCGAGACCTGGTGGAAGTCCTGGACGTGCTGCACGAAGACGGCGGTCACCATGGCGTCCACCGCGTTCCCGCCGTCCTTCAGCACCTGGAGCGCCGCGTTGCTGACCACCGGAAGCTGGGTGGCCACCATGACCGAGTCGCCGCTCACCGTCGGCTTCGGCCCCTGGTTGAGCTGTGGATCGGGTCCGTTCTGCGCTGCCCCGGTGGTCGCGAGGGCCAGCACCCCCACGACCGCCAGAAGTTGTTTCGTTGTAGAGCTCTTTCTCATGACGCTCCCCCTGTTGATGTTCAATGGCCGGCGGCCAGTCCCAGCCGCCGGGGGTCGCTGACTCCGTGGAGTCTTCCGTCGTCACCGCGCCAGACGATCTGCATCGAGCCGGTGTGCCAGTTGTAGTCGCCGAGTTCCTCCATCGAGATGCCGCTCCTCGCCATCCCGCGGCGCACTTCCTCCGAGATCCGCGACTCGATCCGGAGAAAGCGCCGTTCGGTCTGCCCGTAGAGGAACGCCCAGAAGCGCGGGGCGTCCGCGGCGTCCTTCGGGTGCATCCCGAAGTCGAGGATGTTGACCAGCACCTCGGTCACCGGCTGCGGTGGAAACCCGGGCGTCCCCAGCGAGAGCCAGGGCTTCCCGTCCCGCATCACGAAGACGCCGGTGACCTCGGCGAGGATGCGTCGTCCCGGGCCGGCGGTCTCCGCCTTCACTCCGCTGCCGGTGGCCCGGACCCCGTCGATGAAGATGCCCGGGGCCCCGCCGTGGCCGGTGTGGAGCGATGTGATCCAGTTCCCCTCCGCGTCCACGATCACGTTGTGGTTGCTGCCGAGGGTCATCGCCGCCGTGGCGGCGGCGTCCGCCGCGCGGGTCTCGACCTCGACCGACGCCGTCAGATCCACGCCGGGCAGCGGCATGGTCTGGCGCACGTACTCGGCGCTCAGCCGCGCGTAGTCCTTCGAGGTCCACAGCTCGACGGGATTCCGGTACGCGGCGGGGTCCTGGATGGACCACTTCATGTCCGACTCCACCTTGCCGAAGCTGCGGACCATGATCTCGAGCGTCTCCGGCGACTCGGCGTAGTGGCCGGACTCCTCCAGGTCGAACTGCTCCAGCACGTTCAGGTTCTGCCCCACGAGCAGACCGCCCTTGTTCGGGGGCGGCTCCACCAGGATCTCGTGACCGCGGTAGGTGAAGCGCGCGGGCTCGAGCCACCGCGTCTCGTACTCGGCGAGATCCTCCAGCGTGACGCAGAAGCCGCGCGCATTCGCCTGCTCGACGAACTTCCGCGCCCAGTCGCCGCGATAGAGGTGGTCGGCGCCGTGCTCGGCGACGGCGCGCAGGGTCGAGGCGAGCGCGGGCATCTTCCAGGTTCCGCCGACCGGGACGAGGTAACCGTCCGGCATGTAGGCCGCTCGCGCCTCCTCGTTTCCATTGATCAGGTCGCCCGTCTCCCGACTGTTGTAGTTCACGGCGTACTGGAAGTTCGTGACCAGGATCCCGTCCTCGGCCGCCGTGATCGCCGGCTCCAGATAGGAAGCCCAGGGCTTCGTGCCGAACCGCTCGGCGAGGGACTCCAGCCCGCGCACGGTGCCCCCGATCGCCAGCCGGCCCACTCTCAGGCCATCGCCGCAGCGGTCCGCGCGCGGCCGCTCCGAGAAGGCGTTGAAGGCGTAGGTCCTCCCGGTGGCGGCCTCGAAATAGAGCCCGGACATGGCCCCGAAGTGCGAGACCTGGTGGAAGTCCTCGACGTGCTGGAGGAACACCGCGGTGACGAAGGCGTCCACTGCGTTGCCTCCGTCCTCGAGCACCCGGAGCGCCGCGCGGGTGACGTTCGGGAGCTGGGTGGCCACCATGCCCCCGTCGGCCGTCGCCACCGCCTTCGGCCCCTGGTTCAGCAGCGGATCGCGCGCATCGGTCGGCTGGGCCATGCTCGCCGGCGCCAGGGCCGCGAGCATCGCGCCGAGCGCGAGCCCGCTTCGGAACAGAGGTCTCATTCCGTGCTCTCCTCTCCGTCGGCCGGGGAACCGAGGAGCTCCCGCACCTCGTCCTCGCGACCGGTCATCTCCCAGCGGATGAGCGAAATCGGGATCCATCCGGCCGCCAGGAATTCGTCGTGGAACGCCTTCAGGTCGAAGGCGTCGCCGAGATCGAGCGCCCGGTCCATGAGGAGCTCCTCCATCTGGAGCTTCCCCATCTGGTAGGCGATGCCGGAGCCCGGGGTGCGGAGGTAGATCTCGGCGTCCACCCTGGCGACGTCCCGATCCATGAAGGGCGTGTTGTCCACCATGTAGTCCACGGCTTCCTGAACCGTGAAGTCGTTCGTATGCATCAGGGCTTCGGCGCGGTTCCGCACCGCCCGGGCGATCTGGAAGATGTAGTAGAGCTCGCGGGTGCGCGGCAGCTCTTCGAGCAGACCGGCCTGCAACATCATCTCCTCCAGGTAGAACGCCCACCCCTCGGAACGGCCGCGGTCGCGGTAGGCGGCCCGGATGGGAGAGCGGTTCGGGCCCGGCTCCCGGTTCCGGAGCAGGGCGTCGAAGCGGTGGCCGGGGATGACCGCGTGGACGTGATCGGGCAGCGGATCCCGGTACTGGACTTCCTCCCAGAAGTTCCGACGACCGCCGTCGCGGACGATCCACGGCACGTTCGTCCCGAATTCGCCGACGTAGTCCGGGACCGTCAGGATGTCCCGTTCGACCAGGAACCGCCGGACATGCTCGTCGGCCTCGGCGATCCGGCGGGCGTAGTCCTCGGCGGTCGGCGCCGGATCCACGACCGGAAGGCCCCGGTTCCGGTGCCGCTCGAGTTCGAGGAAGGCCCACGAGCGATGGAGCTCGCGGTCGCCGATCCGGTTCACGTCGTCCCAGTCGAACGGCATCAGCGCCACGCGTCGCAGATACCAGTCGTAGTTCTCGCGACCCACGCCGGAGGGCGCGTTCAGCCGCTCCCGGTTTTCGGTGAGCCATTCGTGGAACCCCTCCACGGCGGCCTGCGCTTCCCGCGCGGCCGGGACCAGTCCGGGATGGTGCGTCTCGAGCTGTCCTGCGAGATCCTCGTACCAGGCGATCGTCCCCGCGGGCGGGACCTCGCGGTAGGGGTGGCCGTGGCCGACCCCGTCCGCGGTCACCAGGTTGCGGATCGCCAGATCCGTCAGCTCGCCCCCGGCCTCCGTCAGGTTCGTCTCGGCGAGGGCCAGAAACGCCGGCGCGGCGCCGAGCGCGGCCTCCAGCGCGCCGGCCGCTTCCCCTTCGAGAGGGAAGTCCTGGAAGGCAAGCCGCTGAACCGCGTCCACGTAGGTTCCCGGATCCCGCGCCCACGGGCGCCGCACCCGGAGGTCGAAGTCGAGCCGGTTCATCCGGGCGGTCACCAGCAGGTGGTCCACCCGTTCGGAGACGCTCCAGCCCTCGGGAGCGATCCGGTGGAGCCGGTCCCGAAAGTCGTCGAGGCCCTCCCGGAGGCTCGCGATCGTCTCGGGCCGGACATCGGGGAGGCCTGCGGCGGACCGCGGCCGGGCGAACTCCACGAACTCGTCGTGGAGCGCCACCAGCGCCTGATGGTTCCCGGCGCCGCCGGCCGTTTCTCCGTCGTTGCCGGCCCGGACAGTTGTTCCACTGTCGCTGCGGGATCCGACAGTTGTTCTGCCGTCGTTGCGGGCCCCGACAGTCGTTCCACTGTTGCCGCCGGATCCGACTGGCGGTCCGCAGGCGACGGCGAGGAGCGCGGCGAGAGCGACGCCGCCGGGCAGTCGTCGTTTCATGCGGACCCTCCGGTGCGAATGGCGCCCGGCGGATGCCGGGGAGGGCGGCGCGGCGGCGCCGCCCCAGGCGACCCCATCAGAACTGGAACCGGACTCCGATCCGCATGATGCGGGGAGGCTCGATCCGGGCGGGCACAAGGAACCGCTCCGAAAGATCCCAGCGCAGCGACTGGATGGCCGTCGTCCGGTTGATGTTCGTCAGGTTGAACACATCCGCGATCACCCCGATCCGCATGTTGTCCCCGAACGGGAACTGCTTCTCGATCCGCAGATCCACCTTGTTCCGGAAGTCGTGGCGGTAGGTGCCGCGGGGCACCCCGGCGACATCCACGAAGCTCTCCACGACCATCCCCGGCACGTCGTCCCGGAAGAAGCGCACGGTGTAGGCGCCGAGCGCCGGATCGGGAGCGAAGTTCTCGGGAGGCTTCAGCGGGAAGCCGGTCAAGCCCTGGTAGTAGGCGCTCACCACGATATCGAACGGCATCGTGTAGGTGCCCTGGAGCTTGAACTGGTAGGTGGCGTCGAGATCCAGAGGCCCCTCGGCGTTGATGAGCGTGTTCGGGTTGTCGTAGATGGCGTGACCGCCCCAGGTCGAGCCGTAGCCGTTGCCGATGTTGCCGTACGCCTTCGAGACGTTCAGCGCCGCCATCAACTGCCAGCCGTCCTCCCAGCGTCGCCGCACGACGAACTCGACGCCGTTGTAGTCGCGGAACAGCGGCCCATCCTGGCCGGGGTTCGTCAGGAACCGCACCCGACCGGAGCCCTGGAACTCGGGCCGGAGCGCGTAGATCGTCATCGGCGAACCGTCAATGGGGTTCGTGACCGAGAGCGGGTTGTAGGCCCCGAAGGGAGTCCCGTCGGGCCCGATCCGCCCCACGTCCACCGTCTCCATGACATCCTTCTCGCGCTTGAAGATCCCGGAGACCGAGAGCACGATGTTGCTTTCGAGCTGATGCTCGACGCCGACGTGGAACGCGTTCACATAGGCGTTCTTCAGGTTCGGATCGGCGCTGCTCGTGTTGGGCTGGATGGCGTTGCTGACGAGTTCGCCCTGCTCGCCGTCCTGGAACACGAGATCCCCGTTGTGGTCGAGCCATTCGTACTCGTGGTGTCCGCCCGATCGCGGCAGGATGATCAGCGTGTCCTGGTTCAGGAGCGGCTTGAAGTACTTGCCGTAACTCGCCTTGATGGAGGTCCGGCCCTCCGCGCCGAGCGCCCACACGAAGCCGACTCGCGGCGAGAGGGAGTTGAAGGTGATGAGATCGCGAGTCTCATCGAGGAAGACCTCGGGGAACCAGCGCCCGCCGCCCGAGCTCTGCCTGGGGTACCAGCCTTCGGTGGCTTCCCAGCGGAGACCCATGTTCACCGTGAGCGCATCTCCGATCGTCCACTGGTCCTGCGCGAACAGCGCCAGCCGACCGATGTTGGTCTGCTGCAGGTTGATCGGGTAGTTCAGGAGGCGGACGCGGTAGGCGTCCCCGTTGAGCAGCCGCTGCTGCACGTCCTCCCCGTTCGGGAAGAAGAACTCCCGCTTGAACGGGGAATGCTCCCAGTAGAGGCCGGTCTTGAACTCGTGCGAGCCGCCGAGTCCGGTCCGGAAGTGGGAGAGGGTCAGATGGGCCTGCCGGATGTCCCGCGCCAGCGTGTTGCCGACGCCGCCGGTGAGCCCTCCGAAGGACTCGCCGGTGCCGATATCCACGTAGCCGACCCGGAAGTCGGAGTTGTTGGGGTACTCCTGGTTGAAGGACTTCCAGACTCCGTTGAACCGCCCCTCCAGAATCGTGTCCTGCCCGATGAGATGGGTCGCGTTCAGGTTCACGATCCGCTGGTTCCGGAAGAAGATGTTCCAGGTCTCGGGATGATCCGCGTTCGAGAAGCTCGTGACGTTCCCCGGCCACTTGTCCTGGTCGCGGGTCGTGAAGGAACCGCTGAACCGAGTGCTCGGGCCCATCTGCGTCGTGAGCTTGAAGAACGAGTGGGTCTGGTTCGTCTCGAAGGGCTGCGTCGGCAGGAAGGGCTCCTGCTGCTCGACTTCGAGGCGGCGGAGGTTGCCGAAGAACCAGGCGCGGTCGCGGACGATCGGCCCGCCCAACGTGCCCCCGTACTCCTGGTTCCTGACCGTGCTCGTGGCCGCGGGGAGCTGCTCTTCGAGTTCCGGAGTCAGGTTGCTCCACTCGAGCTCCTCTCCCTGGTAGTAGCCGTTGAGCGTTCCGGAGAAGTTGTTGCCGCCGGACTTCGTGACGAAGTTGAAGACGCCGCCCATGGAGAGTCCGAACTCGGCCGAGATCCCTCCGGTGGTGACCTGGACCTCCTCGATCATGTCGATCGGGATCTCGGTCGAGATGTAGCCGACGGTCGTGTCATTGAGCCCCGCCCCGTCGATGTTGAACAGGTTGTCGCGGGGGGAGCTCCCGTGGACCGTCTGCGCCGGCGTGAACGAGTACTCGCTGTCGAGGACGCCCGGCATCGAGACCAGCAGATCGGAGTAGTTCCGCCCGAGGGGGATGTTCTCGATCAGGTCCACATCCATGGTGCGCATGGCCTGGTTGCTCTTGACGTCCACGAGCGGCGCCTCGCCGATCACGGTGACCGTCTCCTCCACCCCGGCGGGCGAGAGGGTGGCGTCGAGGCCGATGTCGGTTCCGGCGCTGACGACCACGCCTTCGAAGGTCACGGTCTGGAAGCCGCCGAGCTCGACGGTCACGGTGTAGGCGCCCGGGGAGAGCAGCGGAACGCGGTAATCGCCGCGATCCCCGGTCACGCGAGTCTCGGTCTGGATGTGCGACGGGCTGGTGAGCGTCACGGTCGCCCCGGGGATCGCGAGCCCCTGATCGTCCGTGACCTCGCCGTAGATCGTGCCGGTCAGCTCCTGCGAGGCGGCCCCGCCGGCCACCAGCAGGAGCGCCAGGCCCAGGGCCAGCGCGGAAGGCGACCTCCGGGCCGCCGAATGTCCTCTCAGCATGAGTCTCCCTCCTTGGTCTGGCTGCGCTATGGAGCGCCGCTCTCCACCGGTTCTCCCGGCAGGGGTGCGGCACGTTGGCGGCGCGTTCCTCCCGCGCGTGACCGAGCGCCGAACTCCGGTCCCGCGCCGGCGCGCCGGACTCCAGTCCGGCAATTCGGCGCCAATCCTCCGGCGTCCCGGCCACCGCGCAGCAGCCGGAGCGCGGCATGGACGACGGAACGGAACACGGTCTCTCTGCCGCAATCAGACAGCGCGGGGCCGCACACCGTCAAACGCGACGGGCCGCCCAAGTCGTTGACACATCGCTCTCCCGGTCCGGGATGTGGCCGTGCTCATGGAATGTTCATCGCTTTTTCACCGATCTGTCACACTCCTTGCGCTAACCGATTGAGGAGTGCACATGGTCGAAACTTCCGGCTCGTGCGGCGCACCGTTGCTTTCGCAGGGACGGATCGACTATTTCTCCGGCGACCGGGCGTTGTTCTGGGCGTCCCGCGCGGTGACCCCGCGTCGCGCGATCGCCGCGAGATGGACCGCCACTCCCGAGCAAGCCTGGCTTGGCCGGGCCGGGTTCGAGACTCCCATGATTTCGACGGCGCCAGGCTCAACCCGGCAGCAGTCGCGCCGCCCCGAGAGCGATCACGCGGGCCTGCCGACGGTCCCGTCGTGCCCCCCAGACACTCCGGAGTGAGAGCCAGATGACACCCTGGCCGCGTGGCCTCGGTCTCCCAGCCCTACATCCGCCCAGAGCTGCGCTGCGATGTCGTCCAGATACTCGCCGTGACCCGGCTGCGGAGCGGCGCACCACGACGATCGCGATGACTAGTGCGGCGCGCAAGGGACAGATCCATGCAGGGATGGATCATGCCAGTCAATTCACTCCGTGTGGACACCTGTCGCAAGTCGCGTCCCAGCGTCGCTCCCCGCAATGCATCAAACGGCACACGGAGGGACGCCGCAAGGCAAGTTGGCCGGACCCGGATGTTCACGCATCGGTCGGGCGGGGGCCCGGGCGAATCCCGCCACCTTGGATTGTATGGATGTGGCCTGCCTCGATGAGATGCTTCTTGATCCGATCAACCTGCCTTTTGTGCCCCAAGTCGTCGAAGTCTGTCCTGCCAGCTCTCCTGCGATGATGTACTTCCACGTACATGTCCTCTGCGAGAGCCTTCTCGTCCGGCGTGAGGTCTAGTGAGGCAACGGCATGCGCGGCGACATCCATTGTCGAACTGTCATGAAGGAAAGGATCCGCCCTGAGCCAGCGTCTGAGCTTTCGCAGTGCACCATAGTCCTGACGTGCGACAAAGTCGTGGAGTGACGCTGGATCTGGCGTCGCCCGAGTGGCTGGAACGATCTCTCGCCAAGTGCCATAGTCGTCAGGCAGTCCCGCCAGAATGAAACCAACACCGGTCCGCACTGCCTCTCGAGTGATTCGCCCTACTTTCTCGAGTTCCCCATCGTCCTTCGCCCCCGGCTCGGCGCTCCGGTAGCAGAGCAGATAGGAGTGGGTGGCGCTCGCCCGGTGCGCGAGAGCCTCGTAGAGTCCCTTGATATCGATACTCGCCTTGACTTCGAACGTGACGACGTCAAGGAACTTGCCCGGAAGGTACGGGAGAGTCTTGCCTCCGATGAGCGTGATGTCAGGGGCCTTCCACTCGCCGATCGACAGCTTGGAGGAGATAAGCACTTGGCAGAAGCGATTAGGCTGGTAAGCCGGGAAGCGCTTGGGATCGGGTTCATGACTCGCCAGGACATAGTCATGAGGCGGTTCTTCCGCCCACCGCGTCTCGATTTCCGCCCTGATGCTCGGGTACGCGTCCGGTTCGTTCGGGTACTTCGTCAGCCTTCGGTCAACGCCACCACCTTGAGTAGTGTCCACCAACTCGGCATCCCTCAAGTAGTCAACACAGCGAGAGACATTCTCATAGCTGTTCTCCTCGGGAATGCTGTTGAAGATCGTCTTGCGTGTGGTGCGTGTGCCATCGGACGGGATGCGACTCCACACTCGCCCGAGCGTCCTTTCGTCAGTGAAGTCGTCGCCACGAAGTTTGCGCACTAGGAGCCTGCGCCGCAGAAAACCACGAGAGTGGTGGACGCTCGTTGCGGGCGCGGATCCGTCGTTCCATCTTATGGGAGGAGGTCGCTGGACCGGGGCCTCGTGGCGGGCATCGCGGCGGGGCGCGGATGGTGTCGGG
>JAJEAO010000060.1 GCA_022822745.1 Acidobacteriota bacterium
GGGGCGGGCGGCCAGCACGGGCGTCACGCACCCCCTCCCTGGGCACGGGGCTAAAACCCGGGTTGCACCTCGCCTGGGGCGCGGCGGGCCTAAACATTCGCCGCCCCCCCGCCACTCGCGGCGCGCCCCCATCTCGATCCCGTTCTTCTTCTGGAGCCACAGGCGGGTAAGGCCGTCGAGGCGGGCGCGAACACCGCGTCCAAAGCCCGATCGGCAGTAGAGCGATATGTGATCGATCCAGCCATCGGCGTCCGCATCCTCCGGCAGCCAGAACGTGTGGGAATGGCGCGGGTCCGGAAGTGGCTTCCCGTCCGGGCCGCGACCGGAAATCTCGGGAGGCGCCTTGGGGCGCCGTTGCGACCCCGAGCCGTCCCACCCGAATCGCGCAAGCGCGGCCAAGCGCATCAGCTCTCCGATTCGCACCGTCTCTTCAACGCGAGGACGTGGACGTCCGGCAAGGACGAAGCGCGCGACCGTGTGCCGCTGACGGTCATCTGGATCTGACGGCATGGCACGCCGTCGGGGTAGCGGTCCGAGCGGCGGCGGATAGTAGATCACCTCGCGGGATGCCGGGGGGCGCGACCAGCCGTGCTTCTTCAGATCTGCGGAGTCCAGCGACATGGCTGCCAGCAGGCCCTCCGGGAGCGTGGCCCCGAACGCCTTGCGCACCGCCGTCCGGCGACCAGTCCGAAGCCGCTTCGCCGTCGGGGGTCGCTTTCCACTGGCCACTGCCCGAGCCGCCAGGTTCTCGTCCGATTGTTCGCAGATCGGCGCGATGCGGCGCTGCCGCTCCCGGGCGTAGGCGGCCGGCGTCAGGGGCACAAGCACACGCACCAAGCGCTCCTCTGACGCTGCGGACGAGTTCGTTCCGCAGTTGATCTCACCCTCCCATGCGGCCGTGGCCCTGCACTCCGTCCAGCTCTCGGCGCGGCCCAGGTAGCCGATACCGACTGCAAGCTCGGATGCCAATCCGAACAGGCGCCGATCGAGATCGAGATGCGGCCAGACGGCAACGACCTCCGCGCCTCTCGGCAGGCGAACGAAGGCATCGAACACCAGGCTCGTCTTTCTTCCCGCTGGCATGTAGTGCCGCGTGTGCGAATGAACGCCCCCCTCGGGGAGCTGGAAGTCCGGAGCGACTGAAGCCAGTCGATCGACGAGCGCGGCCATGGGCTCTCGTGGCCGCTGACCGTCCCCTCCGCTGCGCCAGTAGCTCGCGATGAGGGCCCGAATCAGGCGCCACGGCTCTGGCGGCCAGGCGACGGCTGCCTCGTTTGCGTTGCGGCCCCATGGGGTGGCGTGATACCGGCCTCCCGGAAACGAGAACTTCAGTGCGAACACGCGCTGGCTACCGGAAGCAGACGTTTCGAACGCGAGGTCCCTCGCCGAAGGCGCCCTTGGCCTCGGCGTCCCGAATCGCAACCGGCATGGCCGCCTCGAGGTCCGCGAGGGCCGGCAACGAGAACGAGCTCGGCCGCGTTACTCGAAGATCGGTCACTTCGAGATCGCAGGCGGTGCGAAGCCGAAGACCTCGGTCCAGCAGCCGGCGGATCTTGAACAGGCCCAACGCGATGAGAAGATGTTCGACCTCCACACCGAGCCCGTAGGAACGGATCTGATGGAGATCCGTGTTGAAGTACGCCGCGATCCGTGGAGAGACCCATTCATCCCGGGCGAACGGAACGTTGCCGAACCCCTTGGAAGTGTCCCCGCTCGGGTTCAGGATGTCGTTCTTGACACCACCGCTGGACGCGACTCTGGCTTCGTCGGCCTCGATGAACGCTGACAGCGCCCGGGCCAGACGCAGGCGGCCACCGGCGAGGGTCTTCCGGGCCAGAAACACGCCGTGCAGCAGGGCGTTCGCATCGAACTCCAACAGGACACGAGCCAGATTCTGGATGCTTACCCGCCCCTCGCTCGTATTGGCGAGCCGCTTCTTGAGGACATCCAGGATTGACGTGTCCTTGCCCCCGAGGATGTACGGTGAGTTCAACCGATGCGCCTCGAGGACGGAGGTCGTCCTGGTGTTCCCTTCGCTGTCCACGACTCTGACGAACGGCAGACCCTGCAACGGAGGAACCCAGTCATCCTCGACGCTGTTCCAGCAGACCGCCTCGAGACGATTGGCCATGCTCTGCGCGCTCTCGACGAGAACGTTCTGGTGATTCCCGTCCGGGGACTCGTAGACTGCGTGGCCGAGATTGGGGAAACCCGTGGGCTGGAACCTCGTGCCCTGGACCGGTTGAAGGTCCGCCTCGATCAGCAGTCGAGGGGCCCTCTGGAGTGGTGTCAGATTCAGATCAAGCGGCATGTGCATCTCTCTCCGTTCGAGGATAGGCTCGCTCCAACATCGAGCGGAGGGCGAAGTCGTTGACAGGTATCATCATCGCGGCTGCGAGGCGCGTCCCGAGCCGAGGACGGGGCGAGGATGCGACGATCTTCCTGCCCGAGGCGGCGAAGCGAGTGGGAAGGCCGGAAGCGCGAGCGCGCCGGACCGCCAAGTGCTCGGCGCCGGAAAGATCGCCGCGACGGAGCCGAGCCACGAGTCCCGGCGCCGCCGGCAGGTGGCAATCGGGAGGAACCAGGCGCTGCGCCGACAACCACCGAAGTTGGCGTTCCGAGATGAACAGCGGCTTCAAGATGGCCAGGAGAAGCGGCAGTGACGGCCGGACTTCCCGATCGCGCGCCGAAAGGAACGCGGAGGGTCGCGTCCAGACGAGCCCGGCAAGCAGCCGCTGGCAGCGCCTGGCGTCGAACCCGGACTCGAGGAAGGCCAGGATGTCTCGAAGCGATGCGGCGCAGCCACTGGTGAAGATCTCGCCGCCGGGGCTCTCCGGGGCGCCGAGACCGAGGCGCCGCCGCTCCAGAACCGCAACCAGGTTGACATCAAGCCCACCGCTGGCCCAGACGACATGAGTCGAGGTTCCAGATTCGCACCACCTCCGGCGGCGGCCAAAGATGCTGGAAGCCACAACGGGCGCCATGTGCGCCGCCAGTGGCAGCCGACCGAAGACCGTGCCTCCCGGCGCATCTCCCCCGTCGCCGGTGTCATCTCTGGATCCCGGTCCGCGATGGCCCGAGACGGACATCGGGGTCTTCGCGGTGGAGCCGCGGTCACGTCGGGCTCGCCGCCAACCCAGTCCCGCGAGCGCGGCAGCAACGCGGAACTCCGCCGTGCAGTCGTCGGCCTCGCAGACCCACTCAGGGGGGAGGCGGGGTGGCGGGGGGATCTTCTCCCGCCACTTTCGAGCGCGCGCGATCCAGGAGACGAGATCACCGATTGCGCTCAGCGCTCGCTGAACCGCGATCGGCCGCAGGTCGCGACCGGACGACGAGGCATCCGCCAGCGCGAAGAGGGCGTCATCAAGCCTGCGCATGGACCCGCGAGCGCTCGACGGCGCGCCCTTGCCACGCATCACTCGACGCACACTGGTGAACCACGAATCCAGATCGTGGATCAGTCCTGTCGCAGCAACAGGACGGTCCGAGGCCCGGCGAGTCTCCAGGGGGACGGCAAGGTGGTTGTCGCCATGTCGCTTCACGAGCGCGTACCTCACGAAGGCGTCGATGCCCCGGTCCACACCGAGACTCGAAGCAGCTCGAGCGACATCGAGCCCGTTGCGGGCAGCGATCCCTCCTACGACTGCGCGACCTTCCCGCGCCAGCGACGAGACTTCCCTCAGAGTGGCTGGCCGCGTCCAGATCGGCGCCCAGAACTCCGCTCGCGCTTTCCCGCGATCTTCATCGGCGCTCGCCACAACGCCTGACCCGGCGCCAACGGTCTCGAACGTGAAGGGAAAACTGGCTTCCGATCGCCGAGAACCTGGGTGTCGCCTGATGGCGGAGGCAGCGAAGAGGATCGCTCCTTCGATGGTCAGCACGAAATCCCAGGCGTTGACTCTGGAGTTCCTCTTGTAACTCGGCCCGGTGGTCAGGTTCGGACCGCCCGCCGAGCCGGGCGCGTACTGCCCGAAGACGACGGTTTCAAGCCCGGGCACGGGGTGATTGAAGAGTGCTCCCTCCAGCAGGTCCGACGCCCGCAAATGCGCTTCTCCGGTCGAGGCGTCAAAGAGTCCCGCGGGCTGCCCGCGGGAGACGAGGCGTTGCAGGAAGTTGTTCGTGAAGTCGAGCCGGCCATCGTTGCCCCCGGTGCCTAGCAGTGGCGGGAAACCCAGCCCGGCGCCCGATAGCACGAGCGCCGCGTCCAGCCAGTGCAGCGCGTCGTCCGGCAGTTCCCTTCGCAGTTGCGACACCAGACGCACCTTCTCGGCCTCCGCGGGCCGAGCGTCGAGGCCCTGTCGGCGAAGGAGATCCGCGGCGGCCAGGAGGGCATCGGCGAGGGGCCGAAAGCGGGGCGCGACCGGAGAGTCGACGAGGGGCTTGAAACCGTCCTTCTTGTCTTTCGCAAAGAAGCCGCTACCACCGTTCCACGGGGCGAAGATCGGCGTCGGCCGGTAGTCGCGCAGGAAGAACTCCGTCAGAGCCTCCCGATCCAGACGTGTTCGCAGATGAAACGCGCCAGCGCGCCAGTAGCCGCGTGCGTCCGCGTCGGCAGCCGCGCCGGCAGCGCACCTCGCGGGATCGGAGACGAGGCGCAGAATGCCGACAGCCTTGAGGTACCCGGCGAGAGGTGTCGGCACACAGCCGGAGAGCGTCAGCTCAGTCATAGTCCCCACGCTGTTCCTTGGCCGAGGCGCGCCAGTCGGCGATCCGGACAAGAGCCTCCAGCCATGCCAGGCGGAACGGACCGAAGTGGTCAAGAAGGGTACGGGCCCGCTCCGCCCAGCTCGCGCCGGTCTGCGGATCCTCCCCGATCTCCATGACGGACAGATGGAGCCGACCGCCGCCCCAACGATCCCGGCCGCCGAGAGCGAGTGGCGGCAATTCGTCGCCCTCCCATACCCCCCTCGCAAATCGGATGCGAGCGCCGGTCTTCTTCCGCGGGGGCGTTTCCCTCGGAAAGGCCCTGAGGTTCATGCGCACCTTTCCGTGGTGAGCGAGGATCAGGAAGGCGACGAGATCGGCGCTGCGGCGCCAGTCTCGGGCCGCGAGGAATCCAAGAGCAGAAGCGAGTTCGTGGCGAAACCACGGCCGGCCACGTTGCATGTCATACCTGCGTGACTTCGCGAGGAGCCCGACGGGACGCGGATGACGCGCTGGATCATCCGTCGTCAGCCGGTCCTGAAACGCTTCGTGGGCCTTTCCCAGGTCGTGCCACCGGGCCGCCATTGCTACAGCGGCCGTCAGATCTGCGGGCAGATCCAGCGCCCCGGCGAGCTCTACGGCTTCATGGTGCGCGTGCTCCAGGTGACTCGTGAGGCTCACGAAGCGCTCCTGCCGCGAGTCGGGATCCGAGTCGAGTGTCTCATCCTCCTGCGATGCGGCCGTCGGATCGCATGGCGGGGATTCGGGACCAGCAGCCGGAACCGGTTCACGCGAGCCTGGGTCGAAACCCACCTCCGGGTCGTAGCCGCCCTCTTCCGACCGGAGCATGAGCGTGAGGCCGGGCCATGGCTCTCCGTCGAGTCGGATCCACGGAACGACAGTCCCGGCCTTGCCACGTCGCGCCTGCGGATCCAGGCGGTACGCGATGGGAGATTTTCCGCTCTTCCCTCCGAGCCAGCTTCGCGCCGCGCCGATGGGTACCGAGCACATCTCGCTGGCCCGGGGCAGTGGCTCGCTGACCGCGGTCGCCGGGTCGAAGTCGCGGCAGAACACGTGAACGTCCGTATCGGCCTCGTCACGGATGAAACGCGAGACATCAACGTCGAACCCGGTGAGATCGGGGTCTGTGTCGTAGAGATCGAGGAGATCCTTCGCACGGATCACGGCGTAGGTGGAGAAGTCCCCTGCGGCGGGCTCGGGGAGAGCGGACGGCCGCGCGTCGGACAATCTCTCAAGCCGATCCATGGCGACCTCGATGTCCTCGGGGGAGTACGGGAGCGCACGGACCCGACGGTCGCGGCGACTCACCGACTTCCCGGGAGGGCCCACCCACTGGATGACGCCGCCACCAGATCCGTTCAGCTCACCATAGCGATTGACGCGCCCGAACCGCTGTACGAGCGAGGGAAACGGAGCCGCCTCCGTGATCAGAACAGATGCGGAGAGATCGACACCGGCCTCGATCGCCTGTGTCGCGATTACGATGACATCTTTCGACTCCCGGGGGCGCGGCAGCTTCTTCATCTGCCGATCCCGGTCCCCGGGCCGGAAACGCGAATGAACGAGGGCCAGCTCACAGCCGCTGCCGGCAGCCTTCAGGGCGCGGAAGACAGCCTGAGCGCGGTCGACGCGGTTGACGATGACCAGAGTTGTGCGCCCGCCTCGATGCCGTTCCCGGGCTGTGCGAGCCAGCCATTCCGCGTACTGGGTTCGAGCGCGGATTCCTGTTCCCGCAGGAGCCCCATCGGAACGGCGGATCGGTTTCGGCGCGTGGAGCACTCGCCGCACTGCCGCGGAAGCCTGATCTGCCGGAAAATCTCCTGGTACGCGCCACACGACCGACTTCCGGCGGAAGTCCACGGTTCGGAGCCAGTCGGGGTGCAAAGTGGCCGACAGCCAGAGGCTCCCGGAAGGTGTCCCCGTCAGCCACTTGCGTCGGAAACCCTCCAGTTGGGTCGAAGTCGCGAGTCCCGAGCTCATGAGCTGCACTTCGTCGAAGACCCATTGGGCGTCGTTGTGAAGGAGCGCGAAGTCCACAGGCCAGCGGAAGCGGCTCATCGCGTAGCCCCGCATGAGAGCCCGGCTGAGAAGCATGTCCTGGGTCCCGATGAGCACGGCGCGGCTTTCCGGTTGGCGGACCCACGGCGGCAGCCCGGGCACCGCCCGGTCCGTGTCGGTCCCGCCCCTCAGGACGTGAACGCCGAGCTTCGGATCCGGAATCCGGCAGGCTTGCTCCGGATAGGCTTGCCGGAGTCGGCGACACCACTCGCGCGTGTTGCGGGCCGTCTGGTCCACGAGCGTGCGCATGGGAAGGCAATAGACGAGGCGACGAGGCGGATTCCGATCGCCGTCGAAGTGTCTCCACATCCATCCCAGAACGACGGCTGCCGTCTTTCCCGTGCCGGTGGGAGCCACCAGCACATCCGGCCATTCCCGACCGGCGAGCGCAGTCTGATACTCGTAGGGCCGGGCGACACGGTCGCCGAGAGCGGCCGCAAAGAACGCGGTGAACGTCGGGCCCGACGTGCTCGTCATGGATTATCGAGCGTAGGCGCTGGACGGGACACTTGGCGTCACAGGGTCAGTGCCGCGACGAACGGTTCCTGCCTGCTGCTTTGGCTCAGCGTTTGGTCAGGCAGTGAGGCCGAAGAGGCGGGCGAGCTGGAGAAGCGAGAGGCCGGAGATCACGGCGACGACGAGGACGGCCGCCACGTTGGCGAGGGGCGAGTTGCGGAAACGGCCCATGATGCGCTTCCGGTTCACCACCACCAGCAGCAGGATGAGGGTGAGCGGGAGTACGACGCCGTTCCCGGCCTGGGCGAGCAGGATGATCTGGTAGGGCGAGCCACCGAGGAAGACGCCGAGGCTGACCCCGGTGAGGAGGACGAAACCCCACAGCATCCGGAACTTCGCGCCCTTCAGGTCGGGCGGGACGCCGAGCGCGCCCCCGGCGGCGTAGGCGGCCGCGAGCGGCGCGGTGATCGCCGAGGTCAGACCGGCGGCGAACAGGCCGACTCCGAAGAAGATCGGCGCGGCGCGGCCGAGGAGCGGCTCGAGCTGCCGCGCGACGGCGGCGGCGTTGGCGGCTTCCGCCCCCTGTCCCGCGAGCGGGGCGGCGGCGACCACGACCGCAGCGGTGATCAGCCCGCCGACCGCCACCGAGACCAGGGTGTCCCGACGGCTCTCGCGGACGTTGTCGTCGTTGCGGTCTGCGTCCGGCCAGCGTTCCATCGTCGTGCTCGCGTGGAGGAACAGGTTGTAGGAGACGACCGTGGTGCCGATCAGCGCCAGCACCGTGAGGAGCGCTCCGGTGGGCACTCGCGGGATGAGGAGCCCCGCGAGCAGCTCGCCCGGGTCGGGGGTCGTGAGCACCGCGGTGAGGCAGAACACGACGCCCATGAGACCGACGAGGAACACGAGCGAGTTCTGGATCAACCGGTAGGCGCCGGTCATCAGGAGGCTCCCGGCGAGGATGCCGACGACGAGGACCACGACCCCCTGCGGAAGTCCCAGCAGCAGCGAGACCCCGAGCGACGCGCCGAGGAGGTTGCCGGTCTGGAAGGCGGCGTTCCCCAGCAGGATCGTGGCCGCGATGAGCCCGAGCATGAGCGTCCGGACCGCCGGGCTCCGAAGACTGTCGCGGATCGCCTCCGCCAGCCCGCGGCGGCCGGCGAGACCCACCCGCGCCGCCATGTCCTGGAGCACGAAGGTGGCGATGACGGAGAAGAGCACCGCCCACAGCAGCGCCGCGCCGTAGCCCGCTCCCGCCCGGCTGGCGGTGACCACGGTGCCGGGCCCGATGAAGGCGGCGGCCACCAGGAAGCCGGGACCGGCCTTGAACCGGCTCATCGGGCCACCTCGCCGGCGTCCTCGCGGATGGCGCGGGCGGCGTTCCGGCCGGAAACGCCGTGGAGCCCGCCGTAGGGAAACGTGTCCGGTCCGGCGAGATAGAGCCCGGCCACCGGGGTCCGGTGGTCGGCGTATCCCGGGACGGGACGAAGCGAGAACAGTTGGTCCATGGTGGGTTCCGCCTGATGGAAGCTCCCGGAGAGGAGTCCGAAGTCGCGCTCGAGGGCGGCCGGGGTGAGCACCCGGTGGCCGGTGACGAGCAGGGTGAGGTCGGGGAAGGCGCATTCGAGGGACGCCAGCGCGCGTCGGAGGATCCGGTCCGCCCGCGCCGCCGGATCGGCGCCGTCGTCCGCGGGCGTGGTCTGGACGGTGGCGCTCAGCACGTGCCGCCCCTTCGGCGCCAGCCCGGGGTCCTGGAGGGACGGCAGGAACGCGAAGACGAGCGGTTCGCCGGCGACCTCGCCGTACTTGGCGGCGTCGCTGGCCCGCTCGGCATCGTCGAGCGAAGCGCCGATCTGGATGACGCCTCGGAGCCGGCGATCCTCCTCCGGCGGCCCGGTCGCATCCCGCAACCGGGGAAGCGACGAGAGCGCCAGTCCGATCCGCGCCGCCGCGCCGCGGTAGCGGATGCGGCGCACCTCGCCGGTGAAGTCCGGCCTGAGCGCCGCGGCTCCGACCCAGTCGAGGAGCGTGCTGCGCGCGGCGGCGTCGGAGAGGACGACCGGCGTCGCGACCTTGCTTCCGTCGAGGAACTCGACGCCCCGCACCCGGGGGCCGCCGGGACCGCGAGCGACCACGATTCGCTTCACGCCCCCCGCCTGCGCCTCGATCCTCGCCCCGGCGGCGCGAGCCGCCTCCCGCAGCGCGCGCCCCGCGGCGCCCGCCGGCCGGATCCAGTCGAGAAGGCCGCCCCCGGCCGTGAAGGCGTGGTTGTGCAGGAAGAGGCCGGCCGTCCCCGGGGCGCGGGGGCCGAGGCGGATGCCGGTGAGCGCCGGGCCGGCGAGCGCCGCCTTGAGCGGTTCGCTCTCGAAGGCGTCGTCGAGGAAGTCGCGGATCGCCATCGGCATCGCGCGGAGCAGTTCGGGAAGCCGCCGCCGGCCGAGCCGCAGCGCCCCCGAGAGCGGCGGCAGGATCTCGCCCGCGCCGGCGTCGAGCCCGGGAGGGGGACGCTCGGAGAGGCGCCGGAGGAAGCGGGCGAAGGCGCTCACCTCGGCGGCGAAGTCCGGGAAGGCGCGCCCGTCGGAGGCCGATCGCTCGGCGACGGCCAGCCGGGCGCGCTCCGGATCCCGCGGCAGCGCGAACAGATCCCCCGGGCCGCGCGGGACGACGGTGAGGACCGGGTCGGGGAGGCTCAGGGCGAGGTCGGAATCGGCCAGCCCGAGCGCCTCCGCGACGGCCGGGTCCGGGCCGGGCATCGTCTCCGGGGCGACGCCCATCCGGTACCCGGGGGCCACTTCGACGCTCGCCGCGACCCCGCCCGGAGGTCCCGGCCCCGAGACGACCAGCACCCGGCGCCCCGACGCGGCGAGGAGCGCCGACGCCACCAGCGCATCAGGGCCGCCCCCGACCGCCACGGCGTCCCACGAACCGCGCATCGCCTTACCCGTCTCCGGGAACGCCGGCGGCCCGCAGCATCGCGTCCGCCCCCAGCTTGCCGGGCGCTCCCATGACGCCGCCGCCCGGGTGCGCGCCGGAGCCGCACAGGAAGAGACCCCGGATCGGGGTGGCGAACTGGGCCCAGCCCGGCGTCGGGCGCAGGAAGAAGAGCTGCTCCAGCCCCAGCTCTCCCTGGAAGATGTTGCCCTCGGTGAGGCCGGTGCGCCGCTCGATGTCCAGCGGCGTCAGGACCTGGCGCTCGAGGATGATGTCCGGCAGGTTCGGCGCGTAGCGGGCCAGCGTCCGGATCACCGTGTCGCCGAAATCGTCCCGCTGCGCATCCCAGTCCGGGTCGCCCTCCCGGAGCGCGTAGGGCGCGTACTGGACGAAGATGGACATGACGTGCTTGCCGGGAGGCGCCATTCCCGGGTCGAGCAGCGACGGGATCAGCACATCGAGGTAGGGCTCGCGCGAAAAGCGGCCGTACTTGGCGTCGTCGTAGGCGCGCTCCATCGTGGCCCGGTCCGGGCTGATCGAGATCGCCCCCTTCAGGTGGGGCCCCGGCCCGGGCAGCGCTTCGAAGTCGGGCAGGGCGTCGAGGGCGAGATTCACCTTGCCGGAGGAGCCGCGGAGCCGGTAGCGGCGGATCCCGTCGAGGAAGTCGCCGGGCAGCTCGTCCGCGTCCACGAGCCGCAGGAACGTGCGGTGCGGGTCGAGGCTGGACCCCACCTGGTCGGCGAAGACCTCCTCGCCGTCCTCGAGCGCGACGCCGGCGGCGCGCCCCGATCGGGTCAGGATCCGGGACACCCCCGCGCCGGTCCGGATCTCGGCCCCGAAGGACCGCGCCGCCGAGGCGAGCGAGTCGGCCACCGCTCCCATCCCGCCGCGGGCGAACCCCCACGAGCGGGACGCGCCGTCGATCTCGCCCATGTAGTGGTGGAGCAGGACGTAGGCGGTGCCGGGCGAGGAGACTCCGAGAAAGGTCCCGATGATCCCGCTGGCGCACATCGTGGCCTTGAGCGGCTCGCACTCGAACCACCGGTCGAGATAGTCGCTCGCGCTTGCGGTCATGAGCCGGGCCAGCTCCCATGCGCGCTCGTCCCCGATCGAGCCGAAATGCCGGGCGAGGTCGAGCAGCCCGCGGACTTCGCGAAGCCGCGCCGAACCCAGCTTCGGGGGGCGGAGCAGGAGCAGATCCCGGACGGCCCGACTCAACTGGTGCATCCGCAGGCCGAACCGCGGGTAGTTGTCGGCGTCGCGGCGGGAGAAGCGGAGCAGGCACTCCCGCGTGCGGGCCGGATCGTGCCAGCGGGTCAGCGCCCGTCCGTCCGGCAGCGGCGTGAACGTCCCGTCGAGGGGCTGGAGCTGGAGGCCGTGGCGGGCGAGGTCGAGGTCCGCGATGATCTGCGGGCGGAGCAGGCTGACGACGTAGGAGAAGACCGAGACCGTGAAGCCGGGGAGGATCTCCTCGCTGAACGTCGCCCCGCCGACCCGCTCGTTCTTCTCGAGCACGAGCACCCGCCGGCCCGCCCGGGCGAGGTAGGCGGCGGCGATCAGGCCGTTGTGGCCGGCGCCGATGACGAGATCGTCGTAGCGCTTCATGGTCCCAGTGGAGACAGGACGGGGATTCCGCAGGGGCGGGGCGGAGGCAAGACGTGGATTCCGCAGGGGCGGGGCGGAGGCGGCGCGCCGGATCCGGACAGCCTCGGGCTCCGGAGAGTGCGGCGGCTACTCGAGCCCGACGAGCCCACGGACGGCGGCGATCAGCTTCTCCGAGTCGTAGCCGACTCCGTCCTTGAACACGGCCACGACGTTCCGGATCTGGAACGGGTCGCTCACCGGGTCTCCGTCGATCAGGACCAGATCCGCGAGCTTGCCGGTCTCGATGCTCCCGAGCTCATCGTCCACGCCGAGCATCCGGGCGCCGTTCAGGCTCATGATCTGGAGCGCCTCCGAGGGCGTGAACTCGGCTTCGAGCAACAGCTCGTAGTTCCGCTGATCCCCGAATCCGGGGAGCGCGCCGCCGTTCCCGGTGGGGTCCACTCCGGCGGCGAGAAGCCCCCCGGCGTGGAAGAACTTGTATTCGAAGCGCTGCGCCTTGGGGAACAGGTCGAGGAACACGGCGTCCTGCGCCCTCGCGATCTCCTCCCGGCGGGCCAGGTACTCGTCGCGGGCGCCGGGGGCGAGCGCTTCGAGGTTGCGATCCTCGAGCGGCGGCCGCCCCGGGACCGAGAGCTCGTACACCGCGAGCGTCGAGGTCAGTGCGACATCGTTGTCCACCATGTGGGAGATCGTGGATTCGACGTCCTCCGAATCCACGTTGATCTCCCGCAGCGTGCTGCGGAAGTCCGGCGGGCACTCGTCGGGCTGCTTCGATGCGTGGTACTCGGTGTTCGTGAAGAACCCGTGCTCGAGCGCATCGATCCCGAGATCCACGGCCTCCCTGAAGGTGACGGAGCAGAGATGGCCGGTGAAGCGGAGTCCGAGGCGGTGCGCCTCCTCGACCGCGGCGGCCAGTTCGGCGCGGGAGATCCGGGTGTAGGCCTTGAACCATGTCGCCCCCTCTTCCGCCCAGTAGGCGACGACCCGGCGGGCGTCCTCCGGACTCGAGACCTGCGTCATGTAGGTGCTCGCTCCCGCGCCGGAGATGTAGGGCCCGGTGATGTGCATCCGCGGTCCCACGATCTCGCCCGCCTCGATCGCCCGACGCATGTTGATCTCGCTGTACGGGGAGTAGCTGCCGGTCGTCCGGATCGTGGTCACGCCGGCCGCGAGGTAGAGGCGCGGCGAGGTCGTGTTCATCTGGGAATGGCGCGCCGCGGTCGTGTAGAAGGTGTGGTTGTGCACCCCCACGAAGCCGGGGATGAGCGTGTGGCCGCTCCCGTCCACGCGACGGGCGTCGGCCGGGATCTCCACCTCGCCGTCCGCTCCCACGGCGGCGATCCGCCGCTCCTCGATGAGCACGGTCTGCCCGGCGCGCGGCGGAGCGCCGGTGCCGTCCACGACCTGAACTCCGGTGATCGCGATCACCGGATCGTCGTAGCGGACGAAGGCGCGGGCCTGCGATCCGAGCTCGGCGGCGGACTGGGCGTAGGCGGCTGAGGCGCCGAGCCCGACGACTGCCGCGACGGCGCCGATCCACGGGTTGGTTCGCGAACGCTGCGGCGCCCGGACGGATTTGTTCATCTCGGCCCTCGCTCCCGGCGAGTCGTTGTACCTTCCTGCTGGGCGGCGACGCCGGAACGGAACCGATGGTAACAGCGTGAACGGAGCCGTTTCGTGCGACAATTCCCCCCGGTTATGCGCGTGACTCCTCCCTTCCTGCGGCTCGCGCCGCTGGCGATGATCCTGCCGGCGCTGGCCGCCGGACAGGAAGCGCCGCGCCCGCTCGAGACTCCGGCCGGGGACGGCAGCGGGATGGTCTCCCTGAGCGAGGCGGCCGACGGGTCCGCGTTCCTCTCCTGGATCGAGCCCGCCGGCGACGGGCACGCCTTCCGGTTCGCCGAGCTGATTCGCGAAGGAACGCCGGTTTCGGGCCCGGCGGTGGAGGGGTCGGAGGCCGGATCGGCCCCGGAATCCGAAGAGGACGCTCCCGCGCCCGAACTCGCGGATTCGGACGGCTGGGGCTCGGCGCGCGAGATCTCCTCCGGGACCGGATGGTTCGTGAACTGGGCCGATCACCCGAAGATCGCCTCGGTCGGCGAGAACCTCCTCGCCGCCCACTGGCTCGAGCGGAACCCCGAAGGATCGGGGAACTACGGCTATGGATTCCGGATCGTCTTCTCCGCGGATCGCGGCGCCACCTGGCGGGAAGTCCTCTCGACCGGCCTCGACCTGGTCGAGGGATACGCCGGGTTCGTCTCCTACGCGCGGGAGACGGGCGGCTTTTCCGCCGCCTACCTGGTCCCGCCGCGGTGGGGGAACCGCGAACCGGGTGACTTCACCCTGCGGATCGCGCGGTTCCACGAGCAGGGATACCACCTCGCGGACACCCGCCTCGACGCCGACGTGTGCAGTTGCTGTCCCACCGGGATGGCCACGGTGGGCGGGGAGCCGCTCGTCGTCTGGCGCGACCGGGTTCGCAACCCTCCCGAGGACGATGTCCGCGACATCGCGATCTCCCGCAAGCGCCGGGGCAAGTGGGATCCGGTGAAGCCGGTCCACGCCGACGCCTGGGGGATCAACGCCTGCCCGGTGAACGGGCCCGCGGTCGCGGCCCGCGACGACGGCGCGGTGGCGGTGGTGTGGTTCACCGCCGCATCGAGTCAGCCGGAGGTCCGGATCGCCTTCTCGCTGGACGGCGCGGCGAGCTTCGGCGAGCCCATGCGGCTCGACGACGGGGATCCGCGCGGTTTCTCGGCGGTGACGCGGCTCGACGACGGGAGCGCGGCGGCGGTGTGGCTGGAGAACGTGGCCGACGGGCGCGCCGAGGTGCGGCTCCGGCGGGCGTGGTCGGACGGCCGGCTCGGGCCGGCCGTGACCGTCGCCGAGGCTCCGCCCGGACGGGAGGCCGGGATGCTCCATGTTGCCCGGGTGGCGGATCCGCTCCCGGAACCGGAGGAGGACGAGGAGCCTCCCGAGGAGGACGCGCCCCCGCCGATCGCGACCGGGGAGCGGCTGGTCGTGGCGTGGCGCGACGGCGGCGTGCGCACCGCGGTGATCCCGATCGCGGCGCTCGTCGAGGCGCGCTGAGGCGGGGCATGGACGCTCGGCCAGCACGCGTTCGGTCGCGGTGTCGGTCCGGGGCGCCCCACCGGCGGGAAAACTGCCCGGCGATCCATGGGAAACCGACCGACGCGGGGTCGGTCGCGCCGTTTCGGCTGATCACGGTCGGTGGGAGGGGGCCGCAGCCCGGACTCGATCTCGACCGCCCGCGCGAGATCGAAGTCCTCGACGACGAGGTCCGCTACCAGGGCGCGGTCCTGGGCCGGCCGGCGCAATGATCCTTCCCGGCGTCCGCGCGCCGGTGTCCACCGACTCGGACTTCAGCCGCTTCCCCACCCTGCGGTGGCGGCACCCACTACTGGCGAGCGGATAGCCGCGGGGCCGGGGAGGCCCGCTGCCGGCGTCGGGGGAGCCGGCCGGCCGTCAGTCAGGCCAGGTTGGCGCGCAGGTGGCGGACGGTCCGCTCCCAGGCGTCCTTCGCCGCCGCCTCGTCGTACACCTCCGGACGGCCGTCGTTGAAGAAGGCGTGGTCCGTGTCCGGGTAGGTATGGAGCTCGTGCGTCACGCCCGCCGCGGAGAGATCCTCTCCCAGCTTCGCCACCGCCGCCGGCGGGACGAAGCCGTCGTTCTCGGCGAAGAGGCCCAGCACCGGACACCGGATCGCCGGATAGTCGGGCTGGACGTTGGGATGGACCCCGTAGAAGTCCACGCAGGCGCCGATCCGATCCGACTTGCTGGCGGCGAACAGCGCGAGCTGGCCGCCCATGCAAAAGCCCACGGCGCCGACCCGCGACCCGGACGCCACCGTCGCGAGGTAGTCGCTGGCGCCGCGGAGATCCTGCTCGGCGCGCCCGATCTCGAGGGCCATGAACAGCTTGCCCGCCTCGTCGGGCGAGGTCGTGCTCTCACCGTGGAACAGGTCGGGCGCCAGCGCAGTGAAGCCGGCGGCGGCGAACCGGTCCGCCACCTCGCGGATGTGCCCCACAAGGCCCCACCACTCCTGAATGACCAGCACCCCGGGGCCGGGCGTGTCGGGCGTGGCCAGATAGCCGGCGGTCACGCCGCTGTTGGCCGGAAACGAAACCATTTCGCTGCGCATGGAGCCTCCCGCGATTCCGCGGGCGGGAGAGTACCGGATCGGAGCGAAGACGCCCCGCGGCGCGGTTCGAACGCTCCGAACGGCGCGGGCGAGCAAGGCGCGAAGGGGTCCGGATTCGTCGTTTCTCTGGTAATCTGACTCGATGCAGTCGTTCACTGGTTCTGGCCCGAGGCCGTGACTCCACTCGCCGCGACCCTCCTCGCGTTCGCCATCTACTTCCTCGGCTACCGCTTCTACGCGCGCCGGATCGCCCGCCGCTCGTTCGAACTGAACGACACCCGCCAGACCCCGGCGCATGCTCTCAAGGATGGCCGGGACTACGTGCCGACCCGGCGCTGGATCCTGTTCGGACACCACTACGCCTCGATCGCAGGACTGGCCCCGATGCTGGGACCCGCCATCGCGGTGATCTGGGGCTGGGTGCCGGCGATGATCTGGGTCGTCCTCGGCACCGTCTTCATCGGCGCGGTCCACGACTTTTCCGCGCTGGTCCTCAGCATCCGGGCGAAGGGGAAGTCCGTCGGCCGGATCGCCGAGGACATCATCGGGCATCGAGCCAAGCTCCTGTTCCACGCCCTGATCGTGTTCCTCGTCGGGCTCACGCTCGGCGTGTTCGTGCAGGTCGTCGCGCAGCTCTTCTCGATCGTCTTCTATCCGTCGGCGGTCACGCCGACCGCCTCGCTGATGGCGATCGCGGTCGTGATCGGGTTCCTCTCCTACCGGAGGGGCGTCCCGCTGCGGATCCTGGTGCCCATCGGCGCCGCGCTCATGTTCGGCTCGATCTGGCTGGGCGCGGTGCTCCCGCCCCCGGTGCTCGGCGTGGAGCAGTGGAGCTACATCCTCCTCGGCTACGGGTTCATCGCCTCGGTGCTTCCGGTTTGGCTGCTGCTCCAGCCGCGCGACTTCCTGAACTCCATCCTCCTCTATCTCGCGCTCATCGGGATCTTCGTCTCGTTCCTCCTGAAGAACCCCGAGTTCGTCGCCCCGGCGTTCAACCCCGAGCCCACCGGCGCCCCCCCGATCTTTCCGTTCGTGTTCATCGTGATCGCCTGCGGGGCGGTCTCCGGCTTCCACGGCCTCGTCTCCTCGGGCACCACCTCGAAGCAGCTCGACCGCGAGAGCGACGCCCCGTTCGTCGGTTACGGCGCGATGGTCGGGGAGAGCATCCTGGGGCTCTCCGCGGTGCTCGCGACGACGGCGGGCTTCTCGTCGAGAGCTGCGTGGCACACCCACTACGCCACCTGGGAGGCGGCGGACGGCCTGGCCCAGAAGCTGGACGCCTACATCTCCGGCGCGGCGAATTTCCTGACCACCCTCGGCCTTCCCCTCGAAGCCGGCAAGGCGTTCATGGCGCTGGTCGCGGTCTCCTTCGCCCTCACGACCCTCGACTCGGGCACCCGCATCCTCCGCTACAACCTGGAGGAAGTCGCGGACAGCCTGAAGGTCCCCGCCGCCGGGAACCGCTACGTCGCCTCGTTGCTCGCCGTCGGGATCATCGGCTTCTTCGCGCTCCTCAAGGTCGGCGGCGTCCCCGCCGGCACCCTGCTGTGGGCGCTGTTCGGCACGACGAACCAGATCATGGCCGGGCTCACGCTGCTCTCGGTGACGCTCTACCTCTACTTCCGCAAGAAGCCGTTCGGCTTCGCCCTCGCGCCCATGGTCTTCATGGTGGCGATCACGCTGGCGGCCATGGTTTACAGCCTCGCCCAGTACGCGGCGCAGGGGAACATCCTGCTGCTGGTCGTGGGCGGCGTCATCCTGCTCCTCGCGATCGGGCTGGTCGTCGAGGGAGTACTCCGCGTCACTGTCGGTCGCGACGCCGCGATCGCCGGCATCCGACGCGCCTTCCCCGATTCCTGACGCTCGGTGCACCAGGTCACGCCCCATCTCTTAGTTCCCGATCCTCGCTGAGCTGAACGGCAGCGGAAGGACGCGTCCCGATGAGCCCCCTCGCCGCCACGCTGCTCTGTTTCGGCCTCTATGTCCTCGGCTACCGCTTCTGGGGGCGCCGGATCGGGCGCCGGGCCTTCGAGCTCGACGATGCGCGCCCGACGCCCGCGCACACGCTGAAGGACGGGCGGGATTACCTGCCCACCCGGCGGATCGTGCTGTTCGGGCATCACTACGCCTCGATCGCCGGACTGGCGCCGATGCTGGGACCGGCCATCGCCGTCATCTGGGGCTGGGTCCCGGCGATGATCTGGGTCGTCGTGGGCACGCTGCTGGTTGGCGCGGTCCACGACTTCTCGGCGCTTTGCATCAGCATCCGGGCGAAGGGAAAGTCCATCGGACGGATCGCGGAGGACATCATCGGCCCCCGCGCCAAGCTCCTGTTCCACGCCCTGATCGTCTTCCTCATCGGTCTCGCGATGGGAGTCTTCGTCCAGGTCGTGGCGGCGCTGTTCTCGGTCGTGTTCTATCCGGGAACGGTGACCCCCACGGCGGCGCTGATGCTGCTCGCGGTGGGCATCGGGTACCTCTCGTATCGGCGCGGCGTCTCGCTCCGGGTGCTGGTTCCGATCGGCGCCGCGCTGATGTTCTTCTCCATCTGGCTGGGCGGCGTGCTGCCCGCGCCCGACCTGAGCGTGACGCAGTGGAGCTACCTGCTCCTCGGCTATGCGTTCATCGCGTCGGTACTCCCGGTCTGGCTGCTCCTCCAGCCGCGGGACTTCCTGAACTCCATCCTGCTCTACGTGGCCCTGATCGGCGTCTTCGTCTCGTTCGTTCTCCACAACCCGGATTTCGCTGCCCCCGCCTTCAACCCGGACCCGGTCGGGGCGCCTCCGATCCTTCCGTTCGTCTTCATCGTGATCGCCTGCGGCGCGGTCTCCGGCTTCCACGGGCTGGTCTCCTCGGGCACCACCGCCAAGCAGCTCGACAAGGAGACGGACGCCACGTTCATCGGCTACGGGGGCATGATCGGCGAGAGCATCCTCGGCCTCGCCGCGGTCCTCGCCACGACCGCCGGATTCGCATCTCCCGATGCCTGGCACAACCACTTCTCGAGCTGGGAGAACGCCAACGGACTGGCGCAGAAGCTGGACGCCTTCATCACCGGCTCCGCCAACTTCCTCACCGCTCTCGGCATCCCGACCGATATCGGGAAGGCGCTGATGGCGCTGGTGGCGGTCTCCTTCGCGCTGACCTCGCTCGATTCCGCGACCCGCATCCTCCGCTACAACGTCGAGGAAATTGCGGAGACCGTCCGCCTGCCCGCCCTCGGGAATCGCTTCGTGGCGTCCGTTCTCGCCGTGGGCGTGATCGCCTTCTTCGCCCTTCTGGAGGTGAACGGAGTGCCCGCCGGCACGGCCCTGTGGGCGCTCTTCGGCACCACGAACCAGATCATGGCGGGGCTGACGCTGCTCACGGTGACTCTCTACCTGTATTTCCGCAAGAAACCCTTCGGCTTCGCGCTCGCCCCCATGGTGTTCATGATCGCGGTCACGATCTCGGCCATGATCTACAACCTGAGCCACTACGCCGCGGAAGGCAGCCTGCTCCTGCTGCTGGTCGGCGGGGCGATCCTGCTGCTCGCGATCGGCCTCGTGATCGAAGGCGTGCTCCGGGTCACCGTGGGCCGCGAAGCCGCGATCGAGGGAATCCGCAAGGCCTTCGACGATTCCTGAGGAGGTTCCCGTGACCCACCGGCTGTTTCCCCATGCGGCGCTGCTCGCCGCCGGACTCCTCGCGGCGACGCCGCTCGCCGCCCCGATCGCCGCCCAGGAAGCGGCGCATCCCATCCGGCCCGACGCCGTGCGCGCCACGAACCGGCCCGAAGTGCCCGGCGTCCACGGTCTGGTCACCGCCGGTCACCCGCTCGCCACGATGGCCGGCGTCCGGACGCTCATGCGCGGCGGCAACGCGGTGGATGCCTCGGTCGCGGTCCTCGCCACCCTCCACGTGGTGCGGCCGCAGATGTCGGGAGCGTCGGGCAACGGGTTCCTGACCTGGTTCGAGGCCGGGACCGGCCGGGTGCGCTCCCTGAGCGCCACCGGCGCCGCACCCATGCGGCTGGAGGCGGGCGGCCTGGAGCCCGAGCAGCTCAACAAGGGAATCCACGCCGGGGTCGTGCCCGGTCTGTTCGGCGGCTGGATCTCGCTTCTCCAGGAGTTCGGGACGATGCGGCTCGGGGAGGTCCTCGAACCGGCGATCGGCTACGCGAGGGATGGTCACCCGATCGAAGCTTCCGTCGTGGCCGCGATCCACGCCTCCCGCGATGTCTTCGAGGCGCACCCGACGAGCGCCCGCATGTTCCTCCCGGGCGGCGAACCCCCCGAAGTCGGCGAGCTGTTCCGGATGCCGGACCTCGCGAACACGCTCCAGAAGCTCGTGGACGCCGAGCGGGACGCTCTCACTGCGGGCGCGAGTCGGCGTGACGCGCTCCAGGCGGCGTTCGACCGGTTCTACGCGGGCGACATCGCCGAGGAGATGGCGCGCTTCTACGAGGAGCAGGGCGGCGACTTCCGGCTCGACGACTTCGCTGCCTACGAGCCGCGCTGGACCGACGCGGTCCACACCGACTACCGCGGCTACGAGGTCTATTCCAGCCCTCCGACGAGCCGCGGCGGACTGGAAGTCCTGATGCAGCTCAACCTGATCGAGGGTTTCGACCTCGCTTCCCTCGGCCACAACTCCCCGGAGGCGCTCCACCTCATCGTGGAGGCGATCAAGGTGGCGAAGTCGGACGTGTACCGCTACACCGCCGATCCGACGCGCTTCGAGGTTCCGGTGGACGGGATGCTCTCGCAGGACTACGCGGACGCCCGACGCTCGCTGCTGATCGCGCCGGGGCGGGCGGCCGAGTACCCGGAGGGGGGCGAGCCGCCGGGCGCGGACCGAACCGCTTCCTTCGCGCCGCCGGCGGAGGGCCCGTCGGTGCGAGCCTTCGCCGGGAGCACGACCAGCTTCTCGATCGTGGACGCCCAGGGGAACGCAGTCGCCTGCACCCCGACTCACGGCGGCATGTTCGGGACCGGGGTCGTCGTCGGCGGCACCGGGCTCACCTTCAACAACGGCACCCGGATCGGCTCCACCGCTCCGTTCCCGGACCACCCGAACTACGCGCGCGGCGGACAGATTCCCATTCTCAACAACTCGCCCATCATCGTGCTCCGCGACGGCGAGTTCGTGCTCGCGCTCGGCACGCCGGGCGGCGAGACCATCGGGCAGACCCAGTTCCAGGTCCTGCTGAACATCCTCGACTTCGGGATGGGGATCCAGGAAGCGGTGGCCGCGCCGCGGCTTTCGCTCTTCGCCGACCCGAACTTCTACACGCCGGGCGCCGATGTCCTGGTCCGGATCGAGAGCCGCGCCCCCGGCGGCTCGGTGGATGCCCTCACCGCCCTCGGGCACCGCGCCGAATTCACGACGGGGTACGCGCTCGGGAGCAACAACGGAATCCTGCGGAGCCTCACCGCGGGCACCCTCGCCGCCGGCGCCGACCCCCGCCGCGCCGCCTACGCCATCGGCTGGTAGGCGCCGGCCCGATGGGCGGGAAGGGGCTCATGCCGTGACGGCGGGCGAGGCGGCGGGCGCGCCTTCGATGGGTTTCCGGCGGGAGATCGAGAGGCTACACTGACGGCATGACAACCGTCGGCATCCGAACGCTCAAGAACCAGCTCAGCCGCTACGCGCGCCTGGTCCTTGCCGGGGAACGCGTCGTCGTAACCCGCCACGGGACGCCGGTGATGGACCTCGTCCCCCACGGAGCGGACGACGAGGATGAACTCCAGCGACTCGCGAGAGCTGGCTGGGCTCGCCTCGGCGACTCCGCCCGGCGGCCCCGCCACACCCGGCCGCCCGTCCAGGACCAGATTCCGCATGACGAGCTCATGGCCGGGCTCGACTGGCTCCGAGGCGAACGGTGACTCTTTACGCCGAGACCAGCGCTGTCGCATCCTGGTTGCTTGGCGAGAGCCCGGGCGACAGCGCGGAAAAGCACCTCGATGCGGCCGCCCGCATCACGGCCTCGGAGTTGACGCTCATCGAGTGTGATCGCGCAATCCGTCGGACGTTGGTTACGGGGCGTCTGTCGCGAGCGGCTGCGGGACGCGCCCACGCGCGGCTCGCGGACGAGAGCGCGCACTGGGACATCATCGGCCTCCATCCCGGCATCCTCCGCGCTGTGCGCCGCGATTTCCCGGTCGAGCCGATCCGTTCTCTGGATGCGCTCCACCTGGCCACGGCGCTCAGCCTTCGAACTCTGATGCCCCGGCTCCGCATCCTGTCCTTCGACCGGCGCGTCCGCGACAACGCCATCCATCTCGGGTTCGATGTGCTTCCGGTCTAGGGACGACGACCCCCGGAGAGACGCCTCCTCGATTTCGTGACCCGCCTGAACCCGCCGGCGAAGTGATCGGCGCGAGGAAGGAGACCGCTCGGCCAACCGGCGCCCCGACGCGAATCGCGAGTCTCGACGTGCTGCGCGGCTTCGCGCTCCTCGGGATCCTGGTGATGAACATCCAGGCTTTCTCGATGCCGGCGGCGGCGTACGGCAATCCGACGGCGTGGGGTGATCTCGGCGGGATCCATCTCGGGGTCTGGGTCTTCGGCGAGCTGTTCGCGAACCAGAAGTTCGTGACCCTGTTCTCGATGCTCTTCGGCGCCGGGGTCTGTCTCTTTTCGGACCGGCTCGAGGCCCGGGGTCGCCGGCCCGCGGGCCTCCACTACCGAAGGATGGGGTGGCTCCTGCTCTTCGGACTGGCCCACGCCTACCTGCTCTGGCCGGGAGACATCCTCGCCATCTACGCCGTGTGCGGATGCCTCGTCTATCTCTTTCGACGCCGGTCGGCGCGCACGCTCCTCGTCACCGGACTCGCTGCCTTCACGCTGGGAAGCCTCGTTTTCCTCGGAGTCGGGTTCCTGCTGACTTCGCCCGCCATCCCGCCGGAGGAGCGGATCGCACTGGAGCAGGAGTGGTCCGGAGCCGGCCCCGAGGTCGAGACCGAGCTCGCGGCCTATCGGGGCGGATGGGCGGCACAACAGCCGGAGCGCGTGGAACAGGCCATCGAGCTCCATCTCGTCCTGTTTCCGTTCTTCCTGTCCGGGTTGTGCATCGGCAGCATGTTGCTCGGGATGGCGCTCTACCGCCTCGGAGCCCTGAGCGCGGAGCGGAGCGACCGCTTCTATCGTCGGCTCGCCGGGCTCGGCCTCGGACTCGGTCTGCCCCTCGTCGCGGCGGGCATCGGGTGGAATTTCGCTGCCGGATGGACCTGGGAAGCGTCCATGTTCCACGGCCGGCTGTTCAACGACCTCGGCTGTCTGGGCGTGGCCCTGGGATATCTGGGCCTCGTCATGCTGGCGGTGAGGCGCGGGATCCTCTCCGGTCTCCAGGCGCGCCTCGCCGCCGCCGGGCGGATGGCGTTCACGAACTACATCCTGCAGACCGTCGTCTGCACCACGATCTTCTACGGCCACGGGCTCGGCCTCTTCGGAAGCGTGGAGCGAGGGGGTCAGCTCCTGATCGTGCTCGCGGTGAGCGTCCTTCAGCTCGTGATTTCGCCGGCCTGGCTCCGCCGCTTCCGCTACGGCCCGCTGGAGTGGGCCTGGCGGTCGCTGACGTACGGCCGCGCCTTCGCGATCCGCGCCGGCAACCAAGCGTAAACGGGCGGCCGTAAGCAGGCTCGAGGCATCCGCGGCTCCCCACGAGAGGCCGCGGTTCCGGAGGCCCGCGCCGGCGAGGATCGGCCCGTACGAACGAATGGCGCTCGCACCCGTGGAGTCTGCCGGTACCATATTCGGCATGCCGATCCCGTTTCTCGTCGCCATTCTCCTGACCCTGCTGGCTGTCGGCTGCGCCGCAGATCCAGCCGCTGACCCGGGCGGTTCCGAGACGACCGCCGCCACGGAGGAGGCCGCCCCCGCAACCGAACAGGCGCTCTGCGTGGACATGGGACCGCAGACGCCGCGTGACATCGCCAACCCGGAGGGGAGGAACATGGAGATGTTCCCGCTGGCGCCGGCGGCGAGCGAGATGAACCTCTGCAACATCCACACGCACACGAACGCGGAACACAAGGGCCCGGGCTTCGAGATCTTCGTCAGCGACGCCGAAGACGGCGGCTACGCCTGCAACGAGGGCGCGGACCTCACTCCCGCGGAACTCGAGCCCGCCGAGGGGGCCTACGGCGGCGTGAAACCGGGAGACACGATCGAGGTCCACTGGGTTCACACGTCCTGTGACGCCACCCCGGGGGTCGGGCTCGGCGTCTGCCTGCCGGAAGGGTGTGGAAATCCCCTTCTACGGGTGGAAGCTCAGGTCTTCCTGGTCGTCAACGACCCGGACGCGCTCGACTTCACGGCGATGGCCTACGGCGGAAACATGAGCGACGGCCTCCATCAGGCCATGATGATCCCGTCCGACACCGGCGAGCCCGTCCTGTTCCGCGGCTCGACCACCGGTCCCTCCTACGACCAGAGCACCTGCTCCCCGGCGCGGGTCACCTGGAACGTCCGGCCGCAGTGCGCCAGGCTCGACATCAACTCGCTCCACCGCTGGGCCGAATCGGGCAACGTCTTCGAGGAAACGAAATCGCACGGCGTCCGACAGCTCGTGACCGCGCCGGAACTCCTCGCCCCGATCGAGTAGTCGTCGCGGAGCCACCCGCACTCTCTCGGAGCATCCTTCCCGTCTTTTCGCCAGAGCCAGGCGGCGGCGGCGTGGATCTCGACGACGGACGCACGGGAATCGGTCCTGTCGGGTTGATTCGGATCAGCCCCCCTTGGGGAAGATGCACCGTAGCGCATCCACGTCCTCGAAGGTGACGCCCGGATCCTCGTCGTCCACGTACACGCCCGTCAGGCGGAGGCTCATCCAATTCCCCTTCCAGTAATCGTGCTCCCCTCTCCAGTCGTTAGGGGAGTGGTCGAAGCCGAAGAGGTGAAAGGTATTGTGGGCAACGGTTCCATCCGCGAACGCCAAGCTGCCGGCCCACATAGCGCACTGGTAGTTCGCTTGTGCCGTTTCCCAGTACATGCCCACGATCTGACCCGGCTTGCGCCAAGGACAGTGCCGACCCCTGACCGGGTACTCGACGCTCGGATCCTCAAGTAGGCCCTCCACCTTGAAGATGGGATATCCGAGCTGATCCTCGATCCGCTCCGACAGTCGTTCGGCCGCCTCCAGCATGCGATCCGCCTCGGCGTGCAGGTGTTCGGGAGTTCCTGCGAGGCTGAAGTAGAAGGAGAACGGGTTTCCGTCCCATTCCTCGACTAGGAGCCTGCGCCGCAGAAAACCACGAGAGTGGTGGACGCTCGTTGCGGGCGCGGATCCGTCGTTCCATCTTATGGGAGGAGGTCGCTGGACCGGGGCCTCGTGGCGGGCATCGCGGCGGGGCGCGGATGGTGTCGGG
>JAJEAO010000065.1 GCA_022822745.1 Acidobacteriota bacterium
CCCGACACCATCCGCGCCCCGCCGCGATGCCCGCCACGAGGCCCCGGTCCAGCGACCTCCTCCCATAAGATGGAACGACGGATCCGCGCCCGCAACGAGCGTCCACCACTCTCGTGGTTTTCTGCGGCGCAGGCTCCTAGCGATGGATGAAGGTCGTTGAGGTAGGGGGCAAAGACTTCCTTCATTTTCGCCGCCGCCCGATTGAGTTCTCGCATCTTGGCTTCGCTTGGATCCTGGTAGTTGCCGTCGACCTCATAGCGAATCCTCCATCGGCCGTCCGTAGCTGTCTCCGGCCAATCAAGAGAATTCGGCAACTGGGCATCCGCGAATTTATTGTCGATCTGCTGCCTGTTCTTTGTCAGCTCATCCAGCGCCCGAACCCAATGGCCCGTTCTGTTCACGATTGCGAACCAAGATGTTCTCCTATTGACCCCAACTCTGTAGAAAAGCATCTGCTTCTCTGCACGCGTGTCTAGTACGCCGGTCGGGCTGGGCGAGAGATGCGCGACAGGAGAACCGATCTCCTCGTTTTGTGCTTGGTCGCAGAGATCCCTTAGGAACCCAAGTTTCTTCTGGCCATCTTCGCCGTATCCTGTTGACTCAATCCGCCTTTCAACATCGGTAGGCTTGGCAGCCACCAGGAAAAGCGGGGCCGGATCGGAGTTGCCGATCTTGATCGCTCTCACCGTGACTAGCCAGATCTGCCCAATGCCGCGGTCGTTCAGCGTGTCCACAGCGTTGATGTGCTCGGGCCGTGCGTACTCAGCGATCCAGATCGCCCTCTTGACGTCTCGATGGGACACGTAGGTCACGAGCTGACCGAGGTGGCGGTGGTCGCTGGTTCCGAACTGGTTTTCGATGACGACATCGCCGAAATCGGTCTCCGCCATGAGGTCAATGCTGAGAGATCCGGCACCAACCTCCCTCTGCGCATTGGTCAATCCGATACCGAGAACCGAATCAAGCTCCCCGATGTGCTCTTGGAGCCAAGGAGTAAAGTGCTGATCCTCCTTTGGCCACACGCTGCGAATTGGCACGTTCCTGATGGTCGCGATCGTCTCTGGCATGAGGCGATCAGTGTACCAGATTGGCAGCGGACGATCAGGTCTCCGGCGAGCTGCGCCCCGATTGCGCCCCGATCCCGAACGGCGCATACGATACGCCATGTGCGGGTCGAACCTCTCCTCGGCGCGACCCGGGGTGCGCTGCGGGGCATCGTGACGGTGCGGTCGAGGCTTTCTGACACCATACGCGCGAGCGTTCGCTGCGGGCGCGGGAGGGTTCCGATGAAACGTCTTGGATTGCTGCTCGCGCTGCTCTTTCTGGCGCCATCCCCGGCGCTCGCCACCTGGTCCGTGATCGCGGTGGACCGGAACAGCGGGCAGGTCATCATCGCCTCCGCGACCTGCGTCCGGCAGTCCCGCTTCCCGCCCCGGCCGTCGCGGGATCTGATGGACATCCAGGCGGTCATCGTGCCCGGCGTGGGCGTGGCTGCGTGTCAGGCGGGCGTGGACAACACCCGGGCGAACCAGATGCTCGTCTATGAGGAGATCCGCAAGGGGACGGACCCGGAGCGGATCATCGAGATGCTGCGCGAACACGAGAACGCGAAGGACGAGCCGCTCATGGAGCGTCGCCAGTTCGGCATCGTGGATCTCCAGGGCCGAAGCGCCGGCTTCAGCGGCTCGCGGAACGGCGCGGCGTCCCTCCATGTGGCCGGTCAGGTGGGGGACGACATCTTCTTCCAGGTTCAGGGGAACATCCTGTTCAGCGACCGGGTGGCGGAGGATGCGGCGCTCGCGTTCACCAAGGCCACCGGCACGCTCGCCGATCGGGTCATGGCGGCGATGGAGGGCGCAGACGACGCCGGGGGTGACAAGCGATGCACCTGCGAGGAGGAGCCGAAGCCCGCGGCGCCCTGCTCCGGAAAGACCTCGCATGTCGCCTACATCGCCATCGCGAACCGGGACGACGCGCTCGGGGCGTCGCACAACGACGGCGACTACTACGCCTACATCGGGGCGACGGACGAGGACATCCAGCCCCACGAGGATGCGAATCCGGTCGTCACCCTGCGCATGCGCTACGACGCCTGGAAGGACGCCGGCAGCAAGCGGACGGGGATGCCGCCGTCCCTCTATCCCGAATGAGGTCCGGGCCCGCCCTCCTCGTCCTGGCGCTCGCCGCGCTGCCCGTCGCGGCCGCCGCGCAGGACGGTGACACTGCCAACTGGCCCCGCTTCCGGGGACCGGTCTCCAATCCGGTCGGAACTCACCCCGATCTGCCCACCCGCTGGTCCACGACCGAGAATGTCGAGTGGGTGGCGGAGGTGCCCGGAGTGGGGTGGTCCTCCCCGATCGTCTGGGGAAACCGGGTGTTCCTCACGACCGCAACGAGCGCTGGACCGATGAAGGGGCCCTCGCTCGGCACCGACTTCAGCAACGACTACATCGCCGAACTCCAGGCGCAGGGACTTCCGCCCGAGGAAGTGAACCGGCGGCTCTACGCCCGGGACCGGGAGATGCCGGACGAGGTCGAGATCGCGCTTCATCTCCTGTGTCTCGACCTCGAATCGGGGGAGGCGCTCTGGACCCGGGAGATCTATCGCGGGCGGCCTCTGGGAGGCAGGCACCGCAAGAACAGCTACGCCTCCGAGACTCCGGTCACGGACGGCGAGGTCGTCGTGGCCTACTTCACTCACCATGGCCTGTTCGCGTTCGATCTCGATGGCAATGCGTTGTGGACGCGCGAAGTGGAGGTGCGGCCGACGGTGCGGGACTTCGGAACCGGCGCCTCGCCGGCCCTCCACGGCGACCGGGTCTATGTGCTGAACGACAACGAGGAGGACGGCTTTCTCGCCGCGTTCGATCGCCGCACCGGCGAGCCGGTCTGGTGGACCTACCGGAGCTTCGAGGCTCGTCGCAGGACCGGCTGGTCCACTCCGTTCCTGTGGGAGACCGGAACCCGGAGCGAGATCGTGACGAGCGGCCCGGGCCTCGTGATCAGCTACGGGCTCGACGGGACCGAGCTGTGGCGGCTGGGACGCATGGGCGGGTCGCCGATCCAGAGCCCGTTCGCGTGGGAGGATCTCCTGTTCGTGAACTCCGGCGCCAGCGGCGGAGATCAGCGGCCGCTGGTGGCGATCCGGCCGGGCGGCCTCGGCGACATCACGCCCGCGGAGGGTCGAACCGAGAGCGAACACGTCGCATGGTACGAGCGGATTGCGGGCGGCACCTATCTGCCGACCCCGCTGATCCTCGACGGAGCGCTCTACGTGCTGTATTCGCGGGGGATCTTTTCCCGTCACGATGTGGAGACCGGCGAGCGGGTGTACCGGTCGCGGATCGCTCCGGGAGCGGCGGCGTTCACGGCGTCCCCGTGGGCGTACAACGGAAGGATCTTCGCGCTCGGCGAAGAGGGGGACACCTACGTCATCGAGGCCGGCGAGAGTTACAACCTGCTCGGAGTCAACCGGCTGGACGACTGGGCGCTCGCCTCGCCCGCCATCGTGGGAGATCGGTTGCTCATCCGCACCCGGAGCCACCTCTACTCCATCCGGGAGGCGGCGGGGAACTGACCCCCGCGCCGCCACGGCCGGCTTCAGCGTGATCCCGGCGGCACCCTGCGCGCGGGACGGGTGGCCACCGGGACGGTGACCAGGATCTCGCGCTCGGCGGCTTCCGGAAACCGCCACCCGGACGCGATCCCGAGCAGGCGGGGCGTGACCTCCGGAAGCGTCGTGGAGGCGATGTCGAAGTGGCGGGGACGGCCGTCGTCGTCGAGCTGGATCCGGAGTTCGGTGGCGCCGTCGGCCTCCGGGACGACCGAGCTCTCGAGGGTCTGAAGTTGCGGATCCCGGGGTGGATCCAGCCGCAGAGGAGGCCCGGGGACCGGGGTCCGGACGGGACGGCTCACCGTGACGACCAGCCAGATGGAGTGGTCCCGCAGCCGCTCGTAGAGACGTTCGCGCGCCGCGAGATCGGCCGCCTCCCGGAACCAGCTCAGATAGCGACTGGGGCTGACCTCGAAGTCGCGCCCGCTGATGACCGCAGTGGCGCCGATGTCCAGGGCGTCCATGGCGGAAGCGGACCAGACCGGCTCGCCGTCCCGCAGGAGGGCCAGCTCGACCCGGGTCCCGGACGCCTCGGTTGCGGCGCCCGGATCCTCCTCGACGCGCACCCGGACCGCCCGCCGTCCGCGCGCGTGCTGCCCCTCCCACGCGACGGCATCATGCCCGGCAACACGCCGCGGGCGCAGGGAGAGGAGTTGCGCGAGGAAGCCGTTCGGAACCTGGCGGGCCAGGGTGGCGAGCCACTGCGAGGGCTGGACTCTGGTCCCGTCGTTCTCGAGACGGAACGAGAGGCCTTCGATCGGGCCGAAGTCGGAGTTGATCCGCCGCACTTCGAAGACGCGGACGACCGGGTCGGCATCCTGCGCTCCCGCCGAGCCCGCGCCCACCAGAAAGACGAGAGCGGCGAAGAGCGGGGAACGGAGACGGAACACGGCGCGAGTGTACGGCCCGCGCCGGCTCAGCGACGAGGGCGGGCGACTTCCCTCCAGGCGTCGCGCGCTCTGGCAAAGCGCGACGCCGGCGACGGGCGAACGCCTCAGAAGCGATGGCCGGCGTGGCGGGCAGCGAGGGTCTCTGCCCGCGTGAACCCGGCGGGCTTCCACTTCGCTGCGGCGGCCAGGAATGCGTCGACTGCCTTGCGACAGGCCTCCCTCTCCGCTTCATCGAGCGAGAGTGGAGGCGTGGGTCCACATCCCGCGGCAGACCGAGCCGATCCGGCACGGGCGTCCTCCCTGACCCGAGACGCTGAGGGCGACGGCATGTCGCTGCCGAGGCGATCGGTGGGCGGCGAAACGCGGTGTTCAGCCACTGGTCGTGGACACCGCGTCCGTGTCGGGATCATAGGTCACGCGTACGATGTGGATCACTCCCGGGTCCGAGAGGGAGCGTCGCCTGAAGACCGGCAGATTGACGCCCCCATCCCGGCGCGCAGACCAGGTGACAAGACCATCGAGGCCGTCTCGGACGGCTGCCGCCCCGATCCGGTTGCAGAACGTGTAGTCGGAGTCGTGGATCCGATTCGGCCACAACGCGATCTGTGGCCGCAGGTCCACCTCAAGGCCGTCGAATGTGCAGTGAAACTGCCAATAGGAGGCCGTGACTCGACGGCCGGCCGCTCCCAGGGTCCGAGGCGCCCAGTGCTTCACCTCCGCCAAGGTGGTCTCCGGATCGAGAGAACTGCAGAAGACCGGGAACGAGCCGTTCGAAAAGCGGGGACCTCCACGGGCTCTCTTCGGCCGGAACGGCCTGTCGAGAAAGTCCACGGCGTCAAGGTCATAGCCGAACTCGGCGAGAAGCGCGAGGAGTTCGTCAACTGCCACGCGATCAAGGCCACTCTGCTCGAAGAAGCGCGTCGCCCCCGAGTCTTGCGCCAGGCGATAGACCCGACGCCGATGTCGGCGGCGGGGAAGACTCTGCAACACGATCAGACTCCAGCCACCGTGTCCACGTAGTCCCGTACGAGCAACAGATCCTCGATGGAGCCCTTCAGAAGCAGGTCCATCGGTACGCGGTCCTGGAGCCAGTCGTGGCGCCCTCTCAGCCACGCGTTCTCGACATCGAGATCCCCAAACAGCGAGAACAGGGTCTTGCGTATCCAGAGCAAGTGGGCGATACGTTCCCGTGTATCACGGCCGTGGAGCGGAGCCTTTCCGGCGAGCACCGCGGCGACACAGGGAGCATCTTCCGGACCGAATCCCAGGAGCCCCACCGCATCTCCATCATCAAGCCGCCACGCGGCCAGAAGCGCGACAGCGAACTGGATGGCCGCCGTGGGACGAGGCGGGCCGGCATCGTGGCCGCCGCCGCCGCAGCCGGCAGTGAGGACCAGAACCCCGGATGTAGCGGCCCAGGGCCAGACGAACTCTCCTGGCTCGACGATCTTCACGGACTGAACCATCCGGTCCCCTCCTCCTTCGTCCACCATGGTCGCAGCTTCTGGAGACGCACTCCGCGGATCTGGCGCGGTCGCGTCACCATCGGGAGGATAGCCCGTCGCACACTCCCGCCGCCTCTGCAAGACTGTGGGGGCAGCCCGTCCGCTCTCGGTTCGGGCGCCGCGATGAACGAGGCGAGAAACGGCGTGCCCGTGAGGGGAGAACGGTGACCACCGGGCAGTTCCTCGCGTTCAATGCGGTGCTGCTGGTGTCCATGATGAGCCCGGGGCCGGCTCTGCTCATGGCGATCCACACCAACCTGAGCGCCGGACGGGCCGCCGGGATGGCGCTGGGCTGCGGACTGGGACTCATGGCCTCCTCGTGGACGCTCCTCGCGCTCGTCGGCTTCGCCGCGCTGCTGGAGCGGCTTCCCGCCGCCTACACCCTGGGGCGCATCGCCGGCGCCGGCTACCTGCTGTTCCTGGCGGTCCGCATGTGGAGGACGGCGCGGGATCCCGTGGGCGCGCATCCACCGCCGGCCCGGCGCGCCTTCGGCCAGGGGCTCCTCGTCAACCTGCTGAATCCGAAGGCGTTCCTGTTCTCGGCCGCCGTCCTCATCGCGATCTTCCCGGGCGGTCTCGACCTGTCGGGCAGCCTCCTCATCACGGCGAATCACCTGTTCATCGAGCTCTCGTTCTACGCGATGCTGGGGTGGTGCCTGACGACGGAGGCCGTCGTCCGACGCGCCCTCCGCGCCAAGGTGTGGATCGATCGCGGGGCCGCCTGCCTGCTCGGAGCGCTCGGTCTCCGGATCCTGATCGGCGGTTGATCCCGACCCGGGCGAGGCGGCTCCGGAGCCGCCGGGATCCGGGTCGGGCTTCGGTACGATGGACTCATGGGCAACCCGGCATCCTCGGCGGCGACCGTTCACGACCGACTGCGCCGCCACCTGATCACCGATGGGCTGGATCTCGTCCTCGACCTCGAGAACAGTCGCGGGTCGTGGCTCGCGTGCGAGAAAACGGGGCGCCGATTTCTCGATTGCTTCACCTACTACGCCTCGAGTCCCCTCGGCCACAACCACCCCGCTCTGGTCGAGTCGGAGTTCCTCGAACGGATCGGCCGCGTCGCCGTCCACAACCCGTCGAACTCCGACTTCTACACCGTGGAGATGGCTCGTTTCCTCGACACCTTCTCACGGGTCGCGATCCCGCCGGAACTCCCGCACGCCTTCTTCATCGCCGGGGGTTCGGCGGCGGTCGAGAACGCGCTCAAGGTCGCGTTCGACTGGAAGGTTCGGAAGAACCTCGCCGCCGGACGCGGCGAGCTCGGGAGCCGGATCATCCACTTCCGGCAGGCGTTCCACGGGCGCACCGGCTACTCGCTGTCGCTCACGAACACCGAGCCGATGAAGGTGGCCTACTTCCCCAGGTTCGACTGGCCCCGGATCGAGAACCCGCGGATCCGTTACCCGGAAACCGCGCGCCGGGCCGAGACCGAGGCGGCCGAGACCCGGGCCCTCGCCGCCATCGAAGCGGCGGTGGCGGAGCACGGGCGCGACATCGCCGGACTCATCATCGAACCGATCCAGGGGGAGGGCGGCGACCACCACTTCCGGGGTGAGTTCCTGCGCGCGCTGCGGCGGCTCGCCGACGAACATGAATTCCTGCTCATCTTCGACGAAGTGCAAACGGGCATGGGCGTCACCGGACGGATGTGGTGCTACGAGCACTTCGGAGCGACGCCCGATGTGCTGGCGTTCGGCAAGAAGGCGGGAATCTGCGGGATCCTCGCCGGCAGGCGGGTGGACGAAGTCCCCGACAACGTGTTCCGGCTCTCGTCGCGCATCAACTCCACGTTCGGCGGGAGCCTTGTGGACATGGTGCGCTGCGGGCGCATTCTCGAGGTCGTGGAGCGCGAGGATCTGCTCGGGAACGCGGAGCGGGTCGGGAACATCCTGCTCGACGGACTCCATGACCTGGCGGCGTCCGACGGGCGCTTGAGCCGGGTGCGCGGACGGGGTCTCCTCTGCGCCTTCGATCTGCCGACGACGGAAGAGCGCGACGCATTCCTCGCCCGCGCCTACGGGAACGAGCTGCTGATCCTCGGTTGCGGGCCGCGGACGGTGCGGTTCCGGCCCAGTCTCGCGATCACCGAAGAGGACGCGCATCTCGCGCTGAAGCGAACTCGACGCTCGCTCGCGTGACGCCGGCCGCAGCTCCGGGACTTGGTGGACCCGTCGCGCTCCGGTTTCGGGATCGCTGTTGCGAGGCGACCGCGGCGTCTGAAAAAATGGGTCGGTTTCGGTACCAGAATCGTCCAGAACAGGAGAGCTCCCCATGACAAGACTTCGTTTCCGGTGTACGGCGGCTGCGGTGGGCGCAGCCCTCGTCCTCGCAGCCACCCCCGCCCTGGCGCAGACCAGCGGACTGGGCACGGTCTCGTTCCCCAACTCGGGCAACGAAGCGGCGCAGAAGGACTTCCTCGACGGTGTCCGCCTGCTCCACAGCTTCGAGTGGGAGGATGCCGCCGAAGCGTTCCAGCGCGCCCAGGAAGCGGATCCGGATTTCGCCCTCGCCTACTGGGGCGAGGCGCTGAGCCACACCGGGGGCCATCACTACCCGCCCGGTCAGGACATGTCCGAGGCGCGGGACGCGCTGCTGAAGCTGGGTCGGACCCGCGCCGAGCGCGTCGCGAAGGCGCCAACGGATCGCGAGAAGCAGTACCTGGAGTCGGTCCACATCCTCTACGGCCCGGGCGACCTCCAGGAACGTTCCGACGCGTACGAGGCGGCGCTGGCGAAGTTGTCGGCGGACTATCCGGATGACCTCGAAGCGGCCGCCTTCCACTCGCTGGCGCTGATGCGGACCCGCGTGCGCGGCCCCGAGAGCCGCCGGGTGGACATGCGCGCGGGCGCGATCGCCCAGGCGGTCTTCCGGGCGAACCCGGATCACCCGGGCGCGGCGCACTACGTGATTCACGCCTACGACGACCCGGTCCACGCCCCGGTCGCGCTCTACGCCGCCGAGAAGTACGCGGACATCGCGCCCGCGGCGGTCCACGCGCTTCACATGCCATCCCACATCTTCCTGCAGCACGGCATGTGGGATCACGTGCGCGGGCTGAACGACCGCTCCTACCAGGCGTCCATCGAGCGGGCCACGCGCAAGGGCCTGTCCGAGATGCGCTACTCCTACCACGCGCTCTACTGGCTGCTCTACGCCTACCTCCAGGAGGGACGCTACGACGAGGGTCAGCAGGTTCTCGACGAGCTGAACACGATCGTCGAGCGCGACGAAACGCTCCAGTCCGTGAAGGAAACGTGGATGCGGATGGACGCGCTGAACACGATCGAGGCGCGCAAGTGGAGGCCCGAGCCGGTGGCGGATCTGGTGACCGGTCTCACCTCGGACAGTCCGTCGGTGGGACACCGGACCGCCGGCGCCATGATCTACGCCCGCGGCGCGAGCGCCGCGGCGACCGGGGACACCACGCTCGCGCAGGAGGCGGCCGAGGGGCTCATGGCGCTCCACGAGATGCTCGCCGGGCTGGAGAATCCGCGCGGCGCGGAGCAGGCGCTGGTGATGGCCCACGAGATGGCCGGGCTGGTGGCGCAGGCGAAGGGCGACTCGTCGGGCGCGATCGCCGCGTTCCGCAAGGCAGTCGAGGTGGCCGAGAGCATGGAGCCGCCTTCCGGCCCGCCGGGTGAGTCCCCGATCGACTCTCCCATCCAGCCCGCGCACGAGCTGCTGGGCGAGGCGCTCCTCGACGCCGGAGAGGCCGAGGAAGCGCTGGCCGTCTTCGAGACCTCGCTGATGCGCACGGCGAAGCGGCCGCACTCGCTCTACGGCGCGGCGCGGGCCGCGACCGCGGTGGGCGACGAGAATGCGGCGCGGGACTACTACGAGCAGCTCCTCGATACTCCCGAGCGGGGGCCGGACCTGCCGGGTCTCGCCGATGCGATGGCCGCCGTCGAGACGGACACGACCGAGCAGCAGAACTGAGCTGAGGCCTGCTCCGGGTGCGCCGGCGCTCGCCGGCGCACCCCGACATGGAGCGCCCCGCTATCGGGCGCCCCGGTCCTCCCGGCAGGGGTTCTCCAGAGCGGCGCCGAGGAGCTCAGTCAGCCCGTCCAGCCCGCGCCGTGGTGCCGGACGGGAGGCCAAGCCCTCTCCGTGCCGGTCTGGAGACCGGCGCTCCATGGCTGGCGTCCTTGCGCTATTCGTCCGAGAGGAGGCCGGACCGAAGCAGGTAGTAGAGCAGCGTCAGGATGCCGGTCAGAGCCGCGGCGACATAGGTCATCGCGGCTGCAGTCAAGACGCGCTGGACCCCCCCGATCCGCGAGCTACGCCAGGTCGGGGGGCTCGTGAGCAGGATCACGGGCAGGCGCATCGCCGGAGAATCCGCGAGCTTCCCGTGGGGATCGCTCGCCGGGGAGCGGGTGGCGGCGCAGAGGCGGCGGATGAGGCCGT
>JAJEAO010000030.1 GCA_022822745.1 Acidobacteriota bacterium
CCCGACACCATCCGCGCCCCGCCGCGATGCCCGCCACGAGGCCCCGGTCCAGCGACCTCCTCCCATAAGATGGAACGACGGATCCGCGCCCGCAACGAGCGTCCACCACTCTCGTGGTTTTCTGCGGCGCAGGCTCCTAGCAGCGTCCGCGACCGCCGCAGGAGACGCAGGAGCATGTCGCGAGTCGCCTTCCAGGGCGTCGAAGGGTCGTTTTCCCATCTCGCGTGCCGCGAATTCGCTCCCGCATACGACCCGTGGCCCTGTGTGGCGTTCGAGGATGTCTTCGACGCCGTGGGCAGCGGAGCGGCGGAGAGGGCGCTGATCCCGGTGGACAATTCCGAGGCGGGGCGGGTGGCCGACGTCCACCACCTGCTTCCCGAATCCAGCCTGCGGATCGTGGGCGAGACCTTCCTCCGGATCCGGTGCCAGCTCCTCGGCCCGCCCGGCGCGCGGCTCGAGGATGTGGTGACCGTCCACAGCCACGTCCATGCGCTCGCCCAGTGCCGCCGGTGGATCCGCGGCCGCGGGCTCGTGGCGGTGGCGGAGCGGGACACCGCCGGAGCGGCCGCGGACGTGGCGCGCCGCGGGAGCCGACGACGGGCGGCGATCGCTTCCTCGCTCGCTGGCGAGCTCCATGGACTGGAGATCCTCGCGCCGAACATCGAGGATGCGTCCCACAACACGACGCGGTTCCTCCTGATGGCCCGGCAGGACGCTCCGATCGCCCCGTCGGGAGGGGTGGCGGGGCCGATGCTGACGACGATCGTGTTCGAAGTGCGGAATCTCCCCGCGGCCCTCTACAAGGCGCTCGGCGGCTTCGCCACGAATGGCGTGAATCTGCTGAAGCTCGAGAGCGCCATGGTGGGGGGCTCGTTCACCTCGACCCGGTTCTACTGCGACTTCGAGGGGCGACCGGAGGATCCTCCGGTCCAGCGGGCGCTTGAGGAGCTCCAGGTGTTCTCCCGTTCGTTCCGGATCCTCGGCGCCTACCCGGCGGATCCCCGCCGTCCGCGGTAACCGGGATTCCTCCAGGCGGGTTCCGGTCCGCCGGAAGACGCCGAGCGCCGCCTGGCGCGTCCTTTCCCCGGACCGGGGCCGAAGCCTCTCCCGCGCCCCGGCAACGGCGTCGCCGGCGCATTGCGACGGACCGCGGCGTCGGTGTCACCGCGGCGTCACCACTCGTTCACCTGCGTCACGCACTCTTGGGGCGAAGTTTTCTCGGGATTCAATCCGGAGACCCGAATCCCGCCCACAATTCCCCCCGTCATGCGCGACACCCCATTCCCTTCTCGGGGGGCCTTCCTGCCCTCCTTCGCGAGCCCATGGCTGCGGGGCGCCCTGGTGGCGACCTTCCTCGCGGCGCCGGGCCTCGGCGCGGCGCTGGCGCAGGAGACCGGACAGGTCTCCGGCGTGGTCCGTGACGACTTCAACGCCTTCGGGCTCCCGGCGGCTCCGATCACGGTGCTGGACACCGGGACCACCGCCTACACCGAGCTCGACGGGCAGTACACCCTGACCCTCCCCGCCGGAGCCCACCAGCTCCAGGTCGGTTTTTCCGGTTACGAGGACATCACCGTCAGCGTGGACATCGTGGCCGGCGAGACCACCCGGCTCGACGTGGCGCTCCGGATGGAGCGGTTCGCCGAGGAAGTCGTGGTCACTGGCGAGATCGTCGAGCCCGAGCTCTTCACCGCCGAGGCGCAGCTCGTGGAGCGGCAGAAAGCCGCCGTGATCACGGACAACCTCGCTTCCGACGAGATGAAGGCCAACGCGGATTCCAACGCCGCCTCGGCCATGAAGCGGGTCACCGGGCTGACCGTGGTGGACAACCAGTACGTCTTCGTGCGCGGGCTCGGCGAGCGCTACTCGAACACGACCCTGAACGGCTCGGTCCTCCCGACCACCGAGCCGGACAAGCGGGTCGTGCCGCTGGATCTCTTCCCCACCGGGCTGATCGAGAGCGTCTCGGTCGTCAAGTCCTACCTCCCCGACAAGCCCGCCGACTTTTCCGGGGGGCTCGTGGAGATCGATCCGCTGGCGTTCCCGAACGAGCCGGTGGTCAACGTCTCGATCTCGCAGGGCTACAACACGAACACCAGCTTCCAGGACGGGCTCAGCTACCCCGGAGGCGGGCGCGACTGGCTCGGCTTCGACGACGGAACCCGGGATCTCCCCTCGGCCATTCCCGATGCCAGAGTGATTCGGACCAGCCGGTTCACCGAGGCCGGCTTCACGCCAGCGGAGCTGGAGACGATGGGCGAGTCCTTCTCCAATGTGTGGTCGCCCGTGACCGAGAGCATCGGACACAACCAGTCCTACAGTTTCGTCGCGGGGAACAGTTGGGACAAGCTGGGCGCCATCGTGAGCGTCACCTGGTCCGAGAGTCACCAGACTCAGGAAGAGGATCGCACTTTCTATTCGGTGTCGCGGGGCGACCTCGATGTCCAGAACGACTATGACTTCGACGTCACCACGTCGAAGACCTCGACCGGGATCGTGGGCAATCTCGCCTACAAGTTCTCCGGAAACCATCGGGTGTCGCTGGAGAACTTCTACACTCACAACTCGAAGAACGAGGCGCGCACCTTCGAGGGCTACAACAGTGACCTTGGGGCGAACCTCAGGAACTCGCGGCTCTTCTGGGTCGAGGAGGGCATCCTCTCGTCGCGGTTCTCCGGAGAGCACTACTTCCAGGCGCTCGCGGCCAGCCAGTTGGAGTGGAGCGCGACGCTTTCGCGGGCGACCCGTGACGAACCGGACCTGCGGGAGACACTCTACGAGTTCAACTCGTTCAGCGACGAATATGTGCTCGCCGACGAGTCGCAGAGCGGCTTCCGCATGTTCAACGACCTCGACGACGAGGTGGTGGAGCTGGGAGCCGACTGGACGCTGTTCTTCGCCCAGTGGGATGACCTGCCGGCGAGTTTCAAGCTGGGTCCCCGCACCACCCTGCGGGAGCGGGATTTCAGTTCGCGCCGTTTCCGCATGATCCCACGCCTGCCGGGCGCTGTGGACATAGCGCAGACGCCGGAGATGATCTTCACTCCCGCGAACATCGGGGACATCTACGAACTCCGGGAGGAGACCCGTCCCACCGACACCTACCGGGCCGAGCAGACGGTTCAGGCGTTCTATGCCATGACCGACCTGCCCCTCAGCCGGAACCTGCGGATCATCGGTGGGGCGCGTGTGGAACGCTCCGAGCAGATCGTGGATACATTCGATCTCTTCTCGAGTACGGCTGACATCGTCACGGCCACGCTGAACGACACGGACGTGCTCCCGGGCGTGAACGCGGTCTATGCGCTGTCGGACACGACGAACTTGCGGGCCGGGTACAGCCACACGGTGAACCGGCCGGAGTTCCGGGAGTTGGCGCCCTTCGAGTTCACCGACGTGGTGGGTGGTCGAGCGGTCATTGGCAATCCCGAGCTGAAGCGGGCCTTGATCCAGAACGTGGATGTCCGGCTCGAGACCTTCCCGGCGGCGGGCGAGGTTCTCGCCATCAGCGCGTTCTACAAGGACTTCACGAACCCGATCGAGCGGATCGTGCAGCCGACGGCCCAGCTCCGCACCTCGTACACGAATGCGCTCGGGGCCCGAAACACTGGAGTCGAGCTCGAGGCGCGCCGCCAGTTCGGGCGCCTCATGGGCTCCGCGAACTACACCTACGTCAGTTCCGAAATCGAGCTCGAACAGATGGCGGGCCAGATTCAGACCAGCCTTGACCGGCCTCTGGCAGGCCAGTCCGCCAATGTGTTCAACCTCAGTGTGGATGTGGACCTGCCCGAGTTCAGGGGTAGTGCCAGAGTGCTCTACAACTGGTTCGACGACCGCATCGTGGATGTGGGCGCACTGGGCCTCCCGAACATCTACGAGGATGGTCGGGGCGTCCTGGATGCCGTGTTCACGAAGCGGTTTGACAGCGTGAGCCTGCGGGCGTCCCTCGACAACCTCCTCGATGCCGAGCACCGCTTCACCCAGGGCGGCGAGCTGCAGCGAATCTTCAAGCTCGGCCGCTCCTTTTCCCTCAGCCTGTCCTACGCGATCCGCTGAGGTTCCTCATCGAACTGTCCGGTTCGGCTACCGCGGTGGGTGCGTCTTCCTCATGCGTGGCGGCTGGACCAGCCCTATCTCTTTTCCTGCGAACGGGCTTTCGGCCCGCCTAGCGCATCCGGAAGGAGGCTTTTCCATGCGCACTACATTTCTTCGGATTGCCGCCCTGCTGGCGGCGTCCCTCATTGGCTTCTCGGCCTGCGAGGATGATTCCCAGTCCACGCCTGCGCCGGCCCCCGCCCCGGCCCCCGCGCCGAGCCCTTCGGAGCCCGAGACGCCCGCTACCATGGAGGTGAGCGGCGAGATTTCCAGCGACACGACCTGGGTCGCGGCGACGGAGTACATCCTTGACGGCGTAGTGATCGTCTCTGACGGTGTCACTCTCACGATCGAACCCGGGACCACCATCTACGGAAACGACGGCCGCGACATGCTGGTCATTGCGCGCGGAGCCACGATTCTTGCGGAAGGCACGGCGGACGCCCCCATTGTGTTCACCAGCGCGCAGGATCCTGGACAGCGTGTTCGAGGAGACTGGGGAGGTGTTGTGATCAACGGCAGCGCACCCATCAACATCCCCCTCGACGAGGCGACAGCCGAATGTGTCGGAGGTGACGCCGCGCTGTATGGGGGAGACAATCCCATGGACAGCAGCGGTGTTCTGAAGTACGTCCGGGTCGAGTTTGCTGGCGGTGAGTGTGCTCCGGAGGAAGAACTGAATGGGATTGCCTTTCATGGTGTTGGAGCGGGTACCGAGGTGGATTACGTTCAGGTGCACTACAACAAGGATGACGGCATCGAGTTCTTTGGAGGGACTGTGGATGCCAAGCACGTTGTCGTAACTGGTATCGGTGATGACAGCTTCGATTGGACCAACGGGTGGACCGGTCGCGGCCAGTTCTGGATTGCGCAGCAGCGCGGCGACGATGCCGACAACGGAATCGAGGCGGACAACAAGGCGGACAACAATGATCTGACTCCTCGTTCGAATCCGACCCTCTACAACGTCACGCTGATTGGAGATCCGGGCACGGACCTCGGCGAGGAGAGTGACATTGGTATGCTGCTCCGTGAGGGCACTGCGGGGATCTACGGCAATTTCATCGTCGTGGGCTTCAAGGATGAAGGGTTGAGGCTGGACCACACGGCCACCTATCAGCAGGTCGTTGGAGGCAGCCTGGTCGTCAGAAACTCGATCTTCCACGACAACCGAGCCGGCAGCTTCGGGGATGGCAGCAACAAGGGCGAGGATGATCCCTCTGTGACGGCGCTTGTCGAGTTGGCCAACGCGGCTGGGTTGGCGATCATGGAGGTGGACCCGATGCTGGAGCACCCGTACTACCACCCGGGTGACGGGGACGAGCCGGAAGAGTTCGGCGTGTGCCCGACGGAAGGTTCCCCGGCGCTCACGAACTATGCAATGCCGCCGAACGACGGCTTTTTCGAAGCGGCGAGCTACATCGGTGCCTGTGACGTGGGCGGCGACTGGTTCCAGGGTTGGATTAACCTGAGCTCGAACTAGCGCGCGGCGTCTGAGCTGACGCCTGTCGTCTAGGCGTGGCCTCGCCGGGTGTTCCTGGCGAGGCCCGGGGCAGGAGTTCTTTGCGGGTTCGCCCTTGGCGCCGGTCTTCTTCTTTTTCTTGCCTGTGGCGGCGGTCCCGAGGGGGCGCGCTCGGAGTCTGGAGGCTCGGGCGAGGATCACCCGGTACGCTCCGAGGCCGTGCCGGGCGCCGATGCCGACGCCGAGGTTCCCGCACTCGACGGGCTGTTTCCATCGGCCGAGGCGGCGGCCAGCGAGTTTCTCGCCCGGCTCGAAGGCGGGGACGCCACCGCCCTGCGGAGGCTCATCCTGACCGAGGCGGAGTTCCGCGCTTCCGTCTATCCGGCGCTCCCGGCCAGCCGCCCGGAACGGAACACCTCAGCCGAGTTCCTGTGGGGGCTGATGGGGCCGCGGAGCCGGAACTCGCTGGCGGAGACGCTCGGGCGCTATGGCGGCCGCCGGCTCGAGCTGCTGTCGGTGGACTTTCTGGGCGAGACGACGGACTACGGGCCGTTCCGGGTCCACCGCGAAACGGTGCTGACCGTCCGCGACGAGAGCGGGGAGCGGATGGTCGTTCGCCTCTTCGGGTCCATGATCGAGCAGGACGGCCGCTTCAAGCTCTACAGCTTCGTCGTGGACTGACCGGGGCGGAAGACCGGCGCTCTCCACGCCGGGGCGCCGCGGGCCGTCGGCCGGTCGTCGGGAGGAGAGCGCGGCCGAAGTCGGGTGTGTGTTTCCCGTGTTACGAGAGGTCTTGACAATGTAACAGCGCCGTCATATATTGTCGGCATGAGCCGATGGCGGGAGCGCGGGCGACGGACGACAGGCTGGCGGAGTGTGCGCTGGGCCTCCGCCGCCGCCCTGGGAGCGGTCCTGGCTCTGCCCGGCTCTTCCGGCGCCCAGGACCGGCAGGGCCAGGCCGCGGACGCGGAAGTGCTCCCCCGCAGCATCTATGTCCCGGTGCGCTTCGAGGTGGCGCCCTGCCTCCACGGGGTCGTGATCCGCACCGAGGAAGGTCGGATCCGCGCCGTCGCCCCCGGCCGGATCGTGAGCCAGTTCACCTTCCATGACCATCTCGAGGGGGCGAGTCCGGAGTTCGAGCGCCTCACGATCGAGGGCTGGGTGCAACAGGAGGTGAAGCCCAAGCCCGACACGGCCGACCCGGAGTCCATGGATGCCGACAGGCAGAGCCGCCAGCGCTTCCGGGCCGGGGTCGTGATCACGCCCGTCAGCATCTATGTGGCGAAGAAGCGGCTCGAGCTCGACACGATGGAGCGGATCTCCCGCTTCCGACGCCGCGTGGATCTGCGCGTCCCCGAGCGCACCCTTCGCCTCCGGCCCCCGACGACCTGCGAGTAGGGTTGTCTGGTCAGTCTGCTCCCATCCGGATATTTCGCGAAGTCTTCCGCGAGAACGGGACGGTCCGCGGCTGCCGACAAGTCCCGCGAGAAGCGCGCTAGACTCGCCGCCAATGTCGAATTCGATCGTTGAGTGGGCCCCGGTGGCGGTGGTGGTTCTGGGGATCGGCACCCTGTTGTGGAAGGGAGGCATGTGGGTCGGGCGGGTGAACACCGATGTCTCGGGACTCCAGGACTTCATGAGGGAGATCCGAGAGGTCGTCATGCCGGAGATCCGGCGGGACATCAAGCGGATCTTCGAGCGCCTGCCGGCACCGATCGCGGAGGAGAACAGCCCCCTTCGGCTGACCGACTACGGGAAGCGGATGGCCGAGTTCCTCGAGGCCCACGAGTGGGCGACCGAGGTCGCCCCGTCGCTCGTATCCCGAGTGCGGGGAAAAGAGCCCTTCGAAGTGGACGAATTCGCCGAGGAGTACGTCGCTGACATCACCTCCGCTGGCGATATGGAGCGCCGCGTCGCCGCGTGCGCCTACGAGTTCGGCAGGCAGCGCTCGGAGATCCCCGTGGTGCTGCGCATCGCGCTGCGGGAGGAGCTGCTCCGCCTCACGGAGTCGCCACCCACCTCCATCCGGGCCTGATCCGAGGGCCCGCTTCCAACCGGGCCTGATCCGAGGGACAATCGGATCCAGGCTTGCCTGAGCGGGCCCCGAGGGATCCAGGCTTGCGGGATCCGAGTCAGGTACTTCGGGTTCTCGGGATCGCTTCCAGCAGGCGTAGCGGAACCCGGCGCTGAACGAAGTCATCCTCGTAACTGTCAGCCGGGCTGGACATGGACTTCTTGACGCAGTAGCAGATCTTCCCGTCGCCGAAGAAACCGACGTCGAGCCAGAAGTCGTGACCACGCCAGTCGAACACGACCTCGCCGTCTCCCGAAGCCGCCACATGGGGTGGATCGCTGTCCGGAGGGAGGTTCAGCAGGAATGCCAGCGCGTCGTCCACGGCGCGCCTGGACGGCGGCACTCTCACGGCCTGTCCGCAATGCCGCCCCGCTTCGCCGAGAGCGGCAACCTCGCCCTGGTTTCCGCGTTTCACGTCGGCCAGCGACCGTCGCCGGGGGCGGTCGGCTCGATCGCGAAGGCCCCGTCCTCCAGCCGCACCGCGGTGAGAAAGCCGCCCCAGACGCACCCCGAATCGAGCCCGATCACCCGCCCGTCTCCCGCCCGAGCGGAGATGAGCCCGAGCGCCGCCCAGTGGCCGAACAGGACGGTGAGTCCGGCGGGGATCCGCGCCTTCTCGAACCAGGGCCGTCGCCGGGGGGGCATGGTGTCGGGAGACCCGTTGAAGCCGAATCTCGGCGCGCCCTCCCGGTTCACCGCGCGGATTCGGGTCAGGACCGAGGCGTCGCGCGCCGGGGCGGCGAGCCTCCGCGTCCGTCGGCCGGACCGGGGCCGGGGGCGCCCGTCGCCGCGCGCCGCATAGAGCGCTTCGAGGAATCCCCTTCGGTCACCGCGGAGCGCCTCCGCGGCCGCCGCGGCCCGGCGTTCGGCTTCGGGAACCGCCCAGGCGGGGTGGAGCCCGGCGTGGACCAGCAGGAACGGCCCCACCCGCGCCGTGAACGGACGCCGCGCCACCCACTCGCAGAGTCTGCGGGAGTCCGCCGCCCCGAGCACCGGCGCCAGCGTGTCCCGCCGCCGAGTCCCCAGAATTCCCTCGCGCTGCGCCAGCAGATGAAGGTCGTGGTTGCCGAGAACCGAGTTCGCCGAGTCGCCCTGCTCGACCACCCATCGCAGCATCCCCAGGGAGTCCGGCCCGCGGTTCACCAGATCCCCGACGAACCAGATCCGGTCGCGACCCCGCCGGTACCCGATGCGGGCGGCGAGGCGCAGCCATGTGCTAAAACAGCCCTGAACGTCGCCCACGACCCAGGTTGCCACGGCGCGCGGGATCGTAGCCGGAAGGGGAGCCCGTGCAGCCATCCCCTGTCAAGTACTCGATATAACCCCCATCGAATCCAATCCGCCCGACGGCCTCCTTGCCGCCGTGGACCTCGGGTCGCGCAGCTTCCACCTGACCGTGGCCCGGGTCCACGGAGACAACATCGAGGTCGTGGACCGGCTGCGCGAGTCGGTCCGGCTCGCCGCCGGCCTCCGGGACCGGGGCGTGGATCCGAGGACATGGACGCGGTGCCTCGACTCGCTCGGCCGCATCGGGGAGCGGATCCGGGACATCCCGACGAAGCAGACCCGGGCGGTGGGCACGAACGCCTTTCGGCAACTGCAGAAGCGCCGCGATGTGCTCGGCGAAGCGGCAGCCGCGCTCGGCCGGCGGATCGAGGTGATTTCGGGGGCGGAAGAGGCCCGGCTGATCTATCACGGCGTCTCCTCGACCCTGCCTCGGGGCGACGAGCGTCGGCTCGTGATCGATATCGGCGGCGGCAGCACCGAGCTCATCATCGGAAGTGGCGGCTCCCCGATGCGCACCGACAGCCTGTTCATGGGATGCGTCTCCTTCACGCGGCGGTTCTTTCCCGCCGGCGCCATTCGCAAGCGCTCCTTTTCGAGGGCCGAGACCGAGGCTCGACGCGAACTGGAGACGATCGAGGAAGGCTTCTTCCGGCTCGGCTGGCGCGATGCCTACGGCTCGTCCGGGACGGTGCGGGCCGCCGCCCGGCTCCTGCGCCCCACCGGCGGGCTGACCCGGCGGGGGCTCAAGCGCCTCCGCCAGCGGATGGTCCGGGCCGCGCACGTCGAGGGGCTGACTCGCGGACCGGACGCCATCCCCGGGCTGGGGCGCGCGCGATCCTGGGACTTCCCCGGGGGCGTCGCGATCCTGCGCGCCGTGATGAAGGCGCTCGACCTGAAGCGGGTGGCCGCGACCGACGGGGCTCTTCGCGAGGGAGTCCTCCATGATCTCATCGGTCGGCGAGAGCGCCGGGATGTTCGCGACGCCACGATCCGGAACCTGATGGCCCAGTACCGGGTGGACCAGGAGCAGGCGGCGCGGGTGCGGGAGACCGCGCTCGCCGGTCTGCGCCGGTTGCGGGACGCCTGGGGCCTGGGGCGGGGGTGGCACGAGCGCTTTCTGCGGTGGGCGGCCGCGCTCCACGAAATCGGGCTCTCCGTCTCGTTCAGCGGGCATCACCGCCACGGCGCCTACCTCGTGCGCAACTCGGACATGCCCGGCTTCTCCCGAAACGACCAGGAGCTGCTCGCCGTGCTCATCGAGACCCACCGCCAGCGGCTTCGCCCCGGCCGGTTCGAGGACCTGACCGCCACCGGGGCCGCGACGACGGGCCGGCTTGCGGCGATCCTGCGACTCGCGGTGCTGCTGTGCCGCCGGCGGAGCCGCGAGCCGCTTCCCCGGATCCGGGCGGTGGGGGGCGAGGACTTCCTCGAGCTCCGCTTTCCTCGCGGCTGGCTGGAGCGCCACCCGCTGACGCGCGCCGGGCTGCGACGCGAGGCGCAACAGCTCGAGGCCCTCGATATCGCTCTCCGCGTCGAGGCCGGCGAGCGGTCGCGGGAATCGCCGCCCGAGTGAACCGGGCCGGGAGTCAGTTCCGCTTCTTCTTCACCGTGGTGGCGAACGCGCCGCCTCCGAACTCGCGCCGCAGGGGTTCGCGCGTCTCGAGGTCGTAGCGGTCTCCGGGCTGGAGGAAGTAGAACGACCCCCCGTTCGGAAGCTCCCGGGTGTTGTCGTAGATCGCCACGTAGCGCTGGCCGATCACCTCGAACCCGGCGCCGCGCACCACGATCGCGGTGTCCTCGTCGATCCCGATGCCGAGCAGCTCGGGGCGGGCCTCGATGATTTCGAGGAGGTCGAAGTGGCGATTGCGGACGAGAAGATGCTGGTCGATCGCGACCCCGCGGAAGAAGGAAAACCCTTCCTCGTGGTCCCCCATCATGATCGTGTTGCCGCTCGTGTCGCCGCGGGCCAGGTACTCCCCCTGGATCGTGGCCCCGGCCGAGGAGCCGCCGATGACCCCGCCACGCTCGAGCAGCGCATGGAGTTCCCGCTCCGTCGCGGTGTCCGCGTAGGCATCCACGAGGCGCCACTGACGGCCACCGGGGAACCAGACGCCCCGGGCCCGACGGATCGGGGCCGCGAAGTCCTCGCTGTCCGCCTCCTCGCGGTCCCAGGTGTGGAGCACGGTCAGGTCGGTCGCGCCGAGCTCGCGGAACCGGCGCGCCCCGGCGTACCACTCGTCGTAGTCCTCGCCCCCGCCCGCCGTCGGGATGATGACGATGGGGGCGTCCGGGCCGCCCGCGAGGTCGAGGAACCGTTCGAGGATGGCCGGATCCCGAAGCGCGCCGCCGACGATCACGAGCGAACCGCGGTCGGGGCCGCGCTGCGGGAATGGCTGTCCCGCCGCCGCTGCGGCGATGCCGAGGACGGTGGCGCCCAGGAGGGCGGGGAAGAGTCGGGTGCGTCGCATGATCGGTGGCCTCCGCGGTCGTGTCCTATTCTGCGCCATGCCGCGCCGCCGGCTGCATGGGAGGGGGCGCGACGGGCTCCGGCGCGGCGAGCCATCGCCGCGGCTCCGTAGAATCGCTGCCGGATGCGGGACATCGTGGTCGGAACCGCCGGCCACATAGACCACGGCAAGAGTTCCCTCGTCCGGGCTCTCACCGGGACCGATCCGGACCGTCTCAAGGAAGAGAAGGCCCGCGGGATCACGGTGGATCTCGGGTTCGCCCACCTCGAGGACGGCCGTTTCCGCTACGCCTTCGTGGACGTCCCCGGTCACGAGCGGTTCGTGCGGAACATGCTGGCGGGGGCCGCCGGGTTCGATGTGATGCTGCTCGTGGTGGCGGCCGACGAGTCGGTGATGCCGCAGACGCGGGAACACGTCGAGATCTGCCGCCTGCTCGGGGTCCGGGCGGCCGTCGTGGCCCTCAGCCGGGTGGACCTCGCCGACGATCCGGCGTTCGTCGAGCTGGCGACGCTCGAGACGAGGGAGCTCCTCGAGGGGACCCCGCTCGAAGCGGCGCCCGTCGTCCCTCTCTCTTCGGTGACGGGCGAGGGACTCGACGCGCTCCGCCGGGCGCTCGCCGTCGCCGCCGGAACCGCCGGGATCCGGGACCGGGGGGGACCGCTGCGCCTCCCGGTGGACCGCGCCTTCACGATGCGCGGCTTCGGCGTGGTCGTCACCGGGACGCTGTTCTCCGGACGGGTCCGGGTCGGCGACGAAGTCGAGGTTCTCCCCGGAGGCCAGCGCGCCCGGGTCCGCGGCATCCAGGTCCACGGGGACCCGGTCCCGGAGGCGGCGGCGGGACAGCGCACTGCGCTCAACCTCTCGGGCGGCGGTCGCTTCGCCGTCCAGCGGGGGTCGGTCACGGGGACCCCGGGGGAACTCGGGCTGGCGCGGATGCTGGATGTCTCGCTCGAAGTGCTCGCCTGGGCCCCGGCGCCGGTCGCCGACGGGGAACGGGTGCACATCCATATCGGCACCGCCGTCGCTCTGGCCCGGGTTCGCCTCCTCGGAGGTCGCACTCGGCTCGACCCGGGCGCGAAGGGCCTCGCCCAGCTTCGCCTCGAGTCTCCGCTGGTGGTCGTGCGCCGGGACCGGTTCATCATCCGGCGCTACTCCCCGGTGATCACGATCGGCGGCGGGCGGGTGCTGGATGCGGACCCGCCGAAGCGGTCGCCCCGGAGTCCGGCGGACGCCCGGCGCGTCGAGGCTCTGGTCCGGGCCGATGCGGAGGAGGCTGCCGGGGCGTTCCTCGGGGAAGCGGGGGCCGGCGGCCTGGACGAGTCCGGGCTCGCCCGCCGTCTCGGGCTTCGTCCCGCGGGCGCGCGCGGTCTGGTCTCCGGCCTCGTCGAGGCGGGGGAGGCGTTCCCGGTGGCGACCCGCGGACGGGGAGCCGCCGGATCGGGCCGCACCCTCCTCGCCGCCGCCGCGCTGGAACGTCTCGAAGGCCGCCTGAGGGAGCGGATCGCGAACTGGGAAGCGGCCCATCGGCTCCGTCCGGGGATGCCGGTGGAGCAGCTCCGCGAGGAGACGAGCGTGTCGCCGGCGGTCTGCGACGCGGCGCTCGATCGGCTGGTGGCCGCGGGGAGGCTTGCGCGCGACCGGGACATGGTCCACACCGCCGACCGCGAAGTACAGCTCACATCCGGCGAGGCGGAGGTCCGGGATCGCCTGGCGCAGATCCTGTTGGACTCCGGCTACGCCCCGCCGACGCTGAACGACCTCGCCGCCGAGCTCGGAGCTCCCGGCCCCCTCGTGGACGCCCTCCGCCGCCTGCTCGCGCACGAGCGCCGCGCCGTTCTCGTCACCCCGGAGCTGGCGTTCGATTCCGCCCGGCTCGACGAGCTGAAGCGCGCCGTTCTGGCCCGGGGAGCGGTCCGGCGCGAGATGGATGTGGCGTGGTTCAAGGGCCGCTTCGGACTCAGCCGGAAGCACGCCATCCCGCTGCTCGAGTGGCTCGACCGGGAGCGGATCACGGTCCGGGTGGGCAACCTCCGGCGGATTCGCGCTTCGGCGCCGCTCGGGCCCGGCTCGGCCTGAGGCGACGCCCGACGCGGGCGCGGAAGACCTGCGCCGAGGCGCACTTGCCGCTCCGCCATGCGTCGTAGGGAGCGGCGTCCCGAACCGGCTCGAATCCGCACCGCCGGAGCACGCCGACCGATGCTCCGTTGGCGCCGAGCACGAGCCCGAACACCTCGCGCGCTCCCATCCCGGCCGCGACCGGCAGGACCGCCCGAACCGCTTCGGTGGCGTAGCCGCGGCGCCAGACCCGACGCGCGAGCACGTAGCCGACCTCCACCCGCTCCGGGGTGCGGCCGTGGATGCCGATGCCGCCGCACACGCGGCCGCTGCTCCGCTCGACGACCGCGAGGTCGAAGCTGCGCGACCCGGGCGCCCGGGATCGGGTGATGGCGTCCCGCAGGAAGGCGAACGTCTGATCCTCGCGGTTCGGGCCCCAGCGGAGGTAGCGCGTGACGAGCGGGTCGGCGGCGTATTCCTGGACGTCGGGCAGGTCGGAGAGCCGAAAGACGCGGATCAGGAGCCGCTCGGTCCGGATCGGGCGGAACGCGGCCGGCGCCTTCCCGGAATCAGACATCGGCCTTCTCGGCGACGCGCTTCAGGTCGCGGAGGTCGGCCTCGAGCGCCTTCCGGACACTCGAGAGCATCGCGCGCCCGAAGACAGCCGACATCAGCCGCGCCAGGAACGACCGCGGCCGCGCGCTGAAGTCCATCTCGAGGTCGGTTCCTCCATCGTTCGGGGTGAAGCGGTAGGTCGTGACGTAGTGCGCCCCGTGGGAGTCGGCTTCGATCCGGAGCGACCGCGGCGGGTCGAACCCGGTGATGCGCATCTCCTCGGTCGCCGCCTTGCCGAAGAGGACCCGGGTCTCCCGCCACCGGGCGCCGGTCCCCACCGGGCCGTCGGTGAGCATCTCGATCCGTTCGATGCCGCGGACGACATCCCCGAAGCCGGGCACGTTGCTGCTCAGGGCGAAGACCCGCTCGGCGGGAGCTTCGATCCGGATCTCGATACGAACGCTGCGCATGGGCGGGAAGTCTAGGAGTCGCGCCGTCCTAAGATGGCGGCGATGAACCGGTTCCGCTTCCTCTGCGCTCTCCTGTGGATCGCCTCGTGCATCGGATGCGGTGGCCCCGCCGGGCCGCCGGAACACCCCCTCGCGCCCGGAATCCGCGCTCTCGTCGAGGGGGCGCTTTGCGAACATCCATCGCCCGGCGCCTCGGTGGCCGTGGAACTCGACGGGGCGCTGGTCTTCGCCGGCGGGTTCGGTTCCGCCGATCTGGAAAACGACGTTCCCGCCACCGCGGACACGGTGTACCGGATCGGTTCGGTGACCAAGCAGTTCACCGCCGCCGCCACGCTGCTCCTCGTCGAGGAGGGGGCGCTGGACCTCGATTCCGACCTGCGGGAGCACTTCCCCGACTACGACACCGCCGGATTCCGGATTCCGGTCGAGCGGCTGCTCAACCACACGTCCGGCATCAAGGGCTATACCGAGATGGAGGAGTTCTGGGCGCAGGCGCGGCTCGATCTCGGCCACGAAGCCATGCTGGACCTGTTCGGCTCGGTTCCGTTCGAGTTCGAACCCGGCGACCGCTACCAGTACAACAACTCCGGCTACTACCTGCTCGGCGTCCTGATCGAGCGCCTGAGCGGCGAGTCCTACACCGATTTCCTTCGTCGCCGCTTCTTCGAGCCGCTCGGTCTGGAGAACACCCACTACCTCGACAACGAACCCATCGTCCCGGGCCGCGCCGAGGGCTACGAGCTGGCGTCGGAGGGCGGGTTCCGGAATGACGACCCGCTCAGCATGCGGCTCCCCTACGCTGCCGGATCCCTCGGATCGAGCGTCCTCGATCTGCTGCGCTGGCAGCGGGCGCTCGTGGGAGGCGAGGCGGTCAGCGCATCCGGCTACGAGCGGATGACGGCGCCCGGCGTCCTCGTCAGCGGCGAGGAGGTTCCCTACGGCTACGGACTCGGTCTCGCCGAGGAGCACGGTTTCGCCAAGTTGGCTCACGGCGGCGGGATCAACGGCTTCCGCGCCCAGCTCGCGTGGTACCCGGCGCCGCGGCTCGGGATCGCCGTGCTCATGAACTCCGGCTCCGGACGTCCCGGACTCCTGGAGAACCGCATCGCGCGCCACGTGCTGGGCCAGGAGCAACCCCGGATCGAGGAGGTGGAGGCGGCGCCGGAGGCCCTCGAGGCGCTCGCCGGCGTCTATGACCCCGGGCGGTCCCCGGTCGAAGTGCGGTTCGAAGACGGCTCGCTGCGCGGGCTCGGCCGACGCCTCGTCCCGGCGGCCAACGGGGTGTTCCACCCGGAGGGCGATCCGTTCACCGCCGTTCGCTTCGACCCGCCGGGCGCACCGGGAGAGCGCGCCCCCGGCTTCACGCTCACCAGCGCAGGGAACTCCACGCCCTACCGCCGCGTGGAAGACCCCGAGATCCGTTGACCCGTCCCGTCCCGTCTTCGCGCCCCCGCCGAGCCTTTGCCCGCCGGGCGCTTCCCCCCGCCGCGCTTCGTCGCCGTCGTTACAGCAAGGGCGACCCAGCGGTGGAGCGCCTTCTCGACCACGGTCCCGGCACGCTCCAGCCGGAGGAACTGCTGCGTCTCGTTCTGGGCGCTGGAACCGCCGCGCTGGCGCGACGGATCCTCGCCGAAGCCGGAGGGCTGTTCCCGCTGGCGCAGGCCCCGCTCGCCCACGCCGGCCGGGCGCCGGGACTCACCCGGTTGCGGCTGGTTCGTCTGGTCGCCGCGCTGGAGCTCGGACGCCGGGCGCTCGCGCCGCAACGACCGGAGCCGGTCCAGCTCGTCGAGCCGGCGCGGATGGCGGCGTGGCTGACCGCCCGGTTCGGCAACGGCGCCCGGGAAGAATTCGGCGCGGTGGCGCTCGATGTCCGGGGCCGGCTCATCCGCGCGCGCGTGCTCGCCACCGGATCCCGGGACGCGGTGCCGGTCCATCCGCGGGAGGTGTTCGGGTTCGCGGTGGAGTGGGGCGCCGACTCCCTCGTGCTGTTCCACAACCACCCGTCCGGCGATCCGAAGCCGTCCCGGTTCGATCGGGCGCTGAATCGGCGTCTCTGCGATGCCGGAGACCTGCTGCGGATCCCGGTCGTGGATCACATCGTGGTCGCCGCCACCGGGCGCTACTACAGCTTCCTGGAGCAGGGCGCGATGTGAGCCAACCCTCCTGTCAGTCGTTGCGGCAGGAGGGACAGACGCCGTAGAGCTGGTGGCGGTGCCACTCGAGGCGGTACCCGTGGGCCGCCGCCGCCTCCTCCTGGATGCGCTCCACCTCTTCCGACACGAACTCGTCGATCCGGCCGCAGCGCACGCAGATCAGGTGGTCGTGGTGGTCGCGCGAGAGCGCCGGTTCGAACCGCGTCAGGCCATCCTTCAGGTCGATGGAGGAGGCGATCCCGGCGTTGCAGAAGAGTCTCAGGGCCCGGTACACGGTCGTCCTGCCGATCGAGCCGTCCACCTGCCGCACCTGGTGGTGCACATCGTCGGCGGAGACATGACCCCCCATTTCCAGGAATTCGTCGAGGATCAGCTTGCGCTGGCGCGACCTCTTGAGGCCACGCTCGCGCATGTACTCGCGGAGGCGCACCACCGCCTCGCTGCGAATCTGCTCGACCGGTGTTGACGCTGCGGTGAAGTCGGTCACGGGCGGAATGGACGCCGAAGAGAGTAACCCGGACTCCTGCTCGCAGCTTCCGCTTCCGGTCCGCCGGAAGTGGCTGAACGGCGCCCGACGGGCGGCGCCGGTTCGCGCTCCCGCGATTCCGACGAATTCCCGAGTTCGATGCGACGGACTGCGCCGGTTCGGCGGGAGCCGAGAACTCCGGGCAACGGGGGAACGCTTCTACAATCCGCCGCCCGGTGCGCATCCTCCATCTCGATCTGTCGGCGGGCGTTTCCGGCGACATGCTGCTCGGGGCGCTCCGCGATCTCGGCGTGCCCGCCGAGGTGTTCGAGAACGTGACCGCCGCCCTCGGAGCGCCCGGCTCGCTTTCCTTCCGGGCAGCGTCGCGCGGCGGCATCCGGGGCCTGCGGGCGGCCGTGGACGTCGGTCCGGCGCCGACGACGCGCCATCTCCACGAGTTCCTCGACGCCCTCGACCGCAGCGGGCTTCCGGAGGCGATCCGTGACCGCGCCGCCGCCCTGCTCCGGCGGATCTTCGAGGCGGAGGGCCGCATCCACGGCCAGCCCGCCGAGCGGGTTCACCTCCACGAGCTCGGCTCGCTGGACACGCTGGTGGACATCGTCGGCGCGGTCGCCGCGATCGCCCATCTCGCTCCCGATCGGGTCACCGCGACCCCGGTGAACGTCGGCAGCGGCTCGGTGGAGGCCGAGCACGGCGTGCTCGAGGTCCCGGCCCCCGCCACCGCGCTCCTGCTGCGGGGCGTTCCGACATTCGCCGACGGCTCCGGTTTCGAGCGCGCCACCCCGACCGGAGCGGTTCTCACCGGTCTGGCGGACTCCTTCGCCGGATGGCCCGCGTTCACGCCGCGAACCGTGGGCTACGGGCTCGGCCACCGGAACCCGAAGGAAGGGCGTCCGAACGCGCTGCGGGCCGTTCTCGGCGCGGCGGAGGATCTCCGCGAGCCGCGGGACCGGATCACGGTCATGGAGGCCACGCTCGACGACATGCAGCCCGAGCTCCTCCCCCACCTCATCGAGCGGTTGCTCGCGAGCGGGGCGCTGGACGCCTTCGCGACGCCCGTGTCCATGAAGAAGGGGCGCCCCGGGTTCCACCTGACGGCGCTCGTCGAGCCGCAACGGAGCGAGCCGGTGTTCGCCGCGTTCTTCGAGGAGAGCACCACCCTCGGCGTCCGGACCTGGGAGGCCGAGCGACGGACGCTCGATCGCCGCCACGCGCGGGTTGCCACCCGGTGGGGCGTTGTCCGGGTCAAGCTGGGCCTCCGCGACGGTCGCGTCGTGAACCGGGCCCCCGAGTTCGAGGACTGCCGCCGGCTCGCGACGGCGTCCGGCGTTCCGCTGAAGGAGGTGTATCGGGAGGCGCTCGCCGCGCCGCTCCCCGCGGACGCGAGCGGGGCGGGGAACCGGTGACCGACTCTCACGCCCATCTGGAGCTGCCCGCATTCGATCCCGACCGCCGGAGCGTGCTGGAGCGCGCCCGCGCCGCCGGCGTCCACACCGTCGTGGCGATGGGAACGCTCGATGCCGATCGCTCCCACGAGCGGACGTTCTCCCTGCTCGACGAAGTCCACCCGGGAGGCGCCGACCACGACGACCCCGGGCTCCCGGCCCTCCACACCACGATCGGCTGCCATCCCCACGACGCCAAGGACTTCGATGCTCTCGGCGGGGAGTCCCGACTCCACGATCTCGCCGGGCGCCCGCGCCTGCTCGCGATCGGGGAGGTGGGCCTCGACTACCACTACGACCTGAGCCCGCGGCCGGTCCAGCGGGACGTGTTCCGCCGGCAGATTCGCGTCGCCCGCGATCTGGGGTTGCCCGTCATCGTCCACCACCGCGATGCGGAGGACGACTTCCTCGAGATCGCGGACGCCGAAGGCCTCGACCGCTGCCGCGCCGTGCTCCACTGCTTCACCGCGAGCGCGCGTCTCGCCCGGGCGGCGGTGGAGCGGGGCTTCCTGATCTCGTTCTCCGGGATCCTGACGTTTCGCAACGCCGACCCGCTCCGGCGCGTCGCGGCGGAGGTTCCGCGGGACCGGCTGCTCGTGGAGACAGATGCCCCCTTCCTCGCGCCGGTCCCCCGGCGCGGCAAGCGCAACGAGCCGGCCTTCGTCGTGGAGACGGCGCGCCGGCTCGCCGATGCGCGGGGCGAGACGCCGGAGGAAATCGAACTCGCGACGGACGCGAACTTCCGGCGCTTCTTCCGACTGTCCTCGGCGGCGCCGTCGTGAGCCGGGGACGTCGGAGAGAGAATCCCCCCGTCCCGTGACCGTTTCCTCCGCCCCTCCCCCCCTCGTCGGGCTGATGGACGAGCTCGCCCCCGACCTCGCCGAGGTCGAACGCGTCCTCGCGGTCCGGGTGGACAGCGACCTCGAACTCGTGAAGCAGGCGAGCCGCTACCTCTATCGCAGCGGCGGCAAGCGGCTGCGACCCCTGCTGCTCCTGATGTCGGCCCGCGCCGTCGGAGGCGGCGACCAGGCGCCGTGGTACGCCGCCATGATCGAGATCGTGCACACCGCGACGCTCATGCACGACGACATCGTGGACCGGGCCGACACCCGTCGGGGCAAGGAGTCCCTGAACAGCATGCTCGGGGACGACATCACCGTCCTCCTCGGCGACTTCCTCTACATCCAGTCCGTCGCGCTCGCGGCGGAGAAGGGCGACCTCCGGTTCGTCACGGCGCTGTGCGAGGTCTCGCGGCGGCTCACCGAGGGGATGCTCCTCGAGGCGGCGCGCGGCGGCGTGATCGGCCTGACCCGGGAGGAGCATCTCGACATCCTGCGCCTCAAGACGGCGAGCCTGTTCGCCGCCTGCGGGAGGATGGGGGCCATGTGCGCGGGGGCGTCCTCCGGGATCGAAGAGGCGCTCGCCGCCTACGGAACCCATCTGGGGATGGCGTTCCAGCTCGCCGACGATCTCCTCGACTTCACCGCCAGCGAGGCGCAGATCGGCAAGCCGGTGCTGAGCGACCTCCGCGAGGGCCACCTCACCCTCCCGGTCCTCCACGCGCTGGAGCAGGAGCCGGACGAGGCTCCGCTGGTGGAGAGGGTTCTGGAGACCGGAGATCTCGACGCCGAGGACGCGCGATCGGTGCTGCGGCTGGTGGAGCGGACCGGGGGCCTCGCCGCCGCGCGCGAGGCGGCCGAGACCCACGCGGAGGCCGCGCGCGAGGCCCTCGCGCCGGTCCCGGCCTCGCCCTACCGGGACGCGTTCGCGGCGCTCACCGCCTTCGTGGTCCAGCGGCGCGTCTGAAGCCGTCCCTTCCGCCGTACCGACACCGGCCCGGGCGGACGCCGCACCCGGAGCGCGACCCCGGCGGCCACCGCTTCCTCGAACACCTCCCGTCCGGCTGGCTGCCCGCCAGGGCCGTCCGGCTCGAAGACCTCGCCGAGGACCGCCTCTTTCGTCACGGCGTCCGGCTCGCCCGCGCCCGGTATTTCTGGGAGGCTCACGCGGTCTGGGAGGAGCTGTGGCGGGCGGCTCCGGCGGAGTCGGCGGAATCGCATCTCCTGCGCGGCCTGATCCAGCGGACCGCCGCGGCGCTGAAGCGTGAACTCGACAACCCCGCCGGCGCCGCGAAGCTCCTCGCGAAGTCGCAGACCTCGCTCGCTCGGGCCCGCGCCCTCGCCCGGACGCGCAACGACCCGGACGCCGGAGGCGCCGCCATTCGTTCGCTCAGCGAGGGTGTCCCGCTTCCGCCGTGACGGTCCCGACCTCGCTGCCGGGGAATCACGGCTAAGGACATAGCCGAGGCGGGGATCCGCACGGGAAGGTCCCGATCCGGGGTCCTCCTGCTCCGCACCGCTTACGGATTCCACGTGGACCGGACACCATCATGAGAGATGCGGGCCGACCGTCCTCGCTCCGCCCGAGGATCCGCGGCTCCCGTTCGTCCTGTTGAAGGACCGGGTGGGCCGCGTGGCTCTCGCGCTCGGCGGCGTGGGCGGGGTGATCGCCGAGGATCTGCTCGGATCCGCCTGTCCGCCGGGCCGGGGGCTCGTGCGGCGGGGGCGTCGGTAGGATCCGGTCGTGCCGGTCCGTCCCCCGACCTCCGAAGACATCTCGGTCCTCGTCGTGGACGACGAGCCCATCATCCGCCGCTCGCTGCGGCGCCGGTTGCGCTACGAGGGATGGGCCGTCGCCGAGGCGCCGTCCGGCCCGCAGGCGCTTCAGGTGCTGGAGCGGCAGCCGGTGGACCTCGTCATCCTCGACATCAAGATGCCGGGCATGGACGGGATGGAGGTCCTCCAGCGGATCCGCCAGCAGAACCCGGGCATCGCCGTCGTGATGCACACCGGGCACGGGGACATCGAGACCGCCGTGCGGGCCGTCCAGGCGGGGGCCGCCCACTTTCTGGAGAAGGGCGGGCGAGGCGACATCGCCGCCGTTCTGCGGATGGCGATCGAGAAGACGGCGACGCTCGAACGGAAGCGGCTCGCCGAGGAGAATCGCCAGCTCGCCGAGGAGGTCGCGGCGCACCGCGAGCGCGCCGGCGCCCGATGGAAGCTGGTGGGGTCGTCTCCGGCGATGGACCGGGTCCGGAGCCGGATCGCACGGGTGGCGGCCAGCGATGTGCGGGTCCTCATCACCGGCGAATCCGGAACCGGCAAGGAGGTCGCAGCCCGGCTCATCCACGCCGCCAGCCCGAGGTCCGAACGACCGTTCGTCGAAGTGAACTGCGCGGCGATCCCGGAGGAGCTGATCGAGAGCGAGCTGTTCGGCGCGGAGCGCGGTTCCTATACCGGTGCCCACCGCCAGCGCATCGGGAAGTTCGAGCAGGCGAACGGCGGCGCGCTGTTCCTCGACGAGGTGGGCGACATGAGCCCGCGCACCCAGGCCAAGGTGCTGCGCGCGCTCGAAGAGAGCCGGATCACCCGGGTCGGGGGACAGAAGTCGGTCGAGGTGGACGTGCGCGTCCTCTCGGCGACGAACCAGGACTTGCGGGCTTCCGGGTTTCGCTCCGATCTGCTCCACCGGCTCGAGGTGATTCCGGTCGTCATGCCGCCGCTGCGGGATCGGCTCTCCGACATTCCCGAGCTGGTGCGCCACTTCGTGGCCGATCTGGAGTCCCGGCACCGGCAGCAACCCCGCCGCTTCACCGACGACGCGCTCGCGGCCCTCGCCGCCCACCGCTTCCCGGGAAACGTGCGGGAGCTCCGGAACCTGGTGGAGCGGCTGCTGATCCTGAGTCCGGGGGACGAGATCGGCGCCGCCGACGTCGCCGAGCACCTTTCCCCGGCCACCGGCGCCGGGAGGGAGCGGTCGCTGGGAGGGGTTCTCGCCTCGCGGCTGGCGGCCTGCGGCGGGGATCGGTCCGCCGCCGCCGCGAGTCTCCGCACGACGCGCGGCCGATTCGAAGAGCTGCTCGCCGAATTCCCGGCGAGCGCGGCCCGGGCCGGGCGGTAGAATCCTCCGCTCCCATCAGGGCGGACGCCACCTCCGGCGAGGGCCGCAGCCGGTCCGGGCCCGAACGTCCTGCGTCAGGCCCTGACCGTCAGGTGCTCACGGTCAGGCCGGGTTCCAGCGCCGGCCCCACCTGCCTCGCCTCGCTTCCGGTGAACTCCGCCTCCTATCCGCCACCCCTCCCCGGACTCGCCTCCGGCGCCGCTCCGTTCGCGCGTCGGCACATCGGCCCCGGTTCGCTCCAGCAGAAGGCCATGCTCTCGGCGCTCGGGCTCATCTCGCGGGAACGCCTCATCGAGGAGACGATCCCCGAGGACATTCGCACCCGCGCCGCGCTCGACCTGCCTCCGGCGCTTTCCGAGGCCGAGCTGCTCGGGGCGCTGCGCCGGGTCGGCGCCCGCAACCAGGTGCGGCGAAGCTTCATCGGGCGGGGCTTCCACGGAGCGGTCACTCCGCCGGTGCTGCTGCGAAACATCCTCGAGGATCCCGGCTGGTACACCCAGTACACCCCGTACCAGTCGGAGATTTCGCAGGGGCGACTCGAGATCCTCCTGAACTTCCAGACCCTGGTCTCGGACCTCACCGCCCTTCCGGTCTCGAACGCCTCGCTCCTCGACGAGGCCACCGCCGCCGCCGAGGCGATGGCGATGTGTTTCCGCGGGGTGCGGGGCCGCGAGGGCTTCCTTGCCGACGAGCGACTCCATCCGCAGACCCTCGCCGTGATGAGCACGCGCGCCGAGGCGATGGGGATCCGACTCGAGATCCGGGATCTCGCCGCGGGTTCCCTCGATCTGCCCGACCGGCTCGGCGGCGTCGCGGTCCAGTACCCCGACACGCTGGGAGGCATCCGGGATTGGCGGCCGCTCGTTCGCGCCGTTCACGAAGTCGGCGGACTGTTCGTCGCCTGCTGCGACCCGCTCGCGCTCACCCTGCTCACCCCCCCGGGCGACTTCGGCGCCGACATCGCCGTCGGCTCCACGCAGCGGTTCGGGATGCCCATGGGCGGAGGCGGTCCGCACGCCGCGTTCCTCTCCACGCGGATCAGCTTCCAGCGGCGCGTCCCGGGGCGGGTCGTCGGGATGTCGGTTGACTGCGACGGGAGGCCGGCGTTCCGGCTCGCGCTGCAGACCCGGGAGCAGCACATCCGCCGGGATCGGGCCACGAGCAACATCTGCACCGCGCAGGTCCTCCCGGCCCTCATGGCCTCCGCCTACGCGGTGTGGCACGGCCCCGACGGGCTCCGGCAGATCGCCCGACGGGTCCGCCGGCTGACGCTCGCGCTCCGCGACGGTCTCGAACGTCTCGGATTCCGTCCGGGGCGGCGCCCGGCCTTCGACACGATCACCGTGCCGTTGCCGGAGCGGGAGGCCGATCGGATCGCCGGCGCCGCGGAGGCCGCCGGGATCAACCTGGGCCGGGTCCGCCAGGACGGGACGATCCCCGAAGGGATCACCATCGCGCTCGACGAGACGACGACGCCGGAGGATCTCGACGGCATCCTCGGCGCGTTTTCCGGCGGTCGGCGGGGCGTCGTCGCCGCCGATCTCCTCGAGGCTCCCCTCGACGACGAACCCGGCCGCCGGGACGCCCTCCCGCTCGCGCTCCGCCGCCGCAGCGGATTCCTCACGCACGAGGTCTTCCACCAGGTCCGTTCCGAGCACGAGATGCTCCGCTATCTGAAGCAGTTGCGCGACCGGGACCTGTCGCTCACGACCTCCATGATCCCGCTCGGCTCCTGCACGATGAAGCTGAACGCGGCGGCCGAGATGATCCCGGTCACCTGGCCGGAGTTCTCCGAGATCCACCCGTTCGCGCCTCCCGACCAGCTCGAGGGGTTCCGGGAGGTCGCGGAAGACCTCGAGGCCTGGCTCGCCGAGATCACCGGGTTCCACGCGGTCAGCCTGCAGCCGAATGCCGGTTCGCAGGGCGAGCTGGCGGGGCTCCTCATGATCCGGGCGTTCCATCGGAGCCGCGGAGACGACGCCCGGGATGTCTGTCTGATCCCGGTCTCGGCGCACGGGACGAACCCCGCGAGCGCCGCCCTCGCCGGGATGCGGGTGGTGCCGGTCCGAACGACGCGGACCGGCGAGATCGCGCCCGACGACTTCGCGCAGAAGATCGCTCTCCACCGGGGCCGGATCGCGGCGCTCATGATCACCTACCCGTCCACGAACGGCGTGTTCGAGGAGGGGGTCCGCGACATCTGCCGCATGGTTCGCGACGCCGGCGGACGGGTCTATCTCGACGGCGCGAACATGAACGCGCAGCTCGGCCTGACGAACCCGGCCCGGATCGGCGCCGACGTCTGCCATCTGAACCTGCACAAGACCTTCTGCATCCCGCACGGCGGCGGCGGGCCGGGGATGGGGCCGGTGGCCGCCACCGAGGAGCTGGCTCCCTTCCTCCCCGGCCATCCCGACGCGGTGGAGCAGGGCCCGCAGCGCATCGGCGCGATCTCCGCCGCGCCGTGGGGGAGCCCGGCGATCCTGCCGATCTCGTGGGCCTTCATCCGGCTCATGGGCGCCGACGGGCTCCGGAAGGCGAGCGAGGTCGCGATCCTGTCGGCCAACTACATGGCGGCCCGGCTCGCGCCGCACTACCCGCTGCTGTTCACCGGAGCCCGCGGGCGGGTGGCCCACGAGTTCATCCTCGACTGCCGTCCGTTCAAGCGGTCGGCCGGCGTCGAGGCGAACGACATCGCCAAGCGGCTCATGGACTACGGCTTCCACGCCCCCACGCTGTCCTTCCCGGTGGTCGGAACGCTCATGATCGAGCCCACCGAGAGCGAGTCGCTTTCCGAGCTGGACCGGTTCTGCGACGCGATGCTCCGCATCCGCGAGGAAATCCGCGACATCGAGGAAGGCCGCGCCGACCGGAGGCGGAACCCGCTCAAGCTGGCGCCGCACACGGTTCGCGACGTCACCGCCGAGGTCTGGGACCGGCCCTACAGCCGCCGGCGGGCGGCGTTCCCGGCGCCGTGGGTCGAGGAGGGGAAGTTCTGGCCGCCGGTCGGTCGCGTGGACAACGCCACCGGCGACCGGAATCTGGTCTGCAGTTGCCCGGACGACTGGCATTCCTCGGCCTCCCCCGCATCTCTGCCCGCTCCGGCCTAGGAAGTCCCCGCGTGACGACCGAAAAGAGATCCCTGCGCGCCTGCGCGGCCCAGATCAGCCCCGTCTTCATGGACAAGAAGGCGAGTGTCGAGAAGTACGCCGAAACGCTCGTCGAGGCCGGTCGGCAGGGCGTCGAGTTCATCGTGACCCCGGAGACGGGGATCCCCTGTTATCCGTACTGGCGCAACAACTTCGGCTACACCGACCCCGAGTCGGCGCGGCGCTGGAAGGAGACGGTGGTCGAGTTCTACGACCACTCGGTGCGGATCCCCGGGCCCGAGACCGAGATCCTCGGCCGGGCGGCGAAGAGCGCCGGGCTCACCGCCGTGATCGGGCTGAACGAACAGGACGACCGGCCGGGCTCCCGAACCCTCTACAACACGATGCTCTTCCTCGGTCCCGACGGCGAGATCCTCGGGCGCCACCGCAAGCTCATGCCGACCCACCAGGAGCGGTTCTTCTGGGGCCGCGGCGATGCGAGCGACCTGCGCGTGTTCGACACGCCGTTCGGCGTTCTCGGCGGGCTGATCTGCTTCGAGAACCACATGACCCTGCTGAAGGGGGCCATGGCGGTCCTGGGCGAGGAGGTGCACGCCGCCTGCTGGCCGGGCTACTGGTCGTACGCCGGCCCCGGGAACACGGTGCGCGACATGAGCGGCGCCCGCCACCCGCTGCACCACTCCGATCAGGACGCCGCCGTGCGGGAGTACGCCTTCGAGACCCAGACCTTCGTCGTGTCGGCTTCCATGTTCCTCGGCGAGGACCAGGTGCCGGACGACTTCCCGTACAAGGAGACCACGAACTGGAAGTGGGCGATGGGAGGCAGCGCCATCGCCACTCCCTTCGGGACCTACGCCGCCGAGCCGATGTTCGGCCGGGAAGGGCTCGTGATCGCCGACCTGGACCTCGCCGACCGGATCGTGGCCAAGAACGTCTTCGACTGCATGGGCCATTACTCCCGCTGGGACGCAGTGCAGTTGCGGCTCAACCGCCAGTCGGTCGGGCCCGAGGTCGGACCGGATTCGCCTCCGCTCGGGCCGCCGCTTCCGTCCGGCCTCGCCGCCGCGCTCGCCGCCCGGCTCGCGGGCGCCGCCGGATCGGAGGGGCCGGGACCCCCGCGCACCATCCTCAGCTCGGTGCCGCCGGACCAGGCGAAGCCCTTTCTCGCCGCCCTCATGGAGAAGTTCGGCCCCGGCCAGGTCTCGGCGCACCGGGTCGAGGTGGACGGGGACGATCTCGATGAACTGGGTCGCTCGCACGGGCTCTCCCGGGACGAGATCGTCTCGCTCATCCATGACTTTCTCGACCTGATCCGGCGGCGGAGCGAGTTCGTGGTGCCCGACCTCGACCTCGACGGTCCCGCCGACGCCTAGATCCGTTCCTCGTGGCGCTCGCGCTGCTCACCGTCCACCTGGCGGGTCTCGTGGTCTTCGCGTGGACCTGCTTCGCGTCGGTCACGGACGAGGGGGTTGCCGGGCACATCTGGCTCGGCCTCGCCGCGGTGATGCTCGTCGTCTTCGCCCACACGATGAGCTACCTGTATCTCGTGGCCATGACCAGCGTGATCCGGAAGGCGCTCGCGGGCGAGAGCGGGCCGGCGGTCCTGGTGGATGACCCTCGGGGCCCCGAACTGCTGAAGCGAAGCAGGCGCCTCAAGGCGGGCGTGGGGTGGTGGGCCATGGGAGGCATGGTTCTCCCGATGGTCGCGTTCATCCTCGGGGGCGGGGCCCACACCCGCGCCTTTCCTCCGTTCGTCCACTCCGCCGTCGCCTACGGCGTCCTCGCCTTCACGGCCGTGGCCGCCGTCGTGATCGGCCTCGCGCTGCTGCGCCAGAACCGGATCGTGGAGGCGTTCCAGCTTGCCGCTCAACCGGTTCGGGCGAAGCCCTGAGCCGGTTCGTCGGCCTCGGAAGTCCTCGTCTGGCGCCGTTGGTACGATCGCTGCCCATGCTCCGCGCCCTCGCCGTCCCGCTCCTGCTGATCCTTCCGGTCGCCGCCAGCGCCCAGGTCGTCGCCACGCCCCCGGATGCCTCGACCGGCCCCGACACCGTCTTCGTGGAAGAGCTCACCTGGACCGAGGTCGGAGCCCGGGTCCGCGACGGCGTCCGATCGGTCATCGTGGCCACCGGCGGGACCGAGCAGAACGGTCCGCACATGGTGCTCGGCAAGCACAACTTCATCATCCGCGCCACCGCGGAGCGGATCGCCCGCGAACTGGGCGACACGCTGGTCGCCCCGGTGGTGGCCTACGTTCCCGAAGGAGGGGTCTCGCCCCCGACCGGACACATGCGGTATCCGGGAGCGATCACGCTGCCGGAGGAGCATTTCATGGCGCTCCTCGAATATGCGGCCCGCGGGTTCGCGCTCCACGGTTTCGAGAACATCATCTTCATCGGGGACAGCGGCGGAAACCAGCGCGGCATGGCGCAGGTCGCCGAGAAGCTGAACGGCGAGTGGGAGAGCGGCGGCGAGCGGGCGCGGGTGCTCTACGTCCCCGAGTACTACCGGGGCAACGGGTTCCGGGAGTGGCTGCTCGATCAGGGGATCGAGGAAGACGCCATCGGGCGCCACGCCGGCGTCACCGACACATCGCAGCTCTGGTACGTGGCCCCCGAACAGATCCGTCCCGACGCCCGGCGCCCGGGGGGCGGCTTCGAGGGGAGCGGGGTGAGCGGCGACCCCACCCAGGCCAGCCGGGAACTCGGCGAGAAGGGCATCGAGCTGAAGGTCGAGACCACCGTCCGCCGCGTCTGCGAGATGCTCGCCGGGCTGGAACGCGACTGATGGGAGACGCTCCCGAGCCGCTCCCGCTCCAGCGCCACCACTTCGACATCCCCCGGGAGGTCGTCTGGTTGAACTGCGCCTACATGGGCCCGCTGCCCACCGCGGCCGCGACGGCCGGAGTGGAGGGGATGCGCCAGAAGCTCCATCCGTGGGGCATCGAGCTGGAGCACTTCTTCGAGCCGTCCGAGGCGCTGCGCCGGACCTGGGCCGGCCTCCTCGGCGCGGGCGGCGAAGACCTGGCGCTGACGCCCTCCGCCAGCTACGGGATCTCGCTCGCCGCGCGGAACCTCCCGGTCGGGGCAGGGGAGGAAATCCTGGTGGCGGAGGAGCAGTTCCCGTCGAACTACTACCCGTGGACGGCGAAGGCCCGCTGCTCCGACGCCCGGGTGCGGACGGTGGCGCGGCCAGCGGACGGCGACTGGACCGGGGCGGTTCTGGACGCGCTGAGCTCGCGGGTCGCGGTGGCGGCGCTGCCGCAGGTGCACTGGACCGACGGCGGCTGGTTCGACCTGGAGCGGATCGGGGCGGCGGCCCGACAGGTCGGCGCCGCGCTGGTCGTGGACGCCACCCAGTCCCTCGGCGCCATCCCGTTCGACGTGGAGCGCATTCGGCCCGACTTCGTCGCCGGGGCCGGCTACAAGTGGCTCCTCGGCCCCTACTCGCTCGGCTATCTCTACGTCGCCCCGCACCGCCGGGGCGGCGAGCCGCTGGAGCACAACTGGATCCAGCGCGCGAACGCCGCCGAGTTCGCCCGCCTGGTGGATTACACCGATGCGTGGCAGCCGGGAGCCCGGCGCTTCGATGTGGGGGAGCGGTCGAATTTCGCGCTGGTCCCCGCCGCGCTCGCCGCCGCCCGGCGGATCGCGGAGTGGGGCCCCGCGGCCATCGCGCGTTCGATCGCGCCGAAGACCCGCCGGCTCGCCGCCGGCGCCGAGCGCCTCGGCTGCCGCACCGCCCCCGAGTCCCGGCGAGCGCCCCACTACCTCGCGGTCTCGCTCCCTCCCGATGCGGGAGAAGGAGCTCTCGAGCGGGTGCGGGAGGCGCTCTCGGAGCGAAGGGTGTACGTCAGCGTCCGCGGCGACAGCGTCCGCGTGACTCCCCACCTCTACAACGACGACGAAGACCTCGACCGCTTTCTCGAGGCTCTCGCCGCGGCGCTCTGACGGTCGGCAGCGTGCGCGCCTACCACGAGGTCGTGCGGCGGGTTCTGGAGACGGGGACCCGGCGCCCCAACCGCACCGGCGTGGACACGCTCGCGGTGTTCAACCTGAACTACGAGATCCGCCTCGCCCGAGGCTTCCCGCTCCTGACGACCAAGCGCATCGCGTGGAAGAACATCGTGCTGGAGAACCTGTGGTTCCTCTCCGGCGAGCCGACGATCGGGCTTCTGCAGAAGCACGGCTGCCGGTTCTGGGATCCATGGGCCAACGACGAAGGTCGGGTTCCGAGCGCCTACGGGCACCTGTGGCGCCACCACCCCGGTTCCGCCGGGGCCCGCGACCAGATCCGCTGGGTTCTCGAGGAGTTGCGGCGCAACCCGATGTCCCGTCGCCTGGTCGTGAGCGCGTGGTCTCCGGAGAACGCCGAGAACAGCGAGCTCCCGCCCTGTCACTTCGCCTTCGTGCTGAACGTGCAGCGGAACCGGCGGGGCGAGCCGGTGCTGAACCTGCACCTCACCCAGCGAAGCTGCGACATCGCGCTCGGGCTGCCGTACAACATCGCCGGCTACGCCCTCCTGCTCCATCTCTTCGCCGCCTGGTCCGGCATGCGCCCGGGGGTCTTCGGGCACTCGCTGGTGGACGCCCACATCTACACCCGGAAGCCCGACGGAAGCGGAGCGAAGTACGACCACGTCCCCGGCCTGATGCGGCAGGTCGCGCGCGAGCCCCGTCCGCTCCCGCGGCTCGTGCTGTCGGACACGGTGCGATCCTCGCTCGACGGCGCCCTGTCGCTGCTCGACCGCGACCTGGCCGAGATCCTGTCGCACTTCCGGATCGAGGGCTACGACCCCCACCCGGCGATCCGGTTCGCCGTCGCGGTGTGACGAATCGCGCCTTCCCGGCCTGGGCGGGCGACGCCGAGGCGCTTCCTCCCCGCCCGTTTCGGGCGAGCATGGCCGCCGTGTCTCCCGAGGGGATCATCGGCGTGGACCAGGCGATCCCGTGGAACTACCCCGCCGATGTGCGCCGGTTGTGGCGGCTCACCCGGGGCGCGACCGTGATCTTCGGACGGCTGACCTGGGAGACGCTGCCGCGCCGGCCGCTTCGCAGACGCCGCAACATGGTCGTCAGCCGCGGGCCGGTCCCGGGCGCCGAGAGCTTTCGGTCCGTCGGGGCAGCCGTGGCCGCATCGGCGGGCGAGACGGTCTGGTTCCTCGGCGGAACCGGCATCTACGAGGAAGCGATGGACTACGCCGACTTCCTCGACATCACCCACATCCCGGACCGCGTCGCGCCGGGCCCCGGCCAGCGCGCGGCCTACTTCCCCCGCATCGCCCCGGCCCGGTGGCGGGCGGGTCCCCTGATCCCCGACCCCGATGAACCCGGGGTCACCCGCCGCCGCTATCTCCGGCGCAAGGAATCCCCATGAGCGAACAGGACATCACCCTGATCGGCGGAGCCGACCTGCCGAAGCCGGCCGGCCCCTACAGCCCCGGCGTCCGCGTCGGCAACCTCGTGTTCGTCTCCGGACAGGTCGGCGTGGATCCGGCGACCGGGCAGGCGCCCGAGGGCGTGGAGGCGCAGACGGAGCAGGTCCTGAGAAACGTGGCGAGCATCCTCGAAGCCGCGGGTTCCAGCCTCGACCGCGTGGTTCGCTGCGGCGTCTTCGTGGCCGACATGAGCCGGTTCGCCGAGATGAACGCGGCCTACGAGCGCATGTTCGGGGAGCATCGCCCGGCGCGGAGCACGATCGAGCCGCAGGCGCTGCCGGGTTCCGGGTTCCTGGTGGAGATCGACGCGATCGCGGTGGTCTGAGCCGCGCCCGGCGCGCCGGGCCGGTTCTCGCGGTAGCGGCCCTGCCCGGCACGCACGAACTGCCGGCCTCCGCCGGTTCTCCCGGCAGGGACCTGTATGGAACGCCGGTCTCCAGACCGGCACGTTGCCGGCGCGCCGGGCCGGTTCTCGCGGCAGCGGCCCCGCCCGGCACGCAGCCCGACGAGCCCCGCGCGAGGGACTACTCCTCGACCGGCTCCAGCGTGAGCGGATCCCGCTGGGGCAGGTGGGTGACCCGCCCTCCGAGGATCTCCGCCATCGAGGCGCGCCCTTCCGGATCGCCGGGTTCGATGTCCTCCCAGACCCCGACGACGAGCATCACCATGTCCTCGGGCCTCAGGACTTCCCGGGCCGCCGCCCGGACATCCTCGGCAGTGACCGCTTCCACCTGCTCACGCCAGCGCGTCCAGTAGGTGTGGTCCCGACCGAGGAAGGCGTCCGTCGCGAAGATCGAAGCCCTCGCCCCGGCGCTCTCGAACCGTCGCGGAAAGCTGTCCACCAGCGCCCGGCGCGCCAGGGCCAGTTCCTCCCCGCTCACCAGCTCGTCGCGCATCCGGTTCAGCTCCTCGAACGCGATCTGCGCCGCCAGCGCCACCGTGGCGCTCTTCGACTGGTAGCCGAGCGAGTAAGAGCTCGGCCCCACCGGGTCGAACCGGAACCGACCGCCGGCCCCGTAGGCGAGCCCTTCGTCGGAGCGGATCCGCTGCATGATCCGCGAGGTGAATCCGCTGGCGCCGAGGATGTGGTCCATGACCTGGATGGCCGCCCGCTGCGGGTCGTTCCAGTCGTCCCAGCGCGGCGCGAGCCTCCCGATCCGCACCTTCCCCTGGGGAATGTCCTTCTCGAGGTGGTAGATCCCCGGCTCGGGGCGCGCGACCTCCCCTTCCGGTGGCCACGCGAAGTCGGCCGCCTCCGTCTCCGGCGCCGGCCACGCCGCCAGCTTCGCTTCGAGCGTCTCCAGGATCTCGGCTGTGTCCACATCGCCCGACACCGCGAACACCATGTGCTCGGGCCGCCAGGTCGCCGCGTGGAACGCCCGCAGGTCGTCCGCGCCGATGGCGTCGAGATGCGCCGCCGTCAACTGGCGGCCGCGGTAGTGCCCCTTCCCGTAGAGCAGGAGATCCCACTCGCGGGCCAGCATCCGATCGGCGTCGTCGTTCCGCTGCTTCAGGCTTTCGAGCATGTTCTCCTTGCGGACGCCGAGTCGGGTCTCGTCGAACCGGGGCCGCTGCAGCACATCGAAGAACAGATCGAGGCTCTCCTCGAAGACGGGCGTGATCGTGCGCAGGGAAGCGGACGCTTCGGTGTCGCGCGAGGAGGTCGAGATCGGGGCGGCGAGGAATTCGATGCGCTCGTCGAGCTCCTCCGGCGTCCGGTCGCCGGCGCCGCCATCCCGCATCATGGCGGCGGTGAGCGAGGAGAGGCCGATCTGATCGGCGGGATCGAGGAAGCCGCCGATCCGCAGCGTCACCCCGATCCGGATCAGGGGCAGGGTGCGGTCCTCGACGACGATCACCGACGTCCCGCCTTCAAGCGTGTGGTGGACCTCCGAGCCGTCGGGGGTCTCGAACACGAAGTCCGGGAACACGAGATCCTCGGGCCGGTCCGGGATGGAGGCGTCCTGGGCCACCGCGGTCGCGGCGACCAGGGCGGCCGCCAGCGCCAGGCGGCCGGTGCTGCGCATGAGATCGCGGTGCCGCGTCACGGGCCCACCTCCTCCGGGGCTCCGGCCCCGCCTTCGGGTTCGAGCTCGGCGATCCGCTCCCGGATCACCTGCTCGACGTACTCCAGAGCGCCCGCCATCTCCGGCGGCGCCTGCGACCGCATCGCCGAGAACTGGGCGAGCGCCTCCTCGAGCGCCGCCCGGTCGGTGGACTCGCGGATCTGACGGATCTGCGCCATCACCTGGCTCCGAACCGGTGCGGGCAGGGCTTCGAGTTCCGTCGGGATCTCCTCGGCGGCCGTCCCCTCCTGCCGGTAGTAGTGCGCCACCGAGCGGTTCGACTCGGTCAGGTACTGCGCGGCGACCCGCTGAACATCCTCCGCCGTCACCGCAAGGGTTTCCCCGGCCCAGTCGTTGATGTACTCCCAGCCGCCGAGCGAGTCATAGACGAGGAGCTGGACCAGCAGAAAGAACCCGCTGTCGAGTCGCTCGAAGGCCGCCGCGGCGACCTGGTTCTTGACCTTCTGGATTTCCTCGTCGGGAATGGGCTCCTCCGCGAGGCGCGTCAGTTCGCGCCCGATCGCGGCCTCCAGGTCGGAGGGGGTGGCGTCGCCCCGCGACTCGGCGCTCACTTCCAGGTAGCCCGCCCACTTCCGGTTGTCCTGGAAGGCGGACGCCGAACTCGCGATCTCGTCGCCGAGCACCATCGTGCGGTAGAGCCTTCCGGTGCGGCCGTTGAGCAGTCCCGCGAGCACGTCCAGCGCGTACTGGTCGCGGTGGCGGAACGCGACGGTGTGGAACCGGACGGCCACCTGCGGCTGGCAGTCGCAGTGCGCCGTCATCCGCTTTTCCGCGTTCTGCTCCATCTCGAGCGTCACCACATCGGGCGCTTCCGGCCCCGGCTCGAGGCGTCCGAAGTAACGCTCCGCGAGCTGCTTCGCCTCGGCGAGGTCGAAGTTCCCGACGAGCGCCGCGGTCAGGTTGCCGGGCGAGTAGTAGGTGTCGTAGTACTCCTGCGCCTGTTCGAGGGTGAACACCTGAAGGTCCGACGGCCACCCGATCACCGGCCACGAGTAGGGGTGGGACTGCCAGAAGAGCGCGTCGAACGCCTCGTCGAACTCTCCGGTGGGCGTGGATTCGGTGCGCAGCCGACGCTCCTCGTGGACCACATCGCGTTCGGCGTAGAACTCGCGGAAGACGGGCCGCAGCAGCCGCTCCGACTCCATCCAGAACCAGAGCTCGAGCCGGTTCTGCGGCACGGTAATGAAGTACACGGTCTGATCGGGGGACGTGAAGGCGTTCATGCCGGTGGCCCCCGCCTCGGTGTAGATCCGGTCGAACTCGTCCTTGACCATCAGCTCGCGCTGCTCTTCGACCAGCCCGTCGAAGCGGCGCCGCAGTTCGAGGAGCTCTTCGGGCAGGTCTTCCTCGCCGAACGGATCCTCGATCCTCCCCAGCCGGGCCTCCCGTCGCCTCTCGCGGTAGATCGCCCGGATCTCGTCCTGGATCGCCTCCTGCTCTTCGATGATGGCCTGATCGCGCTCGGCGTCGTTCGTGCCCACCGTCGGCGTGCCCTTGAACATCATGTGCTCGAAGAAGTGGCTCATCCCGGTGATCCCGGGGCGTTCGTTCGCCGATCCGACGTGGGCGACCCAACCCGCCGAGACCGTCGTCATCTCCGGCCGGACCACGGCGAGAAAGCGCATCCCGTTCGCGAGCCGGAACTCCTCGACCGGAACGCTTGCCTGGGCGCCGGCCGGCTCCGGTGACGCCAGCGCGAGCCCCATGAGGCCGAGGGACGGGAGAACGAGGCGCGACCGCGGGCGTCGGCGCGAGCGACCGCCTCGGGGAAGTGGTTCGGGCATGGAAGGCATGGTAGCGAAAGGAGATGGGAGGAGAAGCGGTGGGCGCCGCATGGGACGGGAGGGGGAGTCCTTCCCTGTTACGATCGCCCGACGCTCCCGGGCTCCCGCGCCGCCGGTGAGCCCCTCCCGCGGGGCCATCTCCAGTCTCCTCCCCGAGTTGCGGTGCGCGAGGTCTCCGTCTCATGAACAGCCTGTTTGCCGGTTTCCGTCCCGGCCGCGTCGCGGTCGCCGTCCTCGGCGGCCTGCTCCTCGCGGGCGCGGTCCTCTCGCCCGTCGCCGACGCCCGAAGCACGCCGGTCCTCGCCCGTCACGGGATGGTCGTGTCGCAGAGCCACATCGCTTCCGAAGTCGGCGCCGTCGTGCTGCGGGAGGGCGGGAACGCGGTGGATGCGGCGGTGGCCACCGCTTTCGCCCTCGCCGTGACCCATCCCACGGCCGGGAACATCGGCGGCGGCGGGTTCCTGGTGTTTCGCGCCGCGGACGGCGAGGCCATCGCCTACGACTTCCGCGAGCGGGCGCCCGCCGCGGCCACGCCGGACATGTGGCTCGACGAGAACGGGGAGTACAGCTTCGAGATCCACCACCTCAGCCACAGGGCGGTCGGGGTTCCGGGCACCGTGGCCGGGCTGCGGCTCGCCTGGGAGGAGCAGGGAAGCATGCCGTGGGAGCGCCTGGTCCGCCCGGCGGTCGAGCTGGCCCGGGAGGGGTTCGTCGTATCTCACGGTCTGGCTGCTTCGCTGGCCCGCGTGCTCGACCGGATGCGCCGCTACCCGGCCTCGGTGGCGCAGTTCTCGAAGAACGGGACGCCGTACGAACCAGGGGAAGTCCTCCGGCAGCCGGATCTCTCCGACAGCCTCGAGCGCATCCTGGAAAACGGCGCCGAGGGCTTCTACACCGGGCGAACGGCGGAGCTCCTCGTCGAGGAGATGGAGTCGGGTGGCGGCCTGATCACGATGGAGGATCTCGCCGACTACCGGGCGGTGGCCCGCGAGCCGATCCGCGGCAACTACCGCGGTTACGGGATCCTCTCGATGCCCCCGCCGAGTTCGGGGGGCGTCGTCATGGTTCAGATGCTCAACATCCTGGAAGGGTTCGATCTGGCCGGAAACGGGTTCGGCTCGGCCATCAACATGCATCTCATGGCGGAGTCCATGCGGCGGGCCTACGCCGACCGCGCCCTCCATCTCGGTGACCCGGACTTCAACCCCGCCATCCCCATCGAGCGGCTGACCTCGAAGTCCTACGCGGACGATCTGCGACGCACGATCTCCGAGGAGCAGGCGTCGGTCTCCTCGCCCGCGAGTTTCGAGTGGACCGCGGAGAGCGGCGAGACGACCCACTTCTCGGTCGTGGACCGGGAGCGCAACGCCGTCTCCCTGACCTACACCCTTGAATTCGGCTACGGATCGGGGATCGTGGTGCCGGGCGCCGGGTTCCTGCTGAACAACGAGATGGGCGACTTCAACGGCGCCCCCGGACTCACCGATGAGCGCGGTCTCATCGGGACCGACCCGAACCTCGCCGAGGGCGGGAAGCGGATGCTCTCCAGCATGAGCCCCACGATCGTGACGAAGGACGGGGCGCTGTTCATGGTGACCGGCACGCCGGGCGGCCGCACGATCATCAACACCGTGATGCAGACGATCCTGAACGTCGTGGACCACGGGATGAACGCTCAGGAGGCCGTGGATGCGGGCCGGATGCACCACCAGTGGCTGCCGGACCGGATCAACTACGAGCGGCAGAAGTTCTCCCCCGACTCCCTGCGGCTGCTCGAAGCCCGAGGCCACACGCTGAACGAGATCGCGGCCCAGGGGGCGGCGGAGGTCATCGTGGTCACCGACGATGGCTTGCTGGCGGGGGGCGTGGACCAGCGACCCCCGGATGGCGGCGCGGCGGTCCACGACGAGCGGACTTCGGCCGACCGGCCGCGATGACGGCGCTTTCTCCCGCGGAGGATCCCCCCATGTTCCGGAACACTCGTCGAGTCCTCGCCGCTGCGGCGGCCGTCCTCGTCCTCGCCACCCCGACCGCCTTCGCGCAGGAGAGCTCCGGACTGGACGGGGTTTACAACTTCGTCCGGATCGGAGACCGGCTCTCCACCTCGGGCCAGATCACGACGGAAGAGGTCGTCGCCGTCCGGGACGCCGGGTTCGATGTCGTCGTGAACCTCGCTCCGGCGCGCGAGGACCGCAACTTCGAGGAAGGCTTCCGCGTCACCGAGGCCGGGATGACCTACGTCCAGATCCCGGTGGACTGGCAGGATCCCGCGCTCCGCGACCTCGAGCTCTTCTTCGACGTGATGGAGGCGAATCGCGATCGCCAGGTCTATGTCCACTGTTTCGCCAACATGCGGGTCTCGGTCTTCGTGTACCTCTACCGGACGCTTCGCGAAGGCGTGGCCGAGGACGAGGCGTGGGCCGATGTCCTGAAGGTGTGGGATCCGGGATCCGACCCGGAGACGGCACAGTGGCCCCGCTTCATCGCGCAGGCGAAGAGTCACCTCGGCGCGCCGTAGCCCCTCGGAACTCCCGTCCGGACCGCGCTCCGGCGCCCGTCCCCGTCGTTTCTGCGCCCCGTGCGAGGTGCCGGGAGGGGGCGTTCCGGGGCTCTCGGGGGCCGATTCCGCCCGGAACGCGGGCGATTTCGGTCCCGATCAACACCCCGTCAACACGCCGTAGCGTTTTCCGACGCGTGTCGCGTGCGGCTCATCCGCCGGTGTCGTCCACCGCAGCCGGGAGCCGCGCCAGCTCGTCGATCCGGTCGGCGACCTTCTGGGCGGGCTCGCGGAGCTGCTCGACGGTCCAGTCGGCGGCATATCCCTCGGTCACATCCCGCGCCCGGGAGTGGTTGACGAGCCGTTTCGTCAGCGAGCGCGGCAGCATGAGGTCGCGCTCGGCCACGGTGATGAAGCAGTTGCGCAGCCCGTGGAACCAGAATCGGGTCCCGGCGGCCTTCGAGATGCGCGAGTGCAGGTGCTGAAGCTCCACGACATGCCCGGTCGAGCCCCGTGAGGAGGGGAAGACCCACTTCCGGCATCGCGCCGCCTTGGGGCGGGGAGCGGCCCGCCGGCGTTCGAGAATCTCGGCGAGCTGGCGGGTGACGGGAAGTTCGAGGGGGCTCCCGGTCTTGGTTTCCTCCACCCGGAAGAGCTGGCGGTCGAGGTCCACCCGGCCCCACTCGAGCGTGGTGATCTCTCCCCGCCGCATCCCGGTATAGAGCGCCACCCAGAAGATGTCGCGGGTGGCCGGGACGCGCACCTCGGCCTGGATCGCGGAGCACCACCGGGGCAGAAGCTCCGCCGGGTCGGAAATCTGGCGCCGCACCGGCCGGTGATAGCGGCCTCCGCCCGCCAGCCAGAGCTCGACGGGGTTCGACAGATCCTTGAAATCCACGACCGGACGCCGGTACACCGAGCGCAGGAGCGAGATGGAGTGATTGCCGATGGCCCACCCGTGCCGCTCCGAGATCAGGTGGAACCGCGTCTCGACGTCCCGGCGGGTGATCGAGTCCAGCGGGCGGTTCAGCCAGTCGCCGAGGCAGTAGCGCATCTGACCCCGGTAGAGCGCCAGGGTGCTCTCCTTGAGTTTCGGATTCGCCGCCAGGTAGTCGGCGAACGCCTCCCGCAGCGTGATCATCCCCCGCGCGCGGCTGCGCTCCTCGGCGGGGTCGTCTCCGGCGGCGACGCGCCCGAGGAGTTGCTGCGCGAGTCGGCGGGCCCGCTGGGGATTGATCCGACCGTAGCGACCGATCACGACCCGGCGGTTCCGCGCCTTCCGCCCCCCGTGGCCCACCCGGTAGTTCAGGACGAACGCCTTGGTGCCCGTCGGCTGGACCCGGACGCCGAACCCGATCAGGCGATCGTCCCAGGCGATCCAGGGCTTCGCGCCGGGACGCAGAGCCTCGATCCGCCGCTTCGTGAGTCGCGTCCTGACCTTGGCGACGCGCTTCCTCGATGCCGTCTTCATAGCCTGTCAACGATGAATCAGCCGTTGCGACGGGTCAAGACGGTTCAACACCACCCCGATCCGCGAGCTACGCCAGGTCGGGGGGCTCGTGAGCAGGATCACGGGCAGGCGCATCGCCGGAGAATCCGCGAGCTTCCCGTGGGGATCGCTCGCCGGGGAGCGGGTGGCGGCGCAGAGGCGGCGGATGAGGCCG
>JAJEAO010000117.1 GCA_022822745.1 Acidobacteriota bacterium
CCCGACACCATCCGCGCCCCGCCGCGATGCCCGCCACGAGGCCCCGGTCCAGCGACCTCCTCCCATAAGATGGAACGACGGATCCGCGCCCGCAACGAGCGTCCACCACTCTCGTGGTTTTCTGCGGCGCAGGCTCCTAGAAAGCAACACGGGGTTCCCACTTGCCGGCGCGCCGGGCTGGTTCTCGCGGTAGCGGCCCCGCCCGGCAGGGAACAACGCGGGCCTCCCGGTTGCCGGCGCGCCGGGCCGGTTCTCGCGGTAGCGGCCCTGCCCGGCACGGAGCAACGTGGGGTCTGCCCTTCCAGCGCGCCAGTCTCCGGCCCGCCGGTCTCCAGCCGATACCGTACGCCCGTGGCCCCGCTCCGCGCTCTCGCCGTCACGGTTCCGTTCCTGCTGCTCCTCCCGGCTGCCGTCGTCGGCCAGCCGCCCCGCCTCGACCCGGCGCTGGAAGCCGTCCTGAACGCGGTCCGTGACGGCGACTTCGAGGCGATGCGCGCCGGATTCGAGTCCGGACTCGCGGTGGATGCGAAGGCGCCCAACGGCATGACCGCACTCCATGTCGCCGCCGTGCTCGGTCGGGAAGAGTTCGTGATCTGGCTGCTCGAACGCGGCGCCGATGTCGCCGACCCGGCGCAGAACGGGATCACGCCGCTCCACCGCGCCGCGCTCGGCGGACACCTCGACACCATGCGGCTCCTGCTCGACGCCGGGGCCGATGTGGACGCCACGGCCCGGTGGGGGGCGACGCCGCTGCTGAGCGCAGTGGAGCGGGGCCATCTCGAAGCCGCCCGTCTTCTGCTGGCGGCCGGCTCCGACTCCGCCATCGCCGCCGCCAACGGCGAGACCGCGCTCAGCCTGGCCCGGTCCCGCGGCCGGGAGGATCTGGTGGCGCTCCTCTCCGAGGATCCGGGGGCCGTGGCCTTCGAGCGGCAGGCGGAATCCGACCGGCGGGCGTCGCGCGCGGACACCCACTTGCGGACCGGGGTCGCGTTCGACGACGCCGGTGAGGTGCGCCGCGCCATCGAGTCCTACCGCCTCGCGCTGGAGCAGGATCCCGCGCATCCCGAAGTCCGCTACCGCCTCGGCCGCGCCCTCCACCGCTTCGGCGAACGGGAGGCTCTCCTCCACTTTCTCGAGGCGGTCCGCGGCTGGGTGAAGCAGATCGAAGACGGCGAAGCGCTCTCCGGCTTCGCCCGACCGGCGCTCGAGGACGCCTGCACCGTCCTCGGGGACTCCGGTCCCACCGACGCGGCGAGTCTCTGCGCCACCGCCCTCCGGTAGCGTCATCCCGCGAAGCAGGGAGATCGGTCGGCGGGCGGATCGAGCGCAGAACGGAAAGGCCGGGGCGCCTTCCCGCAGGACGAACTCCGCGGGACCGCGGTTGTCACCGGGGACATCGTGGGCCCCGCGCTTCCTCCGGCCGACTGGGACGCATGGAGCGGAGGTCCGCCGAGTGGGACCGACCAGGCGCCGATCAGGGACCCGGATCCTCCGGGAACGCGGGTGCGATCCTCTCGACATCCGCCGTCGTAACCCCGGCCCGGCGCATCGCCTCGCGCCAGGACGACCGCACGACCTCGAACACCGAGTCCAGGATCCTGCCGGCTTCCGGCCGACGGAGCAGGAACCGTCCCGCTCCGCTGAGGAGGTTGCGGCGGCTCCCGGCTCGTCCTTCGAGCCCGCATTCCATCGCGAGAAACGGCGGTTCCCGGGAAATCGTCGGTGTCGGCGTCAGGTCGTACGCCGGACTGAGCCGCCAGCCGCGGCCATCTCCGAGAAGCCCGTGGTTGCGGGGATGGTCATCCGTGTTGCCCGCCGCGGCGTTGAAACACATCCGGGCGAAGAGCTCCCGGAGATCGGCCCGCGGCGCGCGGCTGGCGCGGCGAATCTCGTCGGCGAGCAGCAAATGGGACCAGCGCTCCCGCGCCGTCACGCCCTCCTCGGCCCGCAGCAGGGTGAGGCCGCTCACGAACCGCAAGCGCTGGAATCCGCGTCGGCTGGCGGCGCGATCGAAGCGGCGCACCAGCAGCACGGACCGGCCGCCCACCGTCTCGAGGCGGCTCTCGGCGGTCCGCAGCCCGGCGGTCGCGGACAGTCGCAGGAGGCCGTGTTCCACGCGAGGCTCGTCCCACCGATCGTCGGGTCGCCCGAACTTGGCGAGCCACAGCTCCTTCCCGTCGCGCACCGTGATCTTGGGGCGCGCTCCCCCGAGAGAACTCTCCGGCAACACCAGGTCGCAGACCACCGCCGCGTCCGCCCCGACCTCGCTCCGAACCACACTCTCGGCCGCTCGCGCGAGATGCCCCAGCGACGGCATCCCGGGGAACTCCGCGGCGCCGGGAACACGTCCAGGAGCCGGTCCGAAACCAAGCGCTCCCACGCGATCCACATCGCGCTCGAGCAGGTAGTCGAATTCCTCGAGCGGGCCGCGGCCCATCCGTCTCTCGATGACGCGCCGGCCCCAGGCATCGGGCATCGCATCGCGAATGGCGCCGAAGAAGCCCTCCAGACGAACCGTCTCGCGGACGCCGCTCCCGAGGGTCAGCTCGACCGGGTCCAGCTCCACCGCGTTCGGGCGGCGGAGATACGAAGCGCCGTACACGAACTGCCCGAGCCCGTCGGGTTCCGTGTCCATCGGAAGCGCCCGGCCACCGTGAATGCGGTCTCGCCGGGGAGGACGATGTGAACGAAGGTCTCGCGCCGGCCGCGATCAGAAGTCATCGCCCAGCGTCGTCCGCACCCGGGCGCGGCGCCGGGTCCGGGCCTGCTCCAGCGCCTTGCCCTCCTCGTCCCGATCGGGCGATGCGAGCTCCCGCGCGTCCTCGATCAGGCCCAGAGCCCACAACGCCCCGAAGACCGCTCCGACCGAGACGCCCGGTCGGCCTCTCTCGACGGCGGCGACGGTGAAGCGGGAGACCCCCATCCGCTCCGCCAGATCCTGCATGCGCAGGTTCCGCCGCAGCCGCGCCAACCGGATATTCCGACCGAGCCGCAAGAGCGCGGTCTCCACGGCGGCGGGGGGCGACTCCACGGCCGCGGATCGGTTCGGCATGATCGGTTCAACATGAGTCTAATGCTCTTTGCGGTGTCTCAAATCACCACAAGGAGACATCATGCGGACCGGCGCCAAGGTGGAGGCGGTTCGTCCCCGGTCTGCCGGAACAGCAGGATGGCCTCGTCCAGACTCTCGCGATCTCCGACCAGAACCACCGTGTCCCCCGGGCGGTAGCGGTAGGCCGGAGTCCTCCGGTAGATCGGCTGGCCGTCCCGGACCACCGCGACCTGGACGACGCCGGTCCGTTGACGGAGATCGAGCGTCGTCGCCGTCATCCCGGTGACCCGGGCGTTCTCCGGGATCTCGACCAGTTCCAGCGCGCCGTGGACGCCGAGATCCTTCAGGGCGTCGAGGCGCAGATCGGGGGACGCCGTGCCTCGCAGGAGTCCGTAGTGCTCGGTGCGAATCGCCTCCGTCTCCCGCCAGATGCGGTGTACCGGAATCCGGTAGCTCTCGAGCGCCTTGGCGAAGAGTTCGATCGAGGTCTCGAACTCTTCCGCGATCACGTGGTCGGCGCCGAGAGCGCCGAGTTCGGGGGCGATATCGGCGTCCCGGGTGCAGACGGCGATCTGCGCCGACGGGTTCAGATCCCGCACTGTCGCCACGCCGCGTCGGTCATCGGTCGGCGAATCCAGCGTGAACACGACGAGCCGGGCCCGGCGAATCCCGGCGTGTTCCAGCACGACCGCCTCGGCGCCATCTCCGAAGGTGACGGCGATCCCGTCCTTCCGGGCTCGGCGCAGGCGATTCGCGTCACGCGTCACACACATCGTTCGGATCCCGGCGGCGTGAAGCGCCCGCGCCAGATACCGCCCGGCGAGGCCGTACCCGACGACGATCGTGTGGTCGGAAAGCGGGGTCGCTTCTTCGTCCGCGGGCTGCCCGAGCGCCTCTCCGGTGCGGACCAGGCGCTCGGCGATGGGTCGGGCCGCTGCGATCAGGAACGGCGTCAGGGTCATGGAAAGCACGGCCACGGCGAGGAACCGCTGGTAGTCCCCGTCGGCGAACAGGCCGAGCGGCAGACCCGCCGCCGCGAGCACCATCGAGAACTCGCCCACCTGCGCGAGGCTCACGCCGCTCGCGACCGCAGTGACAGGACTCTGACCAGCCGCGAGGATGGATCCCGTCGTCACCAGCGCCTTCAGGAGCAGCACCGCCAGGAGCAGGGCCGCCAGCATCAGCGGCTCGCGAGCCAGCGCCTCGAGATCGAGCAGCATCCCGATCGAGATGAAGAAGATGCCGCTGAACATCGCCCGGAACGGCAGGACATCGGCGAGCGCCTGCGCGCCGTATTCCGATTCCGAGACGATGAGCCCGGCGATGAACGCGCCGATGGCGATCGAGAAGCCCGCGGTCTCGGTGACGAGCGCCGCCGCGATCCCCACGAAGCCGATGCACAGGGTGAAGAGCTCGCGGTCCCGGAGGAGCACGATCCGGTCGAGGAACGGCCGCACCAGGAACCGCCCTGCGATCACCAGCACGGCCATGACGAGGAGACCCCGGCCGAGATCCCATGCTGCCGCCTCGAGACCCGCCCCGGCGTTGCTGAGCACGGGGAGCAGCAGGATGAGCGGCAGGACGCACAGATCCTGGAAGATGAGGACGGACAGCACGGAACGTCCGGTTCCGGTATCCAGCTCGGCGCGGTCGGCGTAGGCGCGGGTGACGATGGCGGTGGAGGACAGCGCCGCCAGCGCCCCGTAGAAGATGGCGCTCTCGGCGGGGACTCCGGCCAGCCGCGCCAGCCCGGCGACGAGGGCCGTGGTGCCCGCGACCTGGAGCCCGCCACCCAACAGGACCCGGCGCGCCCACTGCCGAACGTGCGACAGCGACAGTTCGAGCCCCACGGCGAAGAGCAGCAGGGCGACGCCCAGCTCGGCGAGGAGCGTGACCTCCTCGCGGGCCTCGATAAGCGACAACCCGCTGGGTCCCAGCAGCACCCCGGCGGCCAGGAATCCCACGATCGGCGGGGCCTTGAGCCGATGCGCCAGCGCCACGATCGGTATGGCCACGCCCACCAGGAGCGCGAGATCGGGAAGGAGATGCACAGCCGCTGGCGCCCTCGGCGGGAGGTCCGCGGGGCCCGCCCCGGAGGCTACTACCGCCTACCAGTCACCTCCCTCCACCGACCTCTCGCACCTGCCTGGCGCGCCGGGCTCACGTCCACTGGAGGATCACCGGTTCTGCGGCAACACCCTCCCACAAACCGGTATCGAACGGGTCCACCAGAGATGCTTCATCCCGGCTGTCCGCGCTGACCCAGAGCTCGGCTCGCACCGCCTCGTCCGGTCGGAAGCGGTGAACGGCAAGGACGGCGACGCTCGCGACGACGAAATCGCTCGAGGCCAGGAGCCGTGCCGTCGCAGGAATCTGCGCAAGTCGGAACGTGTGGCGACCAATCCCCTGTCCGCCGGGTTTCCGACTTCCGATGGCTCGAACCTGGTGAACTTCGTTGTGACTGGCGATCGTGAGAACCACGGGCAGCTCGTAGCGACCTGCCTTTGATCTGAGCGCTGGGCAGGCCCGATGCAGGACTTCTTCCGGGAACACCAGTTCCGGTTCGTCGCGCTCCTTGATCGTCACGTTCGACGCTCGAAGCCGGACCACGATACAGACCGCTCCCGCTTCCAGCATGGTTGCGAGCCATCGTCCAGGGGCCGAGTCCCAGTCACACATCGCTGCCTCCCGTCATCGCGATCGCACGCGGGTGGAGAGACATGGCGTTGCGGTCCAACCACCGCGCAAGCGCTTGGCGCCGGAACGCTACTTCGATGCGGGTCGCGAGTCCAGGCAACTGCGGGCGCCGTGTGCCAGCAAGCGGCTCATCTACTACACTCGCCATTGTGAGCCGCCGGTGGAGTCGTGATGAACTCCTGGTCGCGTTCGGGCTCTATTGCCGAATCCCGTTCGGCAGGCTCCACAAAGGGAACCCCGAGATCATCCGAGTGGCGGCCGCGATCCATCGAACGCCGTCGGCTCTGGCGATGAAGCTGACGAACATCGCCTCGCTGGATCCGGCGGTTCGCGCGAGCGGCCGGAAGGGACTCGGACACGCTTCGGAGCTCGACCGCGTCATGTGGGCCGAGATGGCCCAGGACTGGGAGCAGTTTGCCGTGAGGTCGCAGGATGCCCTGGCCGCGTTGAGGGAGGACGCGCCTGGAGACGCGCCAGCCCCGACCGACGGTGTCGGGCACAGACTCGGCGAGGATCGCGTCACGCGGACGACACGACGAGTGGGCCAGGATTTCTTCCGCAGGGCTGTACTCGCCGCGTACGACGGGCAGTGCTGCATCACCGGCTTGGGCATCCCGGACCTGCTCGTCGCCAGTCACATCGTCCCGTGGAGCACGGATCCCGCCAACCGCTGCAATCCCCGGAATGGGCTGGCGCTTTCAGCGCTTCACGACAAGGCCTTCGATCGCGGGCTGATCGCTGTCAGCTCCGACTTTCGAATACTTGTTTCGCCGAAGCACTTCCGGGCTGCGGATCCTTACTTCAAGGCCGAGATCCAGGCGCGCGACGGCCAGCGGCTACGGCTGCCGCAGAGATTCGCTCCCGAGCGGCGGTTCCTCGAGCACCACCGGAGCCATGTGTTCCAATGCTGACCGGTCCGGTGGACGGCCCGTCGCCGGGCAAACAGCAAATGCGGGAGAGTGAGCCGATCCGCTCGGCTACCGGGACATATGGCTCTCGCGAGCATGTTCCAGGTCTCTGTCGTGTCCGTGCGTTCGGATGGCCGGTGATCCGCCGCAGCCCGGTCCGGGAAGAATCCCCGGCCCGAGAGGAGCCGGGGTGTGAACCTGTCGCGGCGATGCTCAAGGGCAGGCGCGGGATGCTCGTCGTGTTCCTGGCAATCACGCTGCCGGTGCTCCGAACGCAAGAGGTCATGGGCTTCCGAGCCGTCTGATTACGGCATGAAGATCAGACTTCCTCTGTGAGGCGATGATGCGGCTGTGCCGTGCTGTGGCGAGGTTGATCCTGTTTACTACAGCAGAAGCATGTCGTGGAATCGGCGCCAGAATCTCCCTGCTGGGCCATTGTGTTGCTCGCACCGCGACATCGGGAGTCAGTGGAAACCACCCACGGAAGAACGGGTTCGGCTCGTTCGAGCCGAGTGGCATACCGGCGCTGCCAATCACAAACCCGTGCTCTGGCTGAAGGAGAACCGAAGTCATGAGCCCGACGCTTCGGCAGTACCCCTCCACGCCTAGACCGGGGGACTCACCGCTAGCGAAAAGCGGCAGTGCGTTCTCCATCACGATGTCGTCAATCTCGCGGAGTGAAAGTCCCAAGGCTCTCGCCCGGTCGCTAAGCGCCTCGTCGCTTTTCAGGCAGGACGCCAGGTTTTCTGGAGTACGGCGTGATTGAGCGTGGTAGAGATGAGCCCACGCATAGCGTTCCTCGGCAGAGAGGCCGGGATTCACTCCGGATCGAGCTGATCGAAGGATTTTCTGAACGACTGGTGATGCCTCACTCTCAATCGAACTCAATCTCTTCTCGACCTCATGGCTTGGTTCTCCCGTAGGCGGCGTGAAGATTCTGTAGAGGTGATTCTCGAAGAATACGTTGTTTGGCGCACCGCAGTACACTCTTTCAAGCTTCTTGTCGAACAGATGAAGTTGACCGTGCGCATCACGAAACTGCCGCAGCACGAACTGCGGTACGTAGTGGTGGCGCTTTGGGCGGCTCACTCCTTGGAGCTAGGTCCGACTAGGAGTGACGGGACGGAGGGGCACATCGTGGGAGTTGAACGGCTGCCAGAAATGGGCGCTGCTTGCCGGCCAGTTCGTGATGGTCAGCCCGAGAGGAACGGGGTTCGGTAAGGCACGAAGAAGTTGGGCGGGGAATCTCGTGTTTCGCCAGAGGAAGTCCTCTTGGGCGGTCGAGGAGGCGCGCGTCGAGGTTCCGCGGCGCGGCGTGCGACCTGATTCAGATGGCGGTGGACGTGAGGATGAGCGGGTTGATGCGATTCCAAGGGAACTGTGTCTCCCTGGCTGTCGGCGGCCAGCACGACTGCAGGAGCATGGCACGGAGCGGGGGATCTCTATCCGGATGGGCGGTTCGTGGTGAGAAGAGGGGCGAACGGGGTGTCGTCAACGGTTCTGGGGCGGGACGTCATCGGAGTGCATCCATCAGGGCGTCGACGTTGGGCGGCAAGGGGGTAACGCCGATCTCTGAGAGCGCAGCCGGAAGCAAGTCTGTTGGTTCCAGGAAGACAGCGAGTACGGGTTTGCCGAGATCCACACTCCTGCGAATCTCCCAGTCAACGGGAGCACTGTGATGGGTGGAGCGCCCGACCAGGCAGAGCGTGGCGCTGCACGCCCGGATCATCTGTTCCGCATGATGCTTCCATCCGCGGTCACTTCCATTCGACGAGGCACAGTCTTCGAACGAGAGCATGGAGAGTCAAGACTGAGCATGGGCGCGGAACGGATCGACGAGGGGTTTGTGCTCGCTCGCGAAGCTCAGGAACAGGTCGGGGGCAGCGCTGCGGGGAGACAGGGCGATGTCGCGTGGAGCCGGGGGGAGCGGAGGACGGATGCCGGCGTCCATATGTGACTGTGAACGATCGAAGGCGGTGTGAACGCGTGGGTGAACAGCGGCGGCGGGGACTGTGCCCCACCTACCTTCGATTCTCGCCCACGGCCCCCGCCGTGTCAATGCCCGGTACGGGCCGACGACACGGCGCGGGACGGGGCTGGGAGGCGGGCTGCCCGGCCAGCCCCTGCGGAAGGCTGGTTGCGCTACTCCTGGCCTGGGCCGGGGACGCGGATGAGGCCGGGGACGCCCGCGGCCTCCAGAACCCCGTTCACCTCCGGGAGCTGGCTGCTCGTGATCTCCCGGTAGTCGGCCTCGACCTCCGCAAGCTGCTCGCGGAGCACCGCGTGGACCTCGCGCATCTGGTCTGTCGGGGGGAAGTCGTTGCTCGCCACGGCGCCCGCGAGGTAGGTGATCCGCCCCGCGAGCTGCACCGGCCAGCGGATCTGGTCCTGGCCGGTCCCGGTGAGAAGAAGCTGGATCAGCGGCTCCTCCACCGAGAGCAGCGAGCCGTCGAGCCCGTCCACGGCCGAGGCGATGGCTTCGACCCTCCCGGCCTCTTCGGCCACGACCTTCAGATCGAGCACCTGACGACGCAGCCACTCGATCTCGTTCACCATCCCGACCACGGTTTCGAGGTCCGCCCGGAGCTCGCGGAGCATCGCGGTCTGGGCGGCGATGTCCTCGAGCGCGCCCGCGCTCTTCGGATCCTTCCGCACCTCGATCGGCGCGGTCTGCTCGATGTCACCGACTCTCAGCGCCACGGTGTACTCGCCCGGCGGAGCCAGGATCGAGATTCGCCCGACCTGTCCCGCGCGGGTCCGCTGCTCGTCGAGCGTCACCCAGTCGGCGAAGAGAGGCTTCGTTCGCAGCACTGCCGCGGTCGAAGCTTCCTCGCGCAGATCCCACCAGATCCGGTTGAGGCCCTGGTCTCCGGTCCCCTCGAGAGTGCGGATGGTCTCTCCGGCCGCGTTCCGGATCTCGATGGAATAGCCATCGCCCGCCTGGTCCAGCCAGAAGTTGATCGGAGCGCCGTAGGGCGGGTTCTCGCCTTCGGACCAGTCGTCGAAGTGGGCGAAGGGCGGGGTGATGGGGTGGAAGCGATAGACGCCGCGGGGCCGGAACAGGTGGACGCTGGCGGTCTCGACTTCCTCGGTCCACTGCTGAAGCGGAGAGATGTCGTCCAGGATCCAGAAGCCGCGCCCGTAGGTGCCCACGACGAGATCGCCGAAATGCTCCTGCACCGCGATCCAGTACATCGGGCTCGGCGGCAGGCCGTTCGCGAGCCGCTGCCAGTTGTCTCCGTCGTCGAAGCTCACGTAGAGGAAGTTCTCGGTGCCGAGGTAGAGCAGTCCGGGCCGCACCGGATCCTCGCGGATGTTCCGGGTGTAGCTGAGCGGGCTGTCCGCGACGCCATTCACGATCCGGGTCCAGGTCCGGCCGTAGTCCTCGGTCCGATAGGCGTAGGCCTCGAAGTTGCCGACCTGGTGCGCCTCCACGGTGAAGTAGGCCTTGCCCGCGTCCCACTTCGAGGCGTCGATGTTGCGGACGACCCCGTCCACCGGCATGTCGGGGATGTTCGCGGTGAGGTCCGTCCACGTCTCGCCGCCGTCCCGGGTGAGGTGAAGGAGGCCGTCGTTCGTGCCTGCCCAGATCACGCCGGGCTCGACCGGACTCTCGTCTATGGCATAGATGACGCAGCAGTACTCGACGCCGATGTTGTCCGGGGTGAGGCCGCCGGAGATGCCCATGCGGTCCCGGTTGTTCGTGGAGAGGTCGGGGCTGATCTCCTCCCAGCTCTGCCCGCCGTTCGTGGTCCGGTGGACGTGCTGGCTGCCCACATACACGGTGTTCCGGTCGTGCGGGGAGATGAGCAGCGGAAAGACCCACTGG
>JAJEAO010000105.1 GCA_022822745.1 Acidobacteriota bacterium
GAGGAGACAGCATGAACTACCTGACGGGGAAGAGCCTTCCGAGGCGGACGTTCCTGCGGGGAGCGGGGGCGACGGTGGCGCTGCCGTTCCTGGAGGCGATGGTGCCGGCGAGCGCGGTTGCGAGGCCGACGGCGTCGGATCCGACGCGGCTGGTTGCGATCGAGATCGTGCATGGCGCGGCGGGGAGCAACAAGTATGGTCGGGAGCAGAACCTGTGGTCTCCGGCGGAGACGGGGACGGAGTTCGACCTGTCGAAGGGGGCGCTGGCGTCGCTGGAGTCGGTTCGGGACTACGTGACGGTCGTGAGCGACTGTGACGTGGAGCCGGCGGAGGCGCGGACGGCGCGTGAGATCGGGGGGGATCACTTCCGGTCGAGCGCGGCGTTTCTGACGCAGTCGTATCCGAAGCAGACGGAGAGCTCGGATGTGTATGCGGGGACGTCGCTGGATCAGCTCTACGCGCAGCGTTTCGGGCAGGAGACGCCGATTCCTTCGATGCAGCTTTGCATCGAGACGGTGGATCAGGCGGGCGGGTGCGCGTATGGGTATGCGTGCGTGTACACGGACACGATCAGTTGGGCGTCGCCGACGGAGCCGTTGCCGATGACGCGGGATCCGCGGATCGTGTTCGACCAGTTGTTCGGGGCTGGCGGGACGCCGGAGGGGCGGGTTGCGCGTCAGCAGGCGCGGCAGAGCGTTCTGGACTTCATCAGTTCGGAGGTGAGGAGCCTGACGCGGGCGCTGGATCCGGAGGATGTTCGCCGGATGGACCGTTACATGACGGACATTCGGGAGATGGAGCGTCGGATCGAGCGGATCGTGGAGCGGAACACGAGCGGGGAGCTGCGGGAGCTGCCGGATGCGCCGCCGGGGGTTCCGGACAGTTTCGACGAGCATGTGAAGATCATGTTCGATCTTCAGGCGCTGGCGTTCCAGTCGGACATGACGCGTGTGTTCAGCTTCAAGCTGGGTCGGGATGCGTCGAGCCGGGTGTATCCGGAGAGCGGGGAGTCGACGGCGTTCCATCCGGCGTCGCACCACGGGAACTCGGAGGAGCGGGTGGAGATCCTGGGCCGGATCAACCGGTATCACGTGAGTCTGGTTCCGTATTTCATGGAGAGGCTGGCGAGCATTCAGGAGGAGGATCGGAGTCTTCTGGACAAGACGATGATTCTGTATGGATCGCCGATGGGGGATCCGAACATCCACAACCACAAGCGGGTTCCGTTCTTCGTGGCGGGAGGAGCGAACGGCGCGCTGGAGAACAACCTGCATTTGCGTGCGGATGCGGGGACGCCGCTGGCGAACGTGATGCTGACGCTCTTGCACAAGCTGGGCGTGGAGGATCTGGATCGCTTCGGGAACAGCACGGGGACGTTCTCCCTCTCCGCGTAGCAGCGGGGGCGAGGCCCGAGGCTCGGATCGCAGAAGGAGGCGATGGATGAAAGTGGCAACCCGGAAACGCATCGGAGGTCGGCTCGCGGTGCTCGTGGCCGGTGCACTGCTGGCCTTGGGCCTCGGTTCGGCTTCGGCGGTCTCTTCGGTCCTGGAAGCCTCCCGCGTCGGCGATGCGGAAGCGCTGCGAGCCGCGGTCCGGGCCGGCGGCGACGTGAACGCGGCGCAGTCCGACGGCTTCACCGCGCTGCATTGGGCGGCGAAGAACGGCCACCGCGCCATCGCCGAAGTGCTTCTTGCGGCCGGCGCCGATCACTCGGCGACGACCCGGCTGGGCCGCCACACGCCGCTCCATGTCGCGGCGGCTTCCGGCCACGCCGGGGTGGCGGAGGCGCTCCTTGCGGGCGGTGCGGCGCCGGATCCGGTGACTTCCACCGGCGCCCAGCCGATCCACCTGGCGGCGGCGTCGGGGAATGTCGAGCTGGTCGCGGCGCTGACCGCAAGTGGAGCGTCGCTGGACGCCACCGAGACGAAGTGGGGTATGACCCCCCTCATGTTCGCCGCGGTGTCCGGTCGCGCCGACGCGATCCGGGCGATGCTCGAGGCGGGAGCGGACCCTTCGGTCACCGCCGGCGTGCTCGACGTCGTGGAGAGGGCGCAGCAGGACTCCGACGAGCGTCGGGCCCGACAGGAGCGGCTCGAAGCCGTACGGGGCGGGAGCGGCGTCCTGCAGGCCGAGCGCCCGCTCACCGCGACCGGAGCTGATCTCCGCGGCGCCGCCGGCACGGTGGCGGCGGACCTGCGGAACCAGGGGACCGGAGGCGGCAACGCGGCGCCCGAGCGGCGCCGGCGCCGTCGGGATCCCGACGAGCCGCGGCCGATGAGCTACGAGGAGCGGGTGCGCACCCATGGGGGGCTCACCGCGCTTCACCTCGCCGCGCGGGAGGGCCGGATCGAGACCTCGATGGCGCTCCTCGACGGCGGCGCCGACGTGAACCAGCGAGCGGACGGCAACGACGCGACTCCGCTGCTCACCGCGGTCATCAACGGACACTTCGACCTCGCCATGGAGCTGCTCGGCCGGGGCGCCGATCCGACCATGGCCGACCACCAGGGCGCCACGCCGCTCTACGGCGCAGTGAACACCCAGTGGATTCCCAAGGCGCGCCATCCGCAGCCCGCCGATTACCTCCAGCAGAAGACCTCGCACCTGGAACTGATGCAGGCGATCCTCGACGCCGGAGCCGATGTGAACGCCCGGATCAACAACTCGCTCTGGTACACCGTGTACAACGTGGATCAGCTCGGGGTGGACCGGAGCGGCGCCACCGCGTTCTGGCGGGCGGCCTATGCGCTCGACATCCCGGCGATGAAGCTGCTGGTGGCGAACGGCGCCGATCCGCACATCCCGACGATGCGGGTTCCCGAGCTGCGGCGGCTGCCGATGCTCGTGGACGAGGACGATCCGGATCCATCCGGCCTCGAACCGGTCCCCTACGGAGGGCCGGCGGTCTATCCCGTCCATGCGGCTGCGGGCGTCGGCTACGGCCTCGGTCTGGCGGCGAACTCGCACCGGCATGTCCCGGGGGCGTGGATGGAGGCGGTGCGCTACCTGGTCGAGGAATGCGGGGCCGACGTGACCGTGCGCGACCACAACGGCTATACGACGATCCACCATGCGGCCTCCCGCGGCCACACCGAGATGGTTCAGTACTTCATTGACCACGGCGCCGACCCGCTCGCGGTGGCTCGCACCGGACAGACCACGATTGACCTGGCGAACGGTCCCGTGCAGAGGATCAATCCGTTCCCGGAGACGATCGCCCTCCTCGCCTCCTACGGCGCAAGGAACAACAACGCCTGCGTGGGCTGCTGACCGGGCGCGGGGCGCCCTATGGAGCGCCGCTCTCCAGAGCGGCACCGCGGGGCAGGGAACACCGATTTATGGAGCGCCGCTCTCCAGAGCGGCACCGCGACCGTAACCACCCGGCCTATGGAGCGCCGCTCCCACGCAGACCCCCATCGCCAGTCCGCCGGCCTGCGACACAGGCCGGCTTTCACCGGGTTGCTCTCGATGTAGTCCAGCGAGACCGGGCTGTTCGACGAGCTGCCGAACCAGATCATCGTGAACGAGTATGAGCCCGGCCAGGGCATCGCCATGCACACCGACCTAGACGGCTTCGGCCCGACCGTGGCGATGGTCTCCCTCGGGGATTCCTGGCACATGGACCTCCGGCCGGCCGGCTCGCGCGCCCGGGAGAACCAGAGCATCCTGCTCGAGAAGGGTTCGGCTCTCGTGCTGACGGGCGAAGCGCGGCGGGACTGGACGCATGGGATCGCGAGACGCAAGACCGAACCTGCGCCGGGACGCCGGATTCCCCGGCGCAGACGCGTATCGTTGACCTTCCGCACGGTGGCGGCTCCATGAACGAGGGTTGCCGGCATCGAACGACCTGATCCGATTCCCGAGAGGTATCCCATGAGTCTTCGCGTTACTCTGTCAATGCTCGCCGTCCTCGGCCTGCTGTTCGCCGCTCCGGCGGCCGCCCAGGACACGGACTGGGACGCCGTCGAGATCACGACCGAGGATCTCGGAAACGGCCTCTACGTCCTGTTCGGACAGGGGGGCAACATCGGCGTCTCCACCGGTCCGGACGGGACGCTTCTGGTGGACGACCAGTACGCGCCGCTGACCGAGAAGATCCTCGCGGCGGTCGCGGAGGTCACCGACCAGCCGGTCCGGTTCGTCGTGAACACCCACTGGCACGGTGACCACACCGGCGGCAACGAGAATCTCGGCAAGGCCGGCGCCGTGGTGGTGGCCCACGAGAACGTGCGGCGGCGGATGAACCCGGAGGAGTTCCAGAATCTGGTGGGGCGTTCGTCCCAGGCGGCGCCTGAAGCCCTTCCCGTCGTCACCTTCGACGACGGCGTCACACTGAACTGGAACGGGTTGCGGATCGAGGCGGACCATCAGCCCCATGCGCACACCGATGGCGACTCGGTCATCTATTTCGAGGGCGCCAACGTGGTCCACATGGGAGACCTCTTCTTCCACGGAGCGTTTCCGTTCGTGGATCTCGACTCCGGCGGCAGCATCCACGGCGTGATCGCAGCCGCCGAGTCCGTGGCCGCCCGCACCGACGAGAACACGACGATCGTTCCCGGCCATGGGCAGGTCACGGACCGCGCCACCCTGATGGCCTACGCCGAGGCCCTGCGGGGCGCCCGCGACCGCATCGCCGACCGGATCGCCGCCGGCCAGAGCGAAGCGGAAGTCGTCGCGGACTACGCGAACGTCGTCACCGGGCTGGGAACGGACATCGGCTGGTCGCCTGACGCCTCCGGTTTCGTGAGCGCCGAGCGCTTCGTCGGCTTCGTGTACCGTAGCCTCGCCCGGTAGGAGCGCCGCCTCCGGCGGCGACTCCGGCTTCCGGTCGGCGTGTGAGGATCGCCGGAGCCTGGGCAGCGAAGCCATGGCTGCGATGAACTTCAGCACCCGGAACGAGACCTGCCGGAGGCTGATGAGCAACGGCCTCACCTGCGCCGTCCCGCGTTTCCAGCGCGACGACTCGTGGGACCAGGACCGGTGGGAAGACCAGTGGCAGGACACTCTGGCCGCGATGGACGGGGACGGCTCGGGCCATTCCCTCGGTTATCTGGTGTTCCGGTCCGAGGACGAGCGCCACTTCGAGGTCATTGACGGCCAGCAGCGGCTCACGACGCTGAGCCTTCTCGTTCTCGCCGGACTTCGCCGTCTCCAGGCACTCCCCGGGGCTCGGGCGCCCGGCGACAAGGTGGCGCGGCGGATCCGGAGCCTGCGCCAGAGCTGCGTCGGCGCCGAAGATCCGGTCACTCTCGTCTCCGAACCCAAACTGCGCCTCCATCGGAACAACGACGCCTGCTATCGCGACTTCCTCGTTCCTCTGAGGCGCCCGCTCCCGAAGTACGGCTTGAAGGCCTCCGAGCTCGCCTGCGCAAGGCGTTCGAAGTGGTTCGACGGGCGCTTGCGGACGCGTGTTCGCGACGAGGAGGATCCGGGCCGCGCCCGCTGCGCCGCGAAACGCGAGACCTGCCGGAAGAGCGCCTTTGCCGGGACGCGGCGACTCCCGGCGGATGCCCGGGAATGGACGCCCGAGACGATCGCGGCGCGCCAGCGCGGATGGCGAAGAGCGCCACCGCCATCTGGAGGCTTCCGCAGCTCGGCTGAGCTGGCGCCAACGAGAAGATGAGCGCGTTCCGGTTTCTGCACGCGGCGGACATCCATCTCGACAGTCCCCTCCGCGGGCTCGCCGGGCACGAGCGGGAAATCGCCGAACGGGTGCGCCGCGCGCCCCGGGCCGCCTTCGAGAACCTGATCGCGCGGGCGCTCGACGAACCGGTGGACTTTGTCATCATCGCCGGCGATCTCTACGACGGTTCGTGGAAGGACTACCGCACCGGACTCTTCTTCGCCGAGCAGATGGGGAAGCTGCGCGCCGCGGACATCCCGGTGTTCGTGCTCCACGGAAACCACGACGCCGAGAGCGTCATCACGAAACCCCTGCCGCTGCCGAAAAACGTGCAGGTCTTCGACGCCCGGAAACCCGAAACCTTCACGCTCGGCAGAATCGGCGCAGCACTCCACGGACAGAGCTTCCGGGAAAAGGCGGTTCACGCGAACCTGGTCCCCGACTACCCGTCACCGCGTCCCGATTCCTTCAACATCGGCGTTCTCCACACCGGGCTCGGCGGCGTGGATCCGGAGCACGACAACTACGCCCCGTGCAGCCTGCTCGATCTGACCTCGAAGGGCTACGACTACTGGGCGCTCGGGCACATCCACCGCCGTCAGGTGCTCCACGAGCGGCCGTGGGTCGTGTTCCCGGGGAATCTCCAGGGTCGGCACGTGCGGGAGACCGGGCCGAAAGGAGCGTTCCTGGTCTCGGTCGAGGACTGCGAGGTGGAATCTCTCGAGCCGGTGGACTTCGACGTGGTCCGATGGCTCGATCTCTCCATCCCGGCGAAGGGTCTGGACCGCGTGGATCAGGTCGTCGAGAGAGCCGGGAGCGCTCTCGAAGAGGCGGCGTCGGAGAGCGATGGAAGGCTCCTCGCCTGCCGGATTCGGGTCAAGGGACGGTGCGGGGCGCACGGCCGGCTCGTGCGCGATCCGGAGCGCTTCCTCAACGAAGTGCGCGCGGTGGCGCTCGATGTGGGACAGGCCGACGTGTGGGTGGAGCGCGTCGAGGTAAACACCGAGCCGCCCCGGGGCGCCGCGGCTATCCGCCGGCGGCGGGACGCCCTGGGGGAGCTGCAGCGCTTCCTCGACGAGGCGCCGGCGGACGAGGAACTGCTGACCGAGATCGGGAAGGATGTGGGCCGGATGGCCGATCGGCTTCCGCCGGAGCTGCGCAACGCCGCGGGGGATCCGGGGCTAGAGGCTGCGATCGCCCGGGATTTCGCGGCCCTGGCGAAACGGGTCGCTCCTCTGCTGGTCGCCCGTCTGACTGTTTCGGAGGAGTGACCCGATGCGGTTCCGGCGACTCGACCTGATCCGGTTCGGACACTTCACCGATCGGGCGCTGGAGTTCCCGGAGAGAACACCGGACATTCACTTCGCCGTCGGCCCGAATGAAGCCGGCAAGACCACGGTGATGCGGGCGGTGGAGGACCTCCTGTTCGGGATCGGGATCCGGACTCCGTACAGCTTCCTCCATCCGTACGCCGCGCTGCGGCTGGGCGCCGTGCTCGAATCGCGCGGCGAGACATTCGAATTTCGACGCCGCAAGGGATCGAAGGGGACGCTCCTCGATCCGGAGGACGCCCCGTTTCCCGGGGGGGAGCGGCGGCTGGCTGCCTTCCTCGGCAGGGCGGATCGCGAGTTCTTCGGCCGGATGTTCAATCTCGGGCACGAGCGGCTGGCGCGCGGGGGTCGGGAGATCCTGAAGAGCGACGGCGAGCTGGGGCGGACGCTGTTTTCGGCCGGGTCGGGGCTCCTGGATCTGCGCAAGGAAGCCCGCCGACTGGATGAGGAGGCCGTCTCGCTGTGGGCGCCCCGGAAGGCTCGAAACCGCCGCTACTACGAAGAGCATGACCGGTTCTCGCAAGCGAAGACGTCACTCAACGTGACGATTCGGCGGCCGAAGGCGTGGACCGATCTGCGGCGGGCGGTTCGGGCGGCGGGAGCCGAGCTGAAGTCGCTTCGACAGGACTACCAGGCCGCCGAGCTGGACTCGCGAACCCACGGGAGGGTCCGCCGGGTGCTGCCGTCCGTCCGTCGGAGACTGGTGCTCGAGGAGCGCCTCCGCGAGCTCGCGGGGGTGGTCGATCTGCCGACCGATGCGGCGGAACGCCTGGCGAAGGCCCACGACCAGCGGGCGAAGGAGGACGCCGCGCTCGACGTGCTGCGGCGCCAGCTCGCCGAGCGGACCGCCGAAACCGAGGCGCTCGCGCCGGACGACGAAGTCATCGCCCGCGCCCGCGAGATCGGGCGGCTCCGCGAGGTCCAGATCAAGGTGGGAGGGATGCGCTCCGACCTGCCGCGGCGAGAGAGCGAGCTGCAGACCGCCGCGAGCGATCTGCTTCGCGAGGCCGGCGAACTGGGGTGGTCCGAACTCTCGGCGGACGCGGTCGTCGAGAGGATTCCTTCGAGGGCCCGGGTCGAGCGCGCCCGTGCGCTGCGTGAGCAGCGGGGGGCGCTGGAACAGGCACTGTCGGCTGCGGTCGAGGCTCTGGACACTGCGCGCGGGCGGGTGACCGAACGGGAGGCGCGGGTCGAGGCGGCGGGGCCGGCGGCGGACCACGGGAGCCTGGCCGCCACTCTTGCCGGGATCCCCGATCCGCCCGGCCTCGTCGCGCGGGAGGTCAACCTGCGCGAGAAGCTGGGAGAGGTCGAGGATCGAGTGCGCAGTCTCGCCCGCGGGCTGCGGCCGGCGCCCCCGACCGATGTCGAGGTGGAGGACCTGCCGGTGCCCGCCGAGCCGGATGTTCGTCGGTTCCGGGACCGGTTGCGCGACCTGCGAGGAGAGGCCGCCGAGGCGCAGAGGCGACTCACCGGCCTTCGGCGGGATCTCGCCGGACGGCGGGCCGAGCGCGACCGCCAGGTCCGCGAGGAGGGCGTCCTGCCCCGGGATGCGCTGCTCCGAGCGCGGAGTACGCGGGACGGGTTGTGGATTCGACTGCGGAAGCAGCTCGGGGGCGCTCCCGCGCCGGAGGAGAGCGACACCAGCCTCGTCGCGCCCTTCGAGATGGCGATGCGCTCTGCCGACGAGACGGCGGACCGGCGTTTCGACCAGGCGGAGGCGATCGGACGGCTGGCTCAGCTCGACCGGACGATCCACGAGACCCGCACCGAGTTCGCTCGCGTCGAGGCCGAGTCGACGGCGCTCGAAGAGGATCTCCGACGGACATCGTCCGACTGGCGCGAGGCGTGGTCAGCCTGCGGCTTCGCGCCGAAGTCTCCCGACGCCATGCTGGAGTGGCTGGGACGACGCGAGGAACTCGTGCAGGAGTGGGACAAGCTGCGCGGAATCCGGCGAAAGCTGGTGTCGGCGGCGAGGGAGGAGCGCAAGAGTCGGGAAACGCTCATCGAGGCGCTCGTCGCTGCCGGAGTGTCGCGCGACCGGTTGCAGGCGGATCCGCTGCTGGCGCTGGTTCGCCAGGCGGAGGATCTCGACCGGGACCGCCGCGAGAGCGCCCGGCGGAGCCGCGAGGCGCAGGGGGATCTGGCGCTGGCGCAGCGGGAGCTGGCCGGTGTCGAGAGCCGCGTGGAGTCCCGTCGCGAGGCCTGGGAGAGGTGGCAGGCCGAGTGGGAGACCGTTGTCGGCGAGCTGGGGCTCGATCCAGCGATGCCGCCGGAGACGCTTCACGACCAGATCGAGCGCTTCGAAACGATGCGGCAGACCGCCGGGACGATTCGGAACCTGAAGGAAAGGCGGATCGGCGCGATGCGGCGCGACATCGTCCGATTCGAATCGGAAGTGCTGGCGCTGGCGACGTTCGATGCCTCGCTGCTGGGCATCGCACCCGATCAGGCCATGGAACGACTGGCGCAGCGCCTCGAGCGCGACCAGGAGAGACGGAAGCGCCGCTCCGCCCTCGAGGCGGAGGCCGACGACCTCAGGAGCCAGATCGCCGAAGGGGAGCGGCGGCGCGAGACGGCGGTGGCGGCGGTGAGGCCGCTGCGCGAAGCGGCGGGCGTCGAGGGTGACGTGGCGCTTCGCGAGGCGGTGGAGCGATCGGACGAGCGCCGGCGGCTGGTCGCCGAACTCGAGGAGGTGAACCGGCGGCTCGAACGGGATGGGGATGGACTCGACTTCGAGGCGCTCCGCGAGGAGTGCGAGCGCTCCGATCCGGAGGCGGCGGCAGCCCGGGAGGAAGAGGCGGAAGCAAAGCGCGGGGTGATCTCGGGTCAGATCCAGGAGGCAGTGGCCCGGGAGGTCGAGGCGAAATCGGCGCTGGATGCCTTCCAGGGCGACTCCGCGGCGGCGGACCTCGCCGCGAAGAAGGAACAGGCGCTCGAGGGCATGCGGGTGGCGGCTGGCCGCTATGCCGAGGTCCGGACCGCCCACATCCTGCTCCAGTGGGCGCTCGAGAAGTTCCGTCGTCGCAACCAGGAGCCGATGCTGCGCCGAGCCGGTGAGCTGTTTCGCGATCTCACCGATGGATCGTTCGTCCGCCTCCAGGTGGCCTTCGCCGAGCGCGACAAGCTGCGACTCGAGGCGGTGCGCCCCGACGACCGTGAGGTTCCGGTCGCCGGATTGAGCAGCGGGACCGAGGATCAGTTGTTTCTGGCGCTGCGGATCGCCGCGATCGAGGACTATCTCCACCGTGGCGAGGCGCTGCCGTTCATCGCTGACGACCTGTTCGTGAACTTCGACGACCGTCGCGCCGCGGCCGGTCTGCGCGTTCTCGCCGCGCTCGCCAGGAAGACGCAGGTGCTGTTCTTCACGCACCACGAACATCTCATCGAGGTGGCCCGCCGGGCGCTGCGCCTGAAGACGCCCGTGGTGCGACTCGAGCCCGTCGCGATCGGTTCCGAGTCGCCATCCACCGACTGAGGAAGGAGACCCCCATGCGTTCCGGATCCATTGCCCGTTCCCGCTTCCTTCTCGCCGGGTGCTTCTGGCTCGCGACCGCAGCGGGAGCGATCGCGCAGCCGCAGCGCCTGGCCCTCGTCGGGGGGATGCTCCTCGACGGCTACCAGGTTCCGCCGCTCCACCACGCCGCCGTGCTCGTGGAAGGGGACCGGATCGTGGCGGTCGGTCGGGCGGCCGAACTCGAGATCCCGGCCGACACCGAGGTCGTGGACACCCGGGGCCGGGTCATGCTGCCCGGACTGATCGATCTCCACGCCCATCTCGCCGTCCTCGGGCACGGGGAGTACGGGCGGTGGTTCTCGTGGCTGGACGAGGAGGGAGTGGACGTCGAGGACGTCATGGAGATCTCGGCGCGGCAGCTCCTGCTCGCCGGAGTCACGACCGCGGTGGATCTCGGCGCCCCGCTCGAGGCCAGCCTCGCGGTGCGGGACCGGATCGCCCGGGGGGAGGTCGCCGGCGCGCGGATGCTGATGGCGGGGCCGTGGATCACTCGGCGGGTCAGCTTCTGGCCCGAGAACTACCAGATCGGGGTCTCCTCCCCCGAGGAGGCGTCGGCGGCGGTGGAGCGGCTCGCCGACGCTGGCGTGGACGTGATCAAGGCGTGGGTGGGACTCACCCGCGAGGACTACCAGGCGATCGCGGACACCGCGAACCGGCGCGGCCTGCGCGTCCACGCCCACGTGTACGCGCCGGACGATGTGCGGAACGCCCTCGAGGCCGGGATCCATGTCCTGACCCACGCCGGCTCGGCGGGCACGCCGCCCTACGAGCCGGATCTGGTGCGGGACATCGTGGTGGCCGGGCGGCCGGTCGTGATCACCGGCGCCCACCGGGTCTGGGTATTCCCGGCCACCCTCGACTTCCCGGAGCGGCTCCAGGATCCGAGGCTCCGGCAGGATCTCCCGCCGGCGATGTACGAGGAGTTGCAGCGGAGCTTCACCGACTTCCACCGGTTGCCCTACTTCCAGACCACGGACCGGCAGATGTTCTTCGGCGACGCTTCGCTCGGGCAGTGGATCGAAGCGGGGGCGGTCATGGGGATGGGGACGGATTCCGGGACACCGCTCAACTTCCACACCGAGGCGCTCTGGCGGGAGATCAAGGCGCACGTGGACCTCGGCATGGAGCCGCTCGACGCCATCGCCGCCGCGACGCGGATCGGCGCCCGCATCCTCGGAATGCAGGCGGATCTGGGGACAGTGGAGCCGGGAAAGCTCGCCGACATCCTGGTCGTGGATGGCGACCCGCGCTTCGACATCACCGCCCTCGCGCGGCCGGTCCTGGTGGTCAAGGACGGCCGGGTGCACCAGCGCTGAGCCCCGGGCCCCGTCGGTATGATCGGCGGTCGCCGACATCATGAAGCGCAGGCTGCCGACCGGGATCCAGACGTTCGCGAAGATCCGAGCCGATCCCTACTACTACCTGGACAAGACCGCCTGCGTCGAACGCCTGATGGAGGTCGGCAAGCACTTCTTCCTCTCCCGGCCCCGGCGCTTCGGCAAGAGCCTCCTCCTCGACACGCTGAAGGAGCTCTTCGAGGGCAACGAACCGCTCTTCCGGGGACTCGCCATCCACGACCGGTGGGACTGGTCGGTTCGCTCCCCGGTGATCCGCCTCGATTTCGGCGGCGGAAACTACCGGGACCTGGCCGGAGTCGAAAGCAGCGTGGCCGTTCAGCTCGACGCCATCGAGTCCGCCGCGGGCATCACGCCCCGCTTCCACTCCGCGCCGGAACGGTTCCACTTCCTGATCCGGACTCTCTCCGAGAAGCACGGCCGACGCGTCGTCGTGCTCGTGGACGAGTACGACAAGCCCATCCTCGACGTGCTCGCCGACCCCGAAGCCGCCGAACTCAATCGGGATTTCCTCCGCGGCCTCTATGGAACGGTGAAGTCCATGGATGCGCACGTCGAGTTCAGCTTCTTCACCGGGGTGAGCAAGTTCACCAAGGTGAGCCTGTTCTCCGATCTCAACAACCTGCTCGACATCACCCTCGACCCCCGATTCGCCAACATCTGCGGCTACACGGAGAAGGATCTCGATGAGGTCTTCGCCCCCGAACTCGAGGGTCTCGACCGGGAGCGCATCCGGGAGTGGTACAACGGCTACGGCTGGCTCGGGGAGGAGCGGGTGTACAACCCGTACGACATCCTCCTCCTGTTCGGAACCCGGATGTTTCGGGCGCACTGGTTCGAGACCGGCTCGCCCGCCTTCGTCATCCAGCTCCTCAAGGAGCGCCGCGTGTTCACTCCAGCGCTCGACGGCCTGCTGACCACGGAGGAGCTGCTGTCGAAGTTCGACGTTCGGCGGATGGGAACCGAAGGTCTGCTGTTTCAGATCGGCTACCTCACGGTCGTCGGAGCAGAGGAAGTCTGGGAGGAGATGCAGTACCGGCTCGGCTACCCGAACCGGGAAGTGCGGCAGAGCCTTCACCGAAACCTGCTGGAAGAAGTGACGCCGGAGGGAGCCGCCCCTCTTGCGGCGAGCGGCCGCTTCCGGAGCGCGCTGGTCGCGGGCGACCTGAACCGGATCGAGAGTCTCATCCGGGCGCTCTTCGACGCGATTCCGTACGAGTGGCATACGCGGAACGAGATCGCCCGCTTCGAGGGCTACTACGCGAGCGTGCTGTATTCGTACCTGATGGCGACGGGCCTGGAGATCGTGGTGGAGGACTCGAGCCGCCGGGGCCGGGCCGACCTCGCAGTGCGTTGCGGCGGGCGGGTGTACCTGTTCGAGGCCAAGGTGGTCGGAAGCAAGCCCACCGGGGCGGCGCTCGCGCAGCTTCCCATGGAACGCCGCTCTCCAGAGCGGCACTTCCGGGTGCGACTTCGCTGTTCCTCGAAGCAACACGACTCTCCAGCGGGACACGTCACGGTGAGAGTGCCCCTTCCTCCGGTCCAGGAGCACACGGCGGCGTCCTGTCGGACGGGAGTCCAGAATTCCATGCAAGGGAGAACCTCATGATCCGCAACCTTCTCGTCCTGCTCCCATCAGCTCTCTCGCTCGTGTTGCTGGCCGCCCCTGACGCCCCCGCGCAGCCCCCCCGGCCCATGACGATCGTGGATCTCATCGAAGTGCCCCAGGTGGGAAGCCCGCAACTGTCCCCCGACGGTTCGCAGGTCCTCTACACGAAGACCGTGGCCGACTGGGAGGAGAACCGCCGGTTCACCCACATCCGGCGCGTCAACGCCGACGGAACCGATGACATGCGGCTGACTCACGGTGAGCGCGGCGAATCAAGCCCGCAGTGGTCTCCCGACGGGGCCTGGATCGCGTTCACGGCGCAGCGCGGGGAGGGCCCGTTCCGGCAGATCTTCCTCCTGTCCAGCTCCGGCGGCGAGGCGTCTCCGCTCACGGAGCATCCGACCTCGGTCCAGAGATTCGCGTTCTCGCCCGATGGCTCCCGGATCTACTTCCTCGCCCAGGATCCGAAGACCCCCGAGGAGAAGCAGAGGGACGATCGGATGGACGACGTGTTCGCCTTCGACGAGGACTACAAGCAGCGCCACCTGTGGAGCGTCCCGGTTTCGGCAGGCGCCCCGGTCGCCGCCGATCGGGTCACCAACGGCGATTTCTCGGTGCTGGGTTTCGAGGTATCGGCGGACGGACGGCGGATCGTCCACCACCGGGCTCCCACGCCGCTGCTCGACAACAGCGACGAGGGGGAGGTCTGGATCATGGATCGGGACGGCTCGAACGCCCTCCGCCTGACGGACAACACCGTCATCGAACGGGGCGCGCAGCTCTCCCCCGACGGCTCCCAGGTGCTGTTCCTGTCCTCGTCGAGCGCCGACTTCGAGACCTACTACAACGGCAACCTGTTCGTGGTTCCGGCGGCAGGGGGAGGACACCGACTGCTCTACGAGGATCTGCCGCACGACATCAACGCGGCCCGGTGGGCGGCCGACGGTTCGATCTATTTCCTCGCGAACACCGGTGTCCGAAGCCAGCTCTTCCATGGATCGTCGGACGAAGCGCCGCCCCGTGCACTGACCGATGGCGATCACTCGATCCGCGGCTGGCACTACCAGCCCGCTGTCGGGCAGCACCTCGTCGGGCTGAACACACCGACCAGCAACGGCGACTTCCACCGGATGGCCGCGGATGGCGGTGAACCGGTGCAGGTAACCCGGGTGTTCGACGACCTCGTGGCCCGCTTCCATCTGCCGAGGCAGGAGGCGATCCGGTGGCGGGGCGAGGACGGCGTCGAGGTCGAGGGCCTCCTCTACTACCCCCTCGACTATCAGGAAGGGACGCGCTATCCGCTCGTCGTCCAGACCCACGGCGGACCGCGGTCATCGGACAAGTTCGGATTCGGTCGGTGGAGCAGCTACGTCCATGTGCTCGCCGCCCGCGGCTACATGGTGTTCAAGCCGAACTACCGCGGCAGCACCGGTTACGGCGATGCGTTCCTTCGCGACATGGTGGGCCACTACTTCAACCAGGCGCATCTCGACGTGATGGCCGGAGTGGATCACCTCATCGAAGCCGGTCTCGTGGACGGCGAGCGGATGGCCAAGATGGGCTGGAGCGCGGGAGGCCACATGACGAACAAGATCATCACCCACACCGACCGCTTCAAGGCGGCGTCGTCCGGCGCGGGCGCCGTGAACTGGATCTCGATGTACGGGCAGAGCGATGTGCGCCATCCCAGGACACCGTGGTTCGGGGGAACTCCGTGGCAGGAGGACGCTCCGATCGACGCCTACTGGGGGAACTCGCCGCTGAAGGACATCTACCGGGTGACGACCCCGACGCTGGTGCTGGTGGGCGAGAACGATGCTCGGGTGCCTGCCCCGCAGTCGGTCGAGCTCTACCGGGCCCTGAAGACGAACGGGGTCGCAACCCACCTCTACATGGCGCCGCGGGAAGGCCACGGCTGGCAGGAATTGCGCCACGGGCTGTTCAAGGTGAACGTGGAACTCGACTGGTTCGAGCGGCACGTCCGCGGCATCGCCTACGAGTGGGAGACCGCCCCCGGCGACAGGAGTCCCGCAGTGGTCCCCACGGACGAAGACTCGAGGTCCGACCACTCGATCCGTTAGGCGGGAGGGGCGAGCCGACGGGTTCCGGTCCGAAGGGCGGATCGGGATCCGCCTCGCCACCCGAGCTTCCGGGAGATCCGAGACGCCGAGGGCCACCATCATGACGACTTCCCGACGCACCTTCCTCACCCGATCCGCGCTCGCCGCCGGCGTACTGAGTCAGCCAGGTTCCGCGCGCGCCGCGAAGCGCCACGCGCGGTTCGATCCGTGGATCGAGATCCGGCCCCGACACGTGCGGCACAACATCCGCGAAGTCGCCCGCCTGGTGGAAGGCCGTCCGATCCTGGCGGTCATCAAGAACAACGCCTACGGGATGGGCCTCGTCCACATGGCCCGGATCCTCGAGTCGGAAGCCGCAGTGGCGGGCATGGCGGTGGTGAAGCTCAGCGAGGCCATCGAACTCCGGGACGCCGGAATCGGCAAACCGATCCTGCTCATGGGACCGTTCGATGACGTGGACCTCGAGGAGGCGGTGATGCGAGCCGTCACGCCGATGGTCTATACCGATGTCGGCGCAACCCTCGAGAGGATCGCCGCCCGGCGCCAGTCCCCGGTCCCGATCGAGGTCTGCGTGGACACCGGAATGGGTCGAGTGGGCGTCTCGCACCGCGAGGCCGCGGCTTTCATCGCCGGTCTTGCCGGACGCGACGGCGTGGACATCGTCGGAACCATGACCACGCTGAACGAGGATCCCGACTTCGAGAAGCAGCAGTTGACGCGCTTTCGGGCGGTCCACGAAACGCTGGCCGAAAGCGGCGTCCCCACCGGACGGCGGCACGCGGCGTCCAGCTTCGCGCTCTTCGACAACCCGCCCGCCTATCTCGACACAGTAAGGCCCGGGATGGCGCTGTTCGGTCAGTATTCGCTCGCGAGATTCCGCGGCACGGGCCTCCTGGACCTGCAACCCTCCATGAGTCTGAAGGCTCGGGTCGCGCTGGTGAAGCAGCTCCGGAGGGGGGACACTGCGGGTTACGAAGCCGCTTACCGCGCCGAGCGGGACGTCTGGATCGCAACGATCCCGGCCGGACACGTGGACGGCGTGCCGAGGGTGGCCGCGAACGGCGGTTGGGTGCGGATCCGGGAGACTCGTTATCCGATCATCGCGAGCGTGTCCGCGAGTCACACGATCGTCGAAATCGGACCGACGAAAGCGGTCCGGACCGGCGATGTCGCGACGTACTTCGACTGGGAAGAAGGTTCGAGGCCCGAAGATGCGAGCGCCGCTTCCGGCGCTTCTGTGTACGACCTCGTCATGCACCTGAACCCGACTCTGCCGCGACGACTCGTCACCTGACTCCCGAGCGTCCAGTTCTCCGGACCGCTTCTCGCGAGCGAGCAGGCCGTTCCCGGCCTGCGCCCCGAACCGGACCCGTTGTCGGCAAGGACTCCTGCCGGGAGAACCGGCTCGGCGCCCCGGCAGGTGTCCCCAGGTGTCTCCGAATTCCGCCTTGCGGTCACCTCCCACCGCACGGGCGTCGCGCCGAAGGCGACCGGCCCGATGATCTCCGAAGCACCGTGATCCCCAGAGTCGAGCGGATCAAGTCCTGCTCCGAGACGGATCCGTCCTCCTTCTTGCCGTGTTCCTGGGTGCCGGTCTTGTGCTCTCGGGCTGCGGCGAGGACGAAACCCCCGCCCCGGCGCCGGCTCCGGCCCCGGCGCCACCCCCTGCCCCTGAGCCTGAACCCGAGCCGGAGCCTGAGC
>JAJEAO010000038.1 GCA_022822745.1 Acidobacteriota bacterium
AGTCTGGTACAACACCGAACGGCCCCACCAGAGCCTCGACGGCGAAGTCCCCATGGCCGTCCTCGCCAGAGAGGCGGAGCTCCGCGAAGACCGGCCCCTCTACCGGCCGCCACCCCCGCCGCGCACCAGAACCCGCACCTCCGCCCTTGTTGCCGGCGCCCAACCGACTCGACCTCCCCGTCCCCGTCTCGGGAAGCCTCCACCCCCTCCCGGAATCCCCCAATGCCAAAGAGGGTGGGCCCGTACATTCGAGGTAGCCCATATACTCCTGGCGAGAGCCCGCCCCATGCCGTCCACCTCCGAATCCGCTCCGCCCGCCCCGGCCCCGTCGCCGGGCTGGTCGTTCATGCGCCGCCACGGACTCGAAGCAGCGATCCTCGCCGCCATCCTCGCATCCGGCGCGATCCTCCGCGCCGACCTCCGCGCAGCCGCGACGGATCGTGCAGAGATCCGGGCAGAGATCCGCGCCGAAGTCGCCGCCATCCGGTCCGACCTCCAATCACTCGCCGCGAGAGTTGCTGATCTCGGGGAGAGGGTCGCCCGCATAGAGGGGGCCGTGCCCTTCCTCTCGCCCACGAAGAGCGACCAGTCCACCCGGTAGAACAAATCTCTGCGCTCATCTCATCCTGATCCACAAGACGCTCCGGGTCACTCCGGCGATGGAGGCGGGGCTGGATCACACGGTGCGGGATGCGGAGTGGATCGTGGGGCTGGGGGACGAGCTGGCTCCGAAGCCCCGCCGGCCGAAGACCTACCGGAAGCGGCAGGTTTCAAACTGAGACACTACCGGGCCGACGGCATCAGCATCAATCAGTTCGTGACGACGGCCGTAGCCGAGAAGCTCTCCGCCATGAAGACCGCCGCGTTCTTCGCTGACCGGAAAGCCCGAGCCGACATCGAGGCCGCGCGCCGACTGTTGCGACGTGACGGGGGGCAGCCTCCGACGGCCGAAGACCGGATGCCGCAGGCGAGAATCCCCTCCGATGGCGCGCCCCGGGAGCCGTCGCCGTCACGGGCCGTGCCGACCCGCGGGGAGGCGAGTCTCGGGGAACGGCCTCGACCCGCTTCATCCCGATAGCCCTCAGCAGGCGGAGGGAGCGGCGACAGCACTCGAATTCCTGCCCGATAGCCCGGGTCGAGGCGTGACCGGATCCGCCAGGAACGTCAAGCAGGAACGTCAAGGCTGCCGGAGCGCGTCCTTCGCCCGATCGAGCAGCTCCCGGTCGTAGTCCCGGAAGTTCTCCCGGGTGAGCGGGATCAGAACATCGGGGAGAACGGGGTTGCCTTCGAGGATGGCGGTGTCGGGTCGCAGCGTGTGTCCGATGTTCCACATGAACTCGACGACCGGGCGGTCGGTCCCGGGGAAGACCAGGACTTCCTCGTGCTCCCAGGTGTTGCTGTAGCCGCCCGTGGGCATACCGATGATGGTCGCGAGGTCGCTCCCCGCGAACATCGAAACGAACTGGTCGAGGTGCGAACCGCCGTGGGGCCCCCCGAGGATCACGGTCCGACCCCGGAAATGCACCGGCGCAGGCTGCAGGATCCCGCCGGAATCGCGCGGCAGGTGGGCCAGCTTGAACGGCGTCGGCGGCGTGTAGTCGTCGCCGCGACGGATCGCCTCGGCGGCGTCGGTCCGCGCCCATTCGATCAGCCAGCTCCGGCTCAGGTTCAGGCCGAAGATGTCGGGCGCGTTCGCGTCCACCTCGAGGTTCTGGAACCGCTCGACGAGTTCAATGCCCGCGTCACTCAGGCGAACGTTCCCGAAGGTCGTGCGGAACGGCCGACTCACGAGCCGCTGGATCGCGTAGGCGCCGTGCGAACCGCCGCTGCTCCCCCGGACATCGAGGATCAGGTCGCGGTCGAGGAGGTCTTCCGCCTCGGCGAGCTCCATCAGATCCATGACGTCCTGGATGAGCGAGAACTCGAAATCCAGCCAGCGGAGCAGGACGATTCGGTCGGCCTCACTCGCGTACACGTGGAAGTTCTCGCGCTCGAAGAGCTTCTCGAATCCCGTGTAGTCGGGCTCCGGTTCGAGGCAGTGCGTGGCGCAGTCGCCGTAGGGGAGTGACACGTCGTAGGCATCACCCGACTCGCTCTCGAGGGAGAGGTTCAGGGTTTCGCCGTAGAGATCGAGCGGGACGTTCGGGACGATCCGCGGCAGTTCCCGCGCCATGTGCCAGAGGAGTCCGGGGCGAGACGAGTGGCGAACCCAGCCGGTGAACTCCTCGACGTACTCCGGAACGGTCCGGCCGTTGACCGCCACGATCCGATCCCCGGGTGCCGGTCGGGAGACGCCTTCCCCGACCCGGGCGATGAAGAAGGACGGCTGCTCGGGATCGGCGAAATCCGGCAGCACCAGGATCGCCGCCGCGAGATCGGGCGCTTCCGGGACCGCGAGCCCGCCTTCGACCGGTCGGACGCTCAGATGCCGGTCGCGCCGGGCGTTGCTCAGCCGGACCAGCGCGTAGTAGAGCTCGGCCTCGGTCTCCGACGCGATGAACTCGGCCCGGAGGCTCCGCATGTCGTCGAGCGGGGAGTAGCCGAGGTTCGCCTCCTTGAGCGGCGAGAACGCCGCCCGTCGCTCGGTCTTCTCGACGATCTCGTCGAAGAGCGCCTCCAACTGGGCCCGGGAGGCCTCCAGCGGAACCCGGGGCAGCTCCCGCATGACCGGCCCCGGCGCCCCGCACGACGTCGTGACCACCAGCGCACTCGAAACTGCCGCCGCAGTCAGCCACGACCTCGTTGCTCCCCAGACTCCGATCCTCGTAAACTGCCTCACGGCCTTGACTATACGGGAGGCGGGCTCTGCCGAGCCCGAGATCCAGACCGCCGCCGCGTCTGCAGAGGGGGTGGGCGAGAACCCCCGCTGTGACTCCACTGGCTGAGTCCAGAGACTCAATGACGAGCCCCGCAGCCCCATTTCCGCGTCAGCTCGCGTTGGACCGAAACAACGAATACCGCCGGCCTCATGCTACCATGGAGCACATCTTGCTTCCCTTCTAGGCTTGGAGTCTTCATGCTGCCAACCGTAACCCACGCATTGACCAACACGATCATTTTCGGCTTTGATTCTGCGTGGTCTGACAGATCTCCGGGTGCCATCTGCTCGCTGAGGCTTGACTCCGCCGGACACATGTCGTTCGAGGAACCCCAGCTCGTCAGATTTGACTTTGACGACAAGGTCATCGCCTACATCGATGAGCGTAAGGAGTCCTATGCCCGCGCAGTCGTTGCCATCGACCAGCCGACCGTGGTTCCGAACGCTTCTGGAATGCGTCCCGTTGAACGTGTTGCAGCCTCTCCCGTGAGTTATGCGGGAGGTGGCGTTCAGCCAGCCTACACAGGTGGAAACAAAGCCGCCATGTTCGGTGACGAGGCACCCATCTGGCGCTTCAAGGCAAGTCTCGGGGCTAATGACGATCCGGAGCAGGCGAGGGACGAGAGCCGTGGCTTGTTCTTGGTCGAGGTTTTTCCAGCTCTTGCGCTTCTCGGTCTCGACGACAGGTTCTCTGATCACAAGTGCGCACCGAAGTACAACCCAAGGAACAAGAAGTTCAAGACAAAGGACTGGAACCGAGTCATCGACACGCTGACCACCAGCGCTGAAGGCCTAGGTCTCGTGGAGTGCGCCGAGTGGTGCTCTGGAATGCGTACCGATACGAAGCCGACGAAGGCCACTCAGGACAAGCTGGACTCCGTCATCTGCGCCTTGGTCGGCTACATCTGGATCGCCTGCGCGAAGACCGATTCGATCATGCTCGGTAATCTAGAGACTGGTTACATGGTGACGCCCGCGTCCCCCGAGGTAACGGAGCGGCTCCGGGCCAAGGCGACGAAGCTGGATCTGCGGTGCACCGGTGGCCATACAGCCGATTAGGTGGAGAATCGCCCCCGCGTCGGACCATTCTACTACTTATTGTTGCCGTTCTGCCTAGGGATCCCGCTATGTCTCTTGACGAGGTGTGCGCCGCCGTTCGCCGCGGGATCCCGAATCTCTATACGTGCGCCCCGGGACCCGAGTCATCGGTACGCATCCGTACGCCCCTCATGTATCCGGACGGTGGCCTCGTGGATCTCTTTGCCCTTGACCGGCCGAGTGGCTTGCTGCTGACGGACTTTGGCGAGACTCTCGGATGGCTCGGCCTGCAGTCGGCGAGCGGGAAGCGCACCGCCAGACAGGACCGGCTCGTGTCCGACACCTGCCGCGGCCTCGCGGTCGGCCTGGAGCACGGAGAGATCCTTCTGCGAGGCGTCAAGCCCGACGACCTCGCGGATGCGGTGCAGCGACTGGCGCTGGCTGCTGTTCGAGTGTCCGACCTCTGGTTCACGCTGCGGAGCCGGGCGGCGGAATCGGCTGCGGAGGAAGTCTCCAAGTGGCTGGAGGAGCGCCGGATCCCCTTCGAGCGACGCGTGATGGAGACCGGCAGATCCGGCCAGAGATGGAGGGTGGACTTCCGCACCCGCACCGTGGACCGCCGAGCCCTCCTGTTCCTGCTGAGCACGGGCGCCTCGGGAGCTGCGCGACGAATCGCCGAACACGTGCTCGCTGGCTGCGTGGACCTGAGCCACCTCAGGCGGCAGAGCGGCCGGGTCGCGCTCGTATCCCTCTTCGACGACACGGCCGATGTGTGGCGGGCCGAGGACTTCGCCCTCGTCGAGCAGAGATCCACGGTCGCGCGGTGGTCCCGGCCGGACGAACTCGAGGCCATCCTGCGCGCGGCCTGACCCCATCCGGCGCCGTCCGAGCCTCCGGCGGGATCCGGCGCGCCGGGAGATTCCCGGCTGCGACGGGTCAGGTGAGAGACTTGCCGGGTGAGGAGGCCGATCCCATCATGAGGTCCATCCCGGCGCTACCCACCCTTGGCATTCTGATCTGCGGGATCGTCGCCGCGCTTCTGCTTCTCCCGGCGACGGCGGCCTCCGGTCAGCCGAGCGGCGCCATCGAGGGCTCGGTCACCGACGTGGGGGGCGACGCCCTCCCCGGCGTGGTGATCACCCTGACCAGCGCCACCGGCGACAGCTCGGAGCACGTCACCCGCGGGAACGGCTCCTACGCCATCGAGGGTCTCCCCGCCGGGGAGTACCGGATCACGGCGACGCTGCCGGGATTCGAGGCGGTCGAGATCCCCGTGGTCGTCGTGTCGGGGGAGACCACGAGGGCTCCGATCATCCTGCAGATCGCCCGGCTCCTCGAGGCCGTCAGCGTGGTGGCGGAAGAACCCCGCACGTTCGCGCGGAACGTCGTCGCCGAACCGATGAGGATGCAGCAGTCGAACATCACGAGCATCACTTCGGTCGTGGACAACCTCCCCGGGGTCTCGGTCCAGGAGGGAGACGCTTACGGCTTCGACGACTGGTCGAGCAACGTCGCCGTCCGCGGCTTCCAGGTGACGGTCAGCGAGGCGCAGATCGGCACCACGATTGACGGATTTCCGAACGGCACGTCCGACTACTTCAGCGGCGCCAAGGCGAACCGGTTCATCGACCCCATGAATCTCGGTGGAGTCGAGGTGTCTCAGGGAACGGCCGACATCGCCTCCCGATCGGTCGAGGCGCTGGGCGGCACCTTCGACTACCGGACGGACGACCCCGCGCCGGAGCGAGGCTATCTTGCATCCGTCACCCTCGGTGAGAACGAAGCTCAGCGTTTCGCCGTGCGGATCGACACCGGGTCCCTCTTCGGCAGCGAGGAGACCCGAGCCTGGTTCGCCGCGATCCGCCAGGAGGCGACCGACTGGGTCGAGGGGTCAGCGCAGAACGAGCGGGAACACGTCGCCGCCAAGCTGGTCTCTTCGCGCGGCCTCCTCGACCTCGCGGGCTACTTCTCCTACGACAGCATCCACGAGGAGGTCTATCAGCGGCTCTACAGCGACGCCGATTTCCGGGCGAACCCGCGGTGGGACCGTCTGATCGGCGACTGGCCCGGGGTGCCCTATCTGAACCAGTTCTACCGACGAGGCTGGCAGACCCGGCGAAACAACATGCTCGCCTACCTGAAGGCGGAATGGGCCTTCACCGACGTGAACACGCTGAGTCTGGGCGCCTATCTCCATCGAAACCGGGGCAGCGGCTCCTGGATGCCTCCGTTCCTCGTGGACGTGACCGACGATGGCGCGGGACCGGCGTCGGAACTCGAGAGCGGCGCCGAAGTGCGCGGCGGTTCGCAGCTCGGCCTGATCCGGTTCGTGAATCCGGACGGCGTCGCGGTGGGTCCGGTCGCCGGATGCGCCTCCTCCTACATCTTCAACTACTACGGATCGGGCGGCCCGGAAGTGGACCCGGCATGCCATCCCGGCGCGACGGCAGTGCAGTCGTACCGCGAGAGCCACTACGGCAAGGATCGTCTCGGCGTGACTCTGGACGAGGCCTGGTTCACGACGATCGGCGAGGCTGGCAGCAACCTGCGCGCGGGCGTCTGGTACGAGGCCTCGCATCGGGACCTCGGAAGGGACTGGCACCGCGTCCTGGATCCAACGCTCAGCTTCGAGTGGAACAAGCAGGCGTACTGGCGCCAGTACGAGTGGAACTTCCCTCAGAGCGTGTTCAAGTGGTATCTGGAGGAGACGCTCTACATCGGGCCGCTGACCGTCAGCGGCGGCGTCAAGCAGTTCCTCGTGGACGTGTCGCGCGAAGACGAGTTCGGCGTGGATCCGGACCTTTCCGTGGATTCCGACTCGGAGTTGCTGTTCTCGGGCGGAGTCACCTACTCCACGCCCGTCGAAGGCCTCGACCTGTTCGCGGGCTACGCCCAGAACTTCAAGGCGATCAGCAGCACGCTGCTCGAAGTGCCGGGCCGAAGCCTCGACTTTCTCGAGCCGGAAACCGCTTCGAACACCGACGTCGGACTTCAGTATTCCGGGGACCGGGTCGCGCTCAGCGCCACCTGGTACTCCATCGCCTTCGAGAACCGGATCTTCTATCTCGGTCCCCAGTCCTCCGCGGGACCGAATTACCTCATCCCCGGCGGGGGCGCCTACTTCAATGCAGGCGGGATCGACACGAGCGGCGTCGAACTGTCGGCCACCGTGCGGATCCCGCTTCAGACAGCGTTCTATTCGGCGTTCACCTGGAATGACTCGACCTACCTCGGCGCCGGCGATCCGCTGGTGGACGCGAACCAGGGCATCGTCGCCGGGACCGCCGTCACCGGTGCTCCATCGCGGCTCCTCGTTCTGTCGCTGGACCGAAGCGGGTCGCTCGGCGCCGGGCTGACCGCGAAGTACACGTCCTCGCGCCGCGTGAGCCTCACCGCGGACTGGACTGCGGACGCCTACTGGCTCGTGGACGCCTACCTCAGCTTCTCGGGCGCAGCGCTCGGCAAGGCGTTCCGCGCCACGGAGTTCTCGATCGTGGCGAACAACCTCCTCGACCAGGCCTACCTCTCCGCCATCACCGAGAACGCTGCCTGGCTCGGCGCTCCGCGCACCGTCTCGGTCACCGCGACCCTCTCGTTCTGAGCTGTCGAGCCCGTTCCTCCGCCTCCGGGCGACTCTCTGATGCCTGACTTCCCGATCCTCGCCGGCCAGATCGCGGGCGCGCTCTCGCTCCTGGCGTTCATCCCCTACATCGTCGCCATCCTGCGCGGCCAGACCCGCCCCAACCGGGCGACGTGGTGGATCTGGACGGCCACCTCGGCGGTGCTGCTGGCCAGCTACTTCTTCTCGGGCGCCGAGACCACGATCTGGGTGCCGGCGAGCTACTTCGCCGCGTCGTTCGTGACCGCGCTGCTGAGCATCCGCTACGGGGAAGGCGGCTCGACCCCCCTCGACCGGGGCTGTCTGGCGGGAGCCGGCGCGGGGCTGCTCGCGTGGTGGTGGTTCGACTCCCCGGTCGTGGCGCTCGTCATGGCGCTCGGCGTGGACCTCGCCGGGGCGCTTCCGACGATCCGGAAGGCGTGGGTCGCGCCCCACACGGAGGACCGGCTCGCGTGGGCGCTCTTCATCGCGGGAAACACCCTGAACCTGGTCGCGGTGGACCGGTGGGAGTTCGCCATCGCGATCTACCCGATCTACTTCTTCCTCGTCAGCGGAACGATCGCGCTGCTCGTCCTCCGGCCGCGAACCGGGTCGCCCGCCTGATTCGGGCGCAGCGCCGGCTCTCGTCGCGCGGGCAAGTGGTACAACGCCTCGCGTGAACGACATCTCGCGCGTCCGGGTGCTGTGGCCGGACCACCTCGGGCTCGCCCGCGGCAAGCTGCTCCTCCCCGGAGCGACCTCGACCGGGCACTGCCTCGCGACCTTCGCCCTCGGCTTCGACCGCAACATGACCCCGTACCGGGAGTCGGGTCTTCTCGACGGGCTCCCCGACTGTCGCGCCGTGTTCGACCCCGGCTCGATGCGACCCGGCTGGAGCGACGGCGTCGGCGTGGTGATCGCCGACCTCGTGCGCGTCGGGGAGCGCGAGGGCGAACCGCTCGAACGGTCGCCGCGGCAGGTGCTTCGCCGCGCGATCGCCGCCCACGAGGCGGAGGGACACCACCCGGTCGTCGGGATCGAGCTGGAGGCGTATCTGCTGGAACCGGACGGTGAAGGCGGGTTCGGACCGATCCGCACGCCCGGCTCCCATGTGTATGGCTCCGGGCCGTTCATGGACCCCCGCGGCGTCATCGAGGCGGTCCTCGACCGGGCCGCCCGGTTCGGAATCGCGATGGAGTCCTGTCACAGCGAATACGACGACGGACAGTTCGAGCTCACGCTGGGCAAGAAGGCAGCCCTCGACGCCGCCGACGAGGCGTTCCTGTTCCGGCTGCTCGCCCGCGAGACGGCGCAGGAGATGGGCTTCCACCTGACATTCGTGGGCAAGCCGTTCACGGACCGGGGCGGCTCCGGTCTCCACGTGAACCTCAGTCTCGAAGCCGACGGCCGCAACCTGTTCGACGGTCCGGACGGCGAGCACGGGCTGTCGGACCTCGCCTGGTTCTCCGTCGCCGGCCTCCTCCGCCACCACCGCGGCCTCGCCGGCGTCGTCGCGCCGACGGTGAACGCCTACCGGCGGCTCCGGCCCGGGCAGATGAGCGGCTACTGGGCGAACTGGGCGCGGGACCACCGGGGCTGCGCGGTCCGCGTCCCGCCGGAGCGGGGCGAGGGCGCCCGGGTCGAGCATCGCCTCGCCGACGGCGCCTGCGGCCCCCACATCGGGGTCGCCGCCACCCTGATCGCCGCCCGGCTTGGAATCGCTCGCGGCGAACGGCCGCCGCCGGAGGAGACGAGCGACTGCCTGGAGTCCGCCGACACGGGTGTCAGCGTGGCCGATGATCTCGGGCGGGCGCTCGACCACCTCGAAGCCGACGCCGAATTCGCGGGCGCGCTCGGCGACGAGTTCTGCCGGATGCATCTCGCGGTGAAGCGCGCCGAATGGGGACGCTTTCTCGCCCACACGACCGACTGGGAGAAGAACGAGTACCTCCCCTACCTCTGATGCGACGCCCCGCAGTCCAGATGAGCCCGAGTACCCCGCGCCGAGTCGCTTCGCTCCGGGTGCGGAACTACCGGGGTCTTCGGCGGGTTGCCCTGTCCGACCTGACACCGCTGACCGTCCTGCTGGGTCCCAACGGAAGCGGGAAGTCCACGGTCTTCGATGTCTTCACGTTCCTGTCCGAGTGCCTGACGGACGGCATCCGACGCGCCTGGGACCGACGCGGCAGGTTCCGGGAGCTGCGCACCCGTGGCAGCGAGGGTCCGGTCGTCGTCGAGCTCAAGTACCGGGAACAGCCGAAGACCCCGCTCATCACCTACCACCTCGAGATCGACGAGGAGCGCGGAAGGCCGGTCGTGAGCCACGAGTTTCTCCAGTGGAGGCGAGGGCAGCATGGCCGTCCGTTCCGATTCATGGAGTACCGGCGCGGAGACGGGGAAGTCATCACCGGGGAGAGTCCGGAGGAGCACGATGTGCGAATGCCGAGGCGCCTGGCGGGACCTGACGTCCTGGCGGTCAGCACCCTCGGCATGCTGGCGGAGAACCCCCGCGTCATCGCCTTCCGCAACTTCGTGACCGGTTGGCATCTCTCGTACCTGTCCGCGGACGCCGCGCGGGGCACTCCGGAGGCCGGGGGTCAGGAACGGCTTTCGCCGACCGGAGACAACCTGGCGAACGTCATCCAGTACCTGGGAGAGGAGCACCCCGAGCGACTGGAAGAGATCTTCACGGTCCTTCGCCGACGCGTCCCGCGCATCGAGGCCGTGCGCGCCGAGTCCCTGGCCGACGGGCGTCTGCTCCTCCGCATCAAGGACGCCCCCTTCGCGACGCCGGTCCTGTCGCGGTTCGCGTCCGACGGCACGCTCAAGATGCTGGCCTACCTGACGCTTCTCCACGATCCAGCGCCACCGACCCTGATCGGCATCGAGGAGCCGGAGAACTTCCTCCATCCGAGAATCCTGCCCGAGCTCGCCGAGGAATGCCGAGCCGCGGCCGAGCGGACCCAGTTGCTCATCAGTACGCACTCTCCCTTCTTCGTGGACATGCTCCGCTCCGCCGAGCTGCGTGTGCTGTGGCGCGACGAATCGGGCTACACGCGGGTTCAGCGAGTCTCCGATATCGCGCGAGTGGAAAGCTTCGTGAACGAGGGGGCAAGTCTCGGAGAACTGTGGATGGAGGGTCACTTCGGCGCCGGCGACCCTCTCGTGAACCAGGGCGGCCCATCGGCCGGAAGCCGGACGAACTCCCGGTGACGACGAGACACATCGAGTTCCTCGTGGAGGACATCTCGACGGAGGCGTTTCTGCGCGAACTGCTGCCGCGTCTGCTTCCGAGCGGGCGGACCTTCGCGATATACCCCTTCGGGAACAAGTTCGCATTCCGGAAAAAACTGCGCGGACGGATGCGGGGATACGCCCGTCAGCTTCCCCGCGACTGGCGCATCGTGGTCGTAGTGGACCGGGACACCGACGACTGCCACGCACTGAAGCAGGAGATGGAAGATGCGGCCATTGCGGCCGGGCTCCGAACGCGTACGGGGACGGGTCGCTCCGATTGGCAGGTCGTGAACCGCATCGCGATCGAGGAACTCGAGGCCTGGTACTTCGGCGACTGGCGGGCGGTGCGAGAGGCTTACCCTCGAGTCCCGGCCACAGTGCCGAAACGCGCAGGATTCCGCGATCCTGATGCGATTCGAGGAGGGACGTGGGAGGCGTTCGAACGGATCCTCAAGAGGAGCGGCTACTTCAAGACAGGTCTCCGCAAGACCGAAGCAGCCCGGGAGGTGGCCGCTCGGATGTGCTGGCGCCGCACTAGTTCAAGGAGCTTCAGCGTATTCGTGGATGCCGTTCTGGAGGCAGCCAGATGACGTTCTCCAGAGGCTGGACTCCAGCGCCGGGGAGGTGACATGGGCTTTGCCGACACGATCACGGCCGAGGATCTGGATCGCGACCCGGCTCCGATCCTCGCCCGCCTCCGCGAGGAGGCGCCGGTGGCGTGGATCCCGGCGCTGGAGATGTGGTTCGTGACCCGGTGGGACGACGTGCAGACGATGGAGGACCACCCGGAAGTCTTCAGCGCGGCGACCGAGCCGAGCTTCCTCGCCCGCACCCTCGGCCGGAACATGCTGACGCAGGACCCCCCCGCCTGCACCCGCATCCAGCGCGCGATGAAGCCGCCGTTCCTTCGCGCCGGTCGGAGCGGAACATTCGTGGAGGACGAACTTCCGGCGATGTGCGACGAGCTGATCGAGGGATTTCGCGACCAGGGCGCCTTCGACATCACTTCAGGATACGCCGATGCCGTGAGCGCGGGGTCGCTCGCCGCGGTGCTCGGACTCGACGCGCACGGATGGGAGGAGGTGTGGAGGTGGTGCGAGGGCGTCTGCACCGGCGTCGCCAACTTCGCGCGGGATCCGGAGCTGTTCGCCGTGGGACAGCGCGCCGCCGACGCCATCGAGGTGGCCGTGCTCGCGCGGCTCGATGAACTTCGCCTCCGTCCGGAAGCGTCCGGCCTCCTCCACTTCCTCCGGGCCGAGGAGGATCTGACCGCCGCCGAAATCGTGAACAACGTCCGCCTCATGATTTCCGGGGGAATCAACGAACCGCGCGACGGCATCGCCCTCGTGGTGTGGACGCTGCTGTCGGACGACGGCCTGCGGCTGAAGGCTCTCGGCAGCGCGGCGGCGATGCGCCGGGTCGTGGACGAAGTCCTTCGCCGCTACACGCCGGTGGGCACGATCACCCGGCAGACGACGCAGCCGACCGAGCTGGCTGGAATCCCTCTCCCCGCCGGCGTCCTCGTCTCGGGCATCCTCCGCTCGGTGAACCTGGATCCGGCGCGGTTCCGCGATCCCGAGCGCATCGTCCTCTCCCGCACCGAGGGAGCGAACGCGGCCTTCGCGCTCGGCGCCCACCGCTGCATCGGGGAGTGGCTGGGGCGGCAGGAGATCCGGGTGGGCGCCGAACGGCTCCTGCGCAACCTCCCCGGTCTGCGCCTCGACCCGGACCACGAGGTCGAGCTGCACGGGTTCGAGTTCCGCGGTCCGAAGTCGGTCCGCGTCGTCTGGGACTCCTGAACGGGAAACGCAAGCGATGTCCGGGTTCTTTCTTCCGCGGACGATGAGTGGGCGGGCGTCGCTGCTTCCGGCGCCGCCCTGGTTCTACTCGGGCGAGATGCTCACGATCGAGTACGAGGCGGCGCCGGGAGCGGTGGCCTCGCTCCTCCCCGCCCCGCTGGCGCCGGTCGCCGACCGACCGGACGCGGTGGCGGCGATCTGGGCTGAATGGCAGTGCTGCGGCGCATCAGGAGAAGAACTGCTCGACCCGGTGCGCGCCCAGTACAAGGAATGCCTGCTCGTGGTCCGGTGCCGCCACGCGGGGCGCGACTGGTCCCGGTGCGTCTTCATCTGGGTGGACAGCGACGCTTCCCTGGTGCGCGGCCACTTCCAGGGCTATCCCAAGAAGCTGGGCGAGATCTGGATGACCCGTCCGGCGTTGATCGGTCGGGCCGGGCCGCGCCTCGCCCGCGGCGGGCGATTCGGAGCGACGGTCGCCGCCGGATCCCGCCGGCTCATGGAGGCGGAGTTCACGATCCGCGGCCAGGCGGAGAGCGCCGGCTTCGTGAACGCCCACCCCATGCTCCACCACCGCCTCATGCCCCGCATCGAAGCCGACGGGGAAGACTCGCTCGACGAGCTGGTCTCGGCGGCATCTTCCGATGTGGAACTCGGCCCGGCCTTCATCGGGGACGCCGAGCTGCGGGTCTTCCCCTCACCCACCGAGGAGCTGGAGACGCTGGCGCCCCGGCGAGTCCTCGGCGGCTTCTGGCGGCGGGTCGGGTTCACCTTCCGCGGCGGCCGGACGATCGCCGACGGGCGCGAGGGCTGACGGCGTGGCCGTCGTCGGGTTCGGGCTCCTCTCGCATGTCCCCACGATCATGCTGCCCGAGGCGACGCGCCGCGAGCTGAACGAGGGAAAGGAGATCAGCCTCGTCCCCGGGCTCCACCGCCTTCGTGAGGAAGTGCTCGACGAGCTTGCCCCCGAGACCTTCGTGATCTTCGACACCCACTGGGCGAGCACGGTAGAGCATCTGCTCGCCGCCCAGCCGCGACGAGCCGGGCGCTACACCTCGGACGAGTTGCCGCGGGGGATGGCGGGGATCCCCTACGACTACCGAGGGGATCCCGAACTCGCGCACCGGGCGGCGGAGGCAGCGCGAGACGCGGGACAACCCGCCCACGCCTCCGACGACCCGCGCCTCCCCGTCCACTACCCCACGATCAACCTGCTCCACTACCTGTGGCGGGGGGAGCGGGTCGTCTCGGCGAGCTGCGCCCAGACCGGGGAAACGGCCGATTTCCTCGCGATGGGGCGAGCGATCGGGGAGGCGGTCGCAGAGACCGGGCGCCGCGTCGTGCTGCTCGCGTCGGGCGGCATGAGCCACCGGTTCTGGCCGCTGTCGCAGATTCCGGAACGGGAGGCATCCCACCCTCGCCACGTGCGAACGCCCGAGGCGCGCGCCGCGGACGAGGAGCGTCTCCGCTGGTTCGAGGCGGGAAACCATCGCCGGGTGATCGAGACGATGGACGACTACGCCCGCTTCGCTCCCGAGGGGCGCTTCGGGCATTACCTGATGGCGGTCGCCGCCGTGGGCGGAGCCGACTGCGCGGCGCCCGGCCGCCGCTTCTCCGACTACGAGAACTCGATCGGCACCGGCCAGGTCCACGTCTGGTTCGACCGCCCGTCGAACGGCTGGACCCGTGAATCCGAGACAGATCGGATCAGCGCCATGCCGCGATCTCGCCTCCGGGGTTCCTGAACACCTGCCGCAAGCGCCCGTCGCGCGACGAGCGCTGCGAGCGCGCCCCCGGAAGCGCTGTTCAGCGCCTCGGGGGAAGTCGAGGTGCACCGGCAACGGCAGTGCGCAGTCGATCAGGAGAGCTTCGCCGCTCCGGAACGCAGCGCGCGCTCAGGTCGCTGTGTCCGGTATGACGGCGCACGCCACCCGCGCACCGCCACCTCCAAGAGGCGCCGGCATGTCGGAGTAGTTGTCACCGCCGCCATGGACCATCAGGGCGCGACCCAGAATGTCACTCACGCGGACCCGCGGTGCGACCACCGCAGCAGTCGCAGCGCCGCCCCCGTCAACGACGAGTCTTGGCAGGTCTCCGAGATGGCCGTTCCCGTTGGGGCCTTCGTGACGCCCCGTATTCGCCGGGTCGTAGTGCCCACCTGCGTTCTGTCCGGACATGCCGCAGTCGGGATTCGCATGAACATGGAAGCCGTGCTCGCCGGGCGTCAGTCGGGTCAGGTCAGGAGTGAAGCGAGCCCCATCGGCCGTGTCCTCGATGAGAACGGAGCCGAGCGAGACTCCCGAGTCCGTCGCGTGGATCTCGACCTCGACAGATGGCATCGGCGGCGGCGGGATCTCCGGGGCCGGGGCCATGGCCGGCATCGGCGTCGCGGGCGAGTCGTCATCGCACCCGGCGACTCCCGCCAGCAACAGGGCCAGTACGATCCGTCGTCGCGTCGCATGGGTTCCAACTGACATCCCGTCACTCCCTGTGCTCGCCGATCCGACCGGCCCTCAGGCTCGCCCGATGCGTCCCATGGGAGCCCATCCTCGCTACGAGCTCGGCGTGGCCATCGTAGTATGAAAGCAGGAAGTCGGCGAAGCTCGGGATCCCCATTTCCCAGCCCGTCGGCGGCGTTTCCCACAGCACTCCCAAGTCTGTGAGCGTCTGGAGCAGCTCGGCCTCCTCCTTCGCGGGCGCGTAGTCGGCCAGAAAACCGTCGAGGTCCGCCCACGCCAGCCGACCGCCGCTTCGTGACACGAGCCTGGCGAGAGGCTGGAGCACATGGTGGACGCCGCGCCCATGCGCCTCCTGGAATCGGCCGGCATGGAAGCGCTCGATCTCCGGGCGAATCTCCGCGGCGCCCTTTCTCGCCGACTCGAGAGTGACCTGGGGCGCTGAGGCTCGCGCCGCCGCGTTCCATGCATCTCTTCCGAGCAACTGGATGAAGTACGGGTAGTCCCGGGACTGTTCCGCCAGCCAGGCCGCAGCGCCTTCGGTGAACGGCAATCCGCCACTTGCCGCCGGTTCGGTGAGTGCGCGGAGAGTCGCCTCGCGGTGCAGACGACCGACCGGAACCTGCCGGAACATCCGCTCGGCGAAGGTTCCGGCGGTGCGGAGACGGCGCGGAGCGTCGGGGGTTCCAGCCGCGAGCACGACGAACGGGAGCTCTCGTCGGGCAGCCGACTGAACGGCGTCGAGGAAGACTCGGCCAGTGGCGGGGGGAACGGCGTGCGCCTCGTCGAGGAGGACCACCAGGGGGGCGGTTCCGATCCAGCCGGCGAGCAATTCGGCCGCATCGGAGGGGAGCGGACCGGATGGAACCGGGACTCTGTCTCTCGTGAACGGCCCGTTCTGCACTCGGGTCGTGATCCCGCCTGCCTTTTCCTGGAGTCTGCGCACGAGAACTTCATGAGTCGCGAACGACGAGACGGAGAGATCCTCGGCCCGGATCCCGCGCCGGCGGGCACTGTCGGAGATGTCGTCCAGAAGACTCGTCTTGCCGTTGCCACGAGGGCCGAAGAAGAGGAGCCCCTGCGAGGGCCGCCGCCCCGACTCCAGCAGAGCCAGCAACCTGTCGCCCAAGGCCTGCTCCGCGCCCCTCCCCGCCAGCAGCGGCGGGCGGACGCCGGCGCCCGGCTGAAACGGATTCGCTTCCGGGATCACGCCACGCACGGCGTGAATTCAAGCAGGCATTCCGGCGAGCGCGTCAGGCGCCGGGAGCCGGCACCGGGTACCGTTGCCCGGGACGGGAGGCAGTCCATGAACCGAAGAGCATTCCTCCAGACGACCGCGGCGGGCGCCGCCGGCCTGACCGCGAGCGTCGCCTGCGCGCCCCCGGGCGACGACGCATCCGGCGCTGGCGCCCAGGGGGAGATCCCGGCGTTCGAGTTCGACGAGGTCACCGTTCCCGACCTGCAGCGGATGATGGAGTCGGGCGAGCACACGGCCCGCTCGATCGCCCAAGCCTATGTTGCGCGCATCGAGGCGCTTGACGGACAGGGCCCCGAGCTCCGCTCGATGATCGAGATCAACCCGGACGCCCTCGAGATCGCCGACGAACTCGACGCCGAACGCGCTTCCGGCCAGGTTCGCGGACCGCTCCACGGCATCCCGGTCGCGCTGAAGGACAACCTCGACACCCACGACCGCATGACGACGACGGCGGGCTCGCTCGCCCTCGAGGGCTCCATCCCGCCGCAGGACTCCTTCGTCGCCGAACGGCTGCGCGCCGCCGGCGCCCTCCTCCTCGGCAAGGCGAACATGAGCGAGTGGGCGTATTTCCGCGGGGAGCGGGCGACTTCGGGCTGGAGCGCTCGGGGCGGGCAGTGCCGGAACCCCTACGCGCTCGACCGGAATCCGTGCGGGTCGAGCTCCGGATCGGGCGTCGCCGCCTCGGCGAACCTCTGCGCGCTCACCGTGGGCACCGAGACCGGCGGCTCGATCATGTGCCCCTCCTCCAGCAACGGCATCGTGGGGATCAAGCCCACGGTGGGACTGTGGAGCCGCTCCGGGATCATCCCGATCTCGCACTCCCAGGACACCGCCGGACCCATGACCCGTACCGTGACGGACGCCGCGATCCTTCTCGGCGCGGCCGTCGGCGTGGATCCGCGCGACGAGGCCACGTCGCGGAGCGAGGGGAACTTCCACACGGACTACACCCGGTTCCTCGACGAGGCGGGACTTCAGGGCGCCCGAATCGGAGTCGCGCGCAGCTTCACCGGCTTCGATCCGCGCATCATGACGCTCTTCGATGAAGCGATCGCGGCGATGCGGGATGCCGGCGCCGAGATCGTGGACCCGGCGAACCTGCCGGAGGCGGCCTGGAACGACGAGATGCCGCTCCTCGTCCTCGAATACGAGTTCAAGGCCGACCTGAACGCCTACCTGGCGACGCTCGGTCCCGACGCTCCCGTGCGCACGCTCGCCGAGATCATCGAATTCAACGAGCAGAACGCCGATCGCGAGATGCCTCACTTCGGACAGCAGCGCATGACCGCCTCGCAGGCGCGCGGCCCGCTGACCGACGAGGCCTATGTGACGGCCGTGCGGACGATCCAGCGCGCCAACCGGGAGGACGGCATTGATGCGCTGGCGAACGAGCACCAGCTCGACGCCATCATCGCCCCCACCCGTGACCTGCCGTGGGTCACCGACCACATCAAGGGAGATCGCCTCGACGGCGGCAGCAGCGCCGGACCGGCGGCCATCGCCGGCTACCCGGACATCAGCGTCCCGATGGGATTCGTGAAGGGGCTGCCGGTGGGAGTCTCCTTCTTCGGACCGGCGTGGACCGAGCCGACCCTGATCCGGGTGGCCTACGCCTTCGAGCAGGCCACTCGGCACCGCCGCGCCCCGACCCTGGCAGCCACACTCGGCTGACCGCCCCGCGGAAGGAGTACAAGCAGGATCGCCGCTCCGGTTGCGGTTCGGAGGTTCTCCCGCCGCTCGCCTCAGCGCGTGGAGCAGCCGGCTCCACGCACCGATGGGACGCAGTGGGCTCACGGCCATGAGCGATCCCGGGCCCATCGTCCGGATCCCGGAGTCGTCCGCCATCCCGTCCCGATGAAGCCGTCATGACGACAGGCTCGCGGATCGAGTGGACCGAGGCGACCTGGAACCCGGTGACGGGTTGCACGAAGGTCAGCGAGGGCTGCCGTCACTGCTACGCGGAGCGCATGTCCCGCCGGCTGAAGGCGATGGGCCTCGAGAAGTACCGAGACGGGTTCTCGGTCAGGGTCCACCGCTCCGTGCTGGCGCAGCCGCTCCGGTGGCGCAAGCCGCGGAGGATCTTCGTGAACTCGATGTCCGATCTCTTCCATGACGCCGTGCCCGCGAGCTTCATCCGCGATGTCTTCCGGGTCATGAACGAGGCCCCGCAGCACACCTTCCAGGTGCTCACGAAGCGACCGGAACGGGCCGCCGCCCTCGACGCCGAACTTTGCTGGACGCCGAACATCTGGATGGGAACGAGCATCGAGTCGCCTCGGTGGCTGAGTCGCCTGCGCATCCTGCGTCGGATCAGCGCCGACACGCGATTTCTGTCATTGGAGCCGCTCCTCGAGCCTCTGCCGGACCTGAGTCTCGACGGGATCCACTGGGTGATCGTCGGCGGCGAATCCGGCCCCGGCGCCCGCCCCATGGAGCCGGGCTGGGTGCGCGAGATCCGGGATCAGTGCCTTGATGATGGCGTGCCGTTCTTCTTCAAGCAGTGGGGCGGCGTGTCGAAGAAGCGCACCGGACGCGTCCTGGACGGCAGGCTCTGGGACGAGTTTCCGCGGACCTCAGCTCCGGAGTCGCACAGCGGAAGCCAGCGCTCCGCGCTGCGCCCGGCCAGCCGATCGCCCCGCGCGGAAATCCAGGGAGCCTGACGCGATGGCCCGGAACGACGAGCACACGCTGAACACGGAACTGGCCAAACGCCTCCGCCGGAAGAGGCGGATCGCGTCGCATCCTGACTGACCCGATGGTTCCATGCTGATGGATCGACGCGCGCTGTGCGTCGGTAGCCACGCAGGGAGATGAAGCGAAGGGGCGAGCCCGGGTTGGAGCGCGGCGGGCCGGCAGGGCAACCACCCGCATGCGCCAGGCGCTCCATGCCACCCGGAGAACGGCCCGGCGTTCCGGGGCCGCGCCAGCATGCGCGATACTGCGCGGGATGCGGTTCTTCAACACGAGCGGCCCGGTGGACCCGGCGGACCATTACTTCATCCCGCCGCTGGATCGTCTCGATGCCGAGGAGATCCGGTGGCTCATCCTCCAGAAGCGCTACTTTCTGCTTCACGCGCCCCGGCAGACCGGGAAGACCTCGGCGCTGCTGGCGCTGCGCGACCTGCTGAACCGGGAGGGCGATGTTCGCTGCGTCTATGCGAATGTCGAAGGCGCGCAGACGGCGCGCGAGAACGTGGGCGAGACGATGCGAACGCTGCTCAGCGTACTCACCGAAGAGGCGGAGGCCACGCTGGGGGATTCCTCGCTGCCCGATCGGTGGTCGGGCGTGCTGGACTCCTCGGGGCCGCACGATGCGCTCCGGACGGCGCTCGTGCGCTGGACGGCGGCCGCGCCCAAGCCGCTCGTTCTGCTGCTGGACGAGGTGGACGCTCTGGTGGGGGACAGCCTGGTTTCGGTGCTGCGGCAGTTGCGCTCGGGTTATCCGAAGCGTCCGGAGCGGTTCCCGGCGAGCGTGGTGCTGTGCGGGGTGCGGGATGTGCGGGACTACCGGATCCACGCGAGTTCGGAGAAGGAGGTCATCACCGGGGGGAGCGCGTTCAACATCAAGGCGGAGTCGTTCCGGCTGGGGGACTTCGATGAGGGGGATGTGCGAACCCTGCTCGGGCAGCACACGGAGGAGACCGAACAGGCATTCACGGAGGGGGCGCTAGCGGCGGTGTGGGAGCAGACGCGGGGGCAGCCGTGGCTGGTGAACGCGCTGGCCTACCAGACGTGCTTCCGGAACCGGGAAGCCAGGAATCGGCGTCGGACGGTGACGAAGGAGATGATCCTCGAAGCGCGGGAGGCGCTGATCCTCCGGCGGGACACGCATCTCGACCAGCTCGCCGACAAGCTGGGGGAGCCGCGGGTGCGCCGGGTCATCGAGCCGCTGCTCTCGGGAGTCCTGGCCCCCGACCGGATTCCCGACGACGATCTCCAGTACGTGCGGGATCTCGGCCTCATCGCCGCCGACAGGCCGGTCCGGGTAGCGAACCCGATCTACCGGGAAGTGATTCCGCGAACGCTCACGTGGAACACGCAGGAGTGGCTCATGGTCAAGCCGGCGTGGTATATCCGGGAGGACGGATCCCTCGATGTGGCAGCGCTGCTCCGGGGTTTCCAGCAGTTCTTCCGGGAGAACGCGGAGCACTGGGTGGATCGGTTCGACTACCGGGAGGCGGGGCCGCAGCTTCTGCTGCAGGCGTACTTGCAGCGGGTGGTGAACAGCGGAGGAAGGATCGAGCGGGAGTACGGCTTGGGGCGGGGCCGGGTGGACCTGGTGGTGGTCTGGCCCGGGAACGGGATGGAGGAGAAGACGGTCGTGGAGTGCAAGGTCGTGAGAACCCACCCCGGCCGGACGATCCGGGAGGGGATGCGGCAGACGCGGGCGTACATGGACCGGGCCGGGAGCGCGGCGGGGCATCTCGTGGTGTTCGACCGGCGGGAGGGCCGGAGCTGGGAGGAGCGGATCTTCCGGCGCGAGGAGGGAGCGGAGACCGGAGTCGTCACCGTCTGGGGCATGTAGGTCTGGACGGCCACGCTCCCGAGCGGCAAGCCCTGTGGAGCGCCCCGGTTCTCCCGGTAGGGGTTCTCCAGAGCGGCAATTCGCGTCGCTTCTCGGCGTCGCCGGCGTACGCGTGCCGGGCAGGAGCCCGGCGTCGCCGGCGGTTCGGCGGCGCGCCGACGCCCGCCTGCGACCCCGAGGACGGACCGTGCCCATCGGCTGCCGGCGGCTTCGGCTGGCAGCGCGATCGCACGGAACTCACGCCCGTGGGAGGCATCCCCTCCGGGCGCGAGTCCGACCCTCCTGCCTCCGAGTCGGAGTCGCGCCCCCGTCCGGAATGGAACGAGACGACCCCGCTGACCCGCCGGGACGGGACGGGGTGGCGGGGCCGGGTCGGATCGGGGATCGCCCGGATTCCTTCAGACTCCGGCCACGACGCGGCGCCGTCGGTCGCATCCCGCCGGCTGCCGGCCGAGGAGACCGGAACCGCCCCGAATCCGACGACGGGATCCACCCGCATGAGCAGCATCACGCGCCTTCGGAGGGTGCTGCGACGGGCGGGAGTTCACGGAACGCGGGCGACCACGGCGATGGTCTCGCCCTGATTCACCGGGGGCGTCCCGAGGAGGATCAGGAGAATTCCGTCGCCGGGCGCCCGGATCTCGGTGAGGGGGTTGCCGTGATAGTCCCGCACGACCCCGAGCCGGGCGCCTTCGCGGACGAGCTGGCCCGCCACGACGCACGGATCCGGTTCCCACACTCCGTCGTACTCGCTGGTCGCGTAGTACCGCTCCCGGATGAAGAGCGGGTTCGGGGCGGGACTCGGCGCTCCGTCCGCCATGTCCAGTTCCCGCATCACGCTCAGGACGCCGTCCACGATCGGCTCGATGCGGTGGTCCTCGATGAGACCCATCTCCCCCGATTCGATATCGATCGAGGGGATGCCGCGCGCGACCGCGGTGGCCCCGCACCAGACCGGTCTCGCCGGATCGAGATCGCCCGCGAATTCGACGATGAAGTCGAGACCGAAGGCGACCGCCATCCGTTTCGACTGGGCGATGACTTCGGCGCCGCCCGCTTCCGCGTAGTAGCCGGTCCACGAGGGCCGGAGCCATTCGTTGCCGTCGCCCGAATGGATGTCCATCATGAAGTCGGAGCGCGCGATGACCTGCTCGGTCAGGACATGGGCGATGCGTTCGGTGATCGTGCCGTCCGGATCTCCCGGAAACACCCGGTTCAGGTTCTTGAGATCCCCCGGGCTGAGGTAGATCGTCCGGCCCTGGAACGCCGGCAGGTTGGCCATGTGGACGAGCACCACGGTGCCGGCGATCGCGCCCGGATCGAGCCGCGAGCGCAAGCGCCCGAGCGCGAGGATCGGCGAATACTCGGATCCGTGAACCCCGGCAACCAGCGTCAGGACCGGCCCCGGACGGGCCCCGCGCACGACGGTGACGGGAATGCGGGTTCCCTCGTCGGTCGGCGCCGCCGGGACTGCGATGCTCCCCGAGGCGGCCGTCCCGGGCTCCGCCACAACGTCTCCGAGCCGGAACGACGCCTCCTGCCCCGCCGCGGACCCAACGGGAAGCAGGAGCAGAACGGTCGCGACCGCTGCGAAACCGTTCCTCGCGAAAGGCCGCCGAAGGAGACGGTCGCCGAGCCCGTCCTCGGCGCCCCCGGGCTGTCGCCGGCGCGGGCCAGGAACGGAAGCACGCGGCGATCCCCGGACGAACGCCGGATCCCGCCGCACCGACGTCATCGGCATCCGGTGTCGTGAAGTCCGCGGGTTCGCCCGGGAGGACAGCCCACGCTCGCCGCCCTTCACGCCGGACCTCGGCCTGGATTCCGGCGAGGAAGGCGAGAGCGACGAAGGGCCCGCCGCCCCGGCCTTCGAACGAATGGCTCGAGGGAGGCCGACAGCGAAATGACGGGCGCGGTCAAGCGGCGGCCGGCTGCTGCCGCGCGAGCCGGCGGTGGTCGCGATCGTGAATCCAGGCCTCACTCTCGCTCCGGCGCCGACCCCTGCCCTTCGGGACCGAGGGTCATTCCGAGCTGCATCATCAGGAACGCGGTGTCCATCGCGCGGTCCGGGATGCGGCTGCGGCCTCCGGCGTGACCGGCGCGCGGGTTGTAGCGGAGGATGACGGGCAGGCCGGACGAGGTCGCGGCCTGGACGCGGGCCGCCATCTTCCTCGCCTGGAGCGGGGGGACCCGGGTGTCGAGATCGCCCTGGGTGAACATGACGGCCGGGTAGGCCACGCCGTCCTCGACCGCCTGGTAGGGGGAGTACTGCCGGAGAAACTCGAACTGTTCCGGGATCCCTCCGTTCCCGTATTCCAGGAGCGCGGGCATGTTGTTCGTCTCGGTGAAGGTGAAGAAGCGCACCATGTCGAGGTCGGGGAACCCGCAGTAAACCGCCCGGAAGAGCTCCGGACGCTGGGTGAAGGAGCTCGCGACGAGCAGTCCGCCGTTGCTGCCGCCCATGATCGCGAGACGATCCGGATGCGTGTAGCCGTTCGCGATGAGCCACTCGGCGGAAGAGATGAAGTCGACGAAGACGTTCTGCTTGTTCTCCAGCATCCCGGCGCGGTGCCACCCCTCCCCGAACTCGCTGCCGCCCCGGAGCGTCGCGACCGCGAAGACGCCGCCCGCCTCGACCCACACTGCCGCCTGGGCCCGGAACGACGGAGTGACGCTCACATTGAAGCCGCCGTAGCCGTGAAGCAGGGTCGGGAGGCTCCCGTCGAGCGCCGCGCCGCGCGGACGCATGATGTACATCGGCGCTTCCGTCCCGTCCTTCGACGTGTACCAGATCTGCTCCACGACCACATCGCTGCCGTCGTAGTCGGGATGAGGCGGCTCGATCCGCTCGCGCTCGAACGTCTCGAGATCGAGGCGGTAGCGCGTCGTGGGGACCGTGAAGGAGGCGAGCGTGAGGATGGCGCCGTCGTCTCCGAGGCTGCTCAGCGTGGCGGTGTGATGGTCCGGGAGCGGAACCTCGTCCACCGGCTGGAGCGGCGCGCCGTCTTCCCCGGCCTCGAAGACGAGGATGCGGGAGGCGACGTCGTCGAGGAGCTCCACGTAGGTGCGCTCGGCGATCGTCGCGTAGTCGCGGAGCAGGTGATCCTGCTCGGGAATCCAGTCCCGCCAGCGGGAGCGGTCCGACCAGTCCGGGAGCGGAACGCCGTCGGTGGGGATCTCCACGACGCGGTAGAGCGGCGCGTCGAGGTCGGTCCGGAGCAGAAGCCGACCGTCCTCGTAGCGGGCGCCGGCATGGGCGCGTTCCCCCTCGAGGATCGGATGGACCTCGCCGGTCGCGCGATCCATGACGAGGATGTCGTTCCGCATCCAGCCGTGCTGGACGTCGAGGAGCAGCCATCGTCCGTCCTCGATCTCCTCGAGGCGCAGGAAGGTCTCGGGGCCGTAACCCTCACCGAAGATCTCCTCGTCCTCGGCCGCCGGAGTCCCGAAGCGGTGGAAGCGGGCGCGCGGCCCCTCCTCCCGGGAACGATGGACGTAGTAGAAGCCCTCCCCTTCGCCATCGAACGCGACCGTCCCGTAGAGCGCCTCCGGGAGGCGGTCGGGGCGTTCCTCCAGCGTCTCCAGATCGAGGAGCCGGACGCTGATCTCGTCGAGACCGCCGTCCCGGATGGAGAAGAGCAGGAGCGACCCGTCGGGGGAGATGTCCACGATGCCCGGACTCGCGTAGTCGTCGAACCCCAGAGCCTGGGCGTCCACCAGCACCTCGTAGTCCGCGTCGGGATCGGGCCGTTCGCCCGTGGGATCGCCGTCGGGTTTCGGACGGCGAACGATGCGCGCCTGCAGCTCGCCCTTCCGCCGCACCGTGAAGATCTCGTGGTCCCCCGCTGCTCTCGGGGCCGAGACCGCGGGGACGTCCATCAGTTCACCGAAGCGCTCCTCGATTCGCGTTCGCAGCGCGGCATCGGAGACGATCTCGTTGGCGTAGGCATTCTGGGCCGCGATCCAGTCGCGGGTCTCGGGACTGTCCTGATCCTCCAGCCAGCGGTAGGGGTCTTCGATCTCGACCCCGTGAAGCGTGTCGGTGACGACATCCACCCGGGACGGGGGCGGCGCCGGCCATTCCGGGACGCAGGCGGCGAACAGCAGGCCGAGCCCGGCCACCGCCGTCCCCGGTCGAATCAGGCAGGTCGCAAATCGGCTCATCGCGTCTCCTCTTCGTCGTCAAGCCTACCCGCGCCATCCACCGGGTCGTTCGTCAGGCTTCCGGGAATCCATCCCATCCCGCCGTTAGGCTTCCCGGGAGTCCATGCCGTTTCGTCTGCCACCCGATCTGTTCTTCGACCCGACGCGGGGTTTCCGCATCCACGAGGGCGTGGTCGCCCCCGACTGGACCGACCGAAACGGGCACATGAACGTCGTGTACTATCGGAAGGCGTTTGATCAGGCGACACAGGAGATGCTGGCGGGGATCGGGCTGTGGGATGAAGGCGATCGGTCGAGTTTCGCGTTGGAGGACCATGTGACCTACCAGCAGGAGCTCCATCCCGGCCAGCCGTTCTTCGTGACCTGGCAGTTGCTCGATTTCAGCGAGAAGCTGATCCACGGGTTCCTGCGTCTCTTCGCTGCCCCCGAGCCGGGTTCCGGCGGGGCTCCGGTCCTGGCCGCGACCTGCGAGCACATCGGGATCCATGTGGACATGCGGACCCGCCGCTCCGCTCCGATCCCCCCCGAATATCGGGCGCTCCTCGAGGAGGTCGCCCGGCGCCAGGCGGACATGCCGCTTCCTCCCGAACGGGGACGGGTGATCGGCATCCGCCGCGGCGCGCCCCGTCCTTCCCCTTCCCCGACCGCATCGGGCGCCTGATCGGCGTCACCCGCCGCGGATCGCCCGAGCGACCTTTCCACCCCCCTGACTCAGGAGTTCACGCCATGAGAATCCGGCTCGCCGCCGCCTTCCTCCTCTCCACCGTCCTCGCTGCCCCGAGCGTCTTCGCCCAGGCCAACCCGCGCGGCACGGCCCGAGCCACCGTCGGAGACGCGAGTGTCTCCATCGAGTACGGGCGCCCCAGCCTGAAGGGCCGCGACATGCTCGGCATGGCGCAGGACGGCATGGTGTGGCGGCTCGGCGCCGACCAGTCCACGACCCTGACGACGAGCGCCGACCTCAATTTCGGCGGCGTCGAGATCGCCGCCGGCTCCTACAGCCTGTTCGCCCGCAAGGCCGGCGACGGCTGGGTTCTGCTGGTGAACTCCCAGACCGGCCAGTGGGGCACGGAACACGATCCTTCGATGGACATCGCCGAGATCCCGCTCATGGTCCACGCCGGCCAGGCGCGGGAGCAGTTCACCGTCGTCATGGGGGCCAGCGGAAACGAGGGGATGGTCCACTTCGAATGGGGTGCGACCGTGCTCATGGCCACCTTTACCGCGGGCTGACCCGCACTTCCCGTTTCCAGACGGCCCGGCCGCCGAGCCGGGCCCCATACCGGAGTCGTCCCCAAGGAGACCGACACATGGCCCGAAAGCCGAACCTCCGCCTGTCCCAGCGGCCCTCGAGAAGCGTGGTCGACCGGGTCTGTCCGGGGGCGGCCGCGCTGACGGCCGCCCTCCTCCTCGCGACTCCCGCCCTCGCCCAGTACGGACAGATCGAGGGTGCCGTGACCGACACGACCGGGGCCGTGATCCCGGGCGCCACCGTGACCGCGATCAACGAGGACACCGGCGTCTCGCGGTCGGCGGTGACCGACGCGGCCGGGAACTACCGGCTGCCGGCGCTCCTTCCCGGCCCCTACACGCTGCGCGCCGAACTCGGCGGGTTCCAGACCGTCGAGACGACCGGCGTCATCCTGACGATCCAGCAGACGATCATCCTCGACCAGCAGCTCGCGCTCGCGCAGGTCGAGGAGACGGTCACCGTGACCGGCGCCGCGCCGCTGCTCGACACCCGTCGCTCGGACATCTCGACCTCGGTCTCCGATCTCCAGATCCAGGATCTCCCGGTCGCGTCGCGCCGCTGGGTGGACCTCGCGCTCCTGACGCCGGGGACCAGCCAGGATGCGATCCGCGGCTACTACTACCGCGGCAACGTGAACATGGGCGCGGGCGGCCGCTACTACGCGAACGCCTTCATCGTGGACGGAGTGAACAACACCTGGGCCGAGATGGGCGAGGCGCGGCAGAACTTCCCCATGGACGCCATCGGCGAGTTCCAGGTCACGACGAGCAACTTCAAGGCGGAGTACGGGCTCGCGACCGGCGGGCTGATGACGGTCGCGACGAAGTCGGGCACGAACGACTTCGCCGGCAGCGCCTTCTGGTTCTTCCGCGACAAGGCGCTCACGGAACTGACGCACCAGCAGAAGGAGTTCCAGAAGAACGATCCGTCCTTCGAGAAGCCCGAATACCGGCGGCACCAGTTCGGCGGCTCCTTCGGCGGCCCGATCGTCGAGGATCGCACCCACTTCTTCTTCGCCTACGAGCGGACGAACGAGGAGCTCTTCTACGACATCGACACGCGGGGGGTCTTCCCCGAGTTCGACGGCACGTTTCCCAAGGACGAGTGGCGGTACATGTGGCTTGGTCGGCTGAACCACCAGATCAACGATGACCACCAGATCTGGCTCCGCGTCGCCTGGGAGAACGAGTACCGGCCCAACCTGAACGCCCGCGGCATCACGACCGAGGGGTTCGACTTCGCCGTGCCCCGGAACGCCGAGGTGTTCGGCATCACTTCGGTGACCAGCGCCAACACCCTGAACGAGTTCCGATTCCAGCGGGCATTCTCCAAGTACGAAGTCAGCCCGGCGTTCAGCCACGGCTCCTTCGACGCCGGCGATTTCAGCGCCGAGCGGCTCGCGCTCTGCGACCAGAACATCCGCCGTCCGGACCTCCGCACCGGATCCTGCAACGACCAGATGGGTCCCGAGACCCGGTGGCAGTTCAAGGACGACTTCACCTGGTTCACGCCGGGCATGGGCGGCGACAACCAGGTCAAGATCGGGGTGGACTACAACTACATCGAGTTCAAGGCGGACATCCTGAACAACTACTCCGGAACGTTCACGTTCGATACGAACGAGCCGTTCGATCCGAACAATCCGGAGACCCATCCGATCCAGTACACCCAGAGCAACCCTCGGTTCGACGATGTGCCGGTCCATCACTTCTCGGTGTACGCCCAGGATGACTGGAGCAGCAACCGCCTCACCCTGAACCTGGGTCTCCGCTACGACCTTCAGGTCGGCACCTTCAACGAGGACATCCGCGATGTCCAGTTCCCGCTGCCGGTTCCCTGGCACGAGGGCGCGGGTTCCCGCGGGGACACGAACAACATCGGCCCCCGGGTCGGGTTCGTGTACGACCTGTCCGCCGACAACACCGGCCGGACCACGGTCAAGGGCGGCTACGGCAAGTTCTTCGAGAACATCCGGACGCTCACGAACTTCGGAGAACGCTGGTGGCATCAGGCCTCGACGATCATCATCAACAACCCGGACTTCCTGGATCCTCTCGGCGGGCGTTCCCGCGAGGAATACCTCTCCACTGCGCCTCCGAACATCACGATCCTGGACAACGACTACGAGCAGCCCTACGCCCACCACTTCAACCTCGGACTCGCGCATCAGCTCCGGAATGACATGGCGCTCTCCCTCGACCTGACGCGGGTGGCAACGCGCGCCGATGCGATGCGGAACGTGAACATCAACTATCCGGTGAACGATGTGCGGCCCTGGCCGCAGTTCAATCGCGTGAACGCGTCCTACTCCTTCCTGGACCACGACTACCAGGCGTTCTACGCCAAGTTCGAAAAGCGCTACGCCGACGGATGGCAGTTCCTGGTCAGTTACACGCTCGCCAAGACCGAAACGACGGGACTCTGGACGCGCAACACGGATCCTTCCGGCTGGGAGTCCGGCTTCCCCGGATACACGAAGGTGACCTATCCCGGCGGCACCGACCGGCGACATCGGTTGGTGAGCAGCGCCATCGTCGTGCTGCCATGGGACATCCGGGTCTCGACGATCATGGACTACCGCTCGCCCCTGGCGGTGCTCGTCACTTCCGGGACGAACATCAACGGCGACGGTTATTCGGGTGACCTGGCGCCGGGATTCAACGCGTCGAATGCCTACGGCTGTCGCAACCTGGACCTCGGGCTCGCGAGCGCGTACCGTCAGGACAACGGGCTGGCCGCGGCGAGCGGCTTTGCCTGCTCCAACTTCCTGAACTTCGACTTCCGGGCTTCGAAGAACTTCTACCTGGGCGGCGCCCACGGCATCGAGGCGGTCTTTCAGGTCCTGAACGCGTTCGACCGCGCCAACTTCGGAACCGCGAACGGCAACCTTCGCTCCGGTGCGTTCGGTGACAACGAAGGGTCACTGGCCGGGAACATCAACGCCCCCTCCCGTCAGATCGAGTTCGCTCTCCGCTACTCGTTCTGATCTGAGCTCTCGGCGGGCCCCCTCGGGGGCCCGCTTCGGGCCGGGGGACAGCGGTCGCGGGCGGGATTTCAGGAGGCGGCTTCCGCCCCCGCAACGAGACGGGCCATCTCGGGAAGCGGCACCGCTTCGACTCCGCGCGGCATCGGAAACCGAACGGTTCCGGTATGGACGACGAAGGCGCGCTCCGCGCCCAGATCCTCGCGTGCGACGTGGAATCCTCGACTCACTGTCGGGGAGGAGCTGTGCTTGATCTCGATTGCCCATGGGGACGTTCTCCCGCGGAATTGCAGGACAAGATCCACTTCGGCGCCCCGGGCGGTCCGATAGAAGCCGCGCCCGGCGAACGGAGGTGCGACAGCGAGGAGGTTTTCGATGACGAACCCCTCCCAGCTCGCGCCCACGATGGGATGTCGGAGCAGCGCGGTGAAGTCGGGGATGCCGAGCAGCGCATGCGCGAGGCCGCTGTCACGCAGGTAGAGCCGCGGAGATTTCACCAGGCGCTTCTTCACATTCGCCCGCCATGGGAGGAGCTGTCGAACGAGCAGGAGGTCGGTCAGAAGGTCCACGTAGCGCCTCACCGAGGTCGCGCCGATCCCCAGGCTGCCCGCGAGCTGCGAGAGGTTCAGCAGGCCGCCCTGACAGTGCGCGAGCATCGTCCACAGGCGATTCAACATCTCCATCGGCAGCCGGGGAGCGAAGTGCGGGATGTCCTGAGCCAGCGTCGTGCGGACGAAGTCCTCCCGAATGCCGAAGCTGTGCTCCGCGCTTCCGGCAAGGAAGCTGCGAGGCAGGCCTCCTCGAACCCACAGCCGCCGAAGGTCGCTCTCGCCGCTGATCTCGAGAACATCGAGGGGCCCCAGATCCAGCCAACTGATGCGGCCGGCAAGACTCTCGGACTGGCGCAGAAGGGGGATCGAGGCGGAACCGAGAATGAGGAAACGTCCCGTCCCCTTGCCGCGCCTCCGCCCCTCATCAATGACCCCCCTGAGTTCCGGGAAGAGATCCGGCGCGTGGTGGATCTCGTCCAGGACCACCAGGCGATCCTCGTTGGCCTCGAGAAAGGGGGCCGGATCCGCCAGCACCGCTCGATCCCGCTGCCGCTCCAGATCGAGATAGAGCGCATCGCGCGCCGCCGCCACTGCGTGCGCCAACGTCGTCTTGCCCACCTGTCGGGGCCCGATCAGGCCAACCGCAGCCTCCCGGTTGAGTTTCACTTCCAGATCGGCATGAAGGCGACGCGGGATCATCGTTGCATATCAACCGGATGCCGGTGGATTTGCACCATTGTAGCGTCGAATCATCGCACGGCGTCCCGGATCTGTTCCGGGGCGCCCGAGGCTCGATCCGGCGCCGTCCGACGGGCGGCGAAGGCATGGATCGGACGGCCCTCGATGCGGTACTTGCGCTCGAAGTTGGAACCGGCCAGCTCCCCGGGACGCGCCGACGCCGGCGGCTCGTAAGGGACGCCGCGGAGCCGATCCCGGTCCGAGAGAGACTCCCCGATGGCGTCGAAGTAGTCGGCGGCGTCGGTGACGACCCGAAGGAGACCGCCGGGCGCGAGCGCGCGCTCGATCCCGGCGAGGAACTCCGGGTTCAGGAGCAGCCGGCGGCGGGCGTGGCGGCGCTTGGGCCACGGGTCGGGGAAGTAGATGTGGAGCCCCGAGGCCACGGCTTCGGGCAGGGCCGCGAGAGCCTCGACGGCATCCCCGCGGAGGATGCGGGAGTTGCCTCGTTCCCGGCGGCGGAGGCGGTCGGCGGCGTAGAGCCAGTAGCGGCGAGCCCGCTCGATGCCGAGGAAGAGCGTGTCCGGCCGCGCCTCCCCTTCCGCTACCAGGAACGTCCCCTTCCCCGAGCCGATCTCGATCTCGAGAGGCATCGTTCGCGCCGCATCGCCGAAGAGAACCGCCGGATCGAGTGGACTCGGCAGCTCCTCGAGCGAGAAACCGTACCCGGTCGGGTCGCTGTTCCGGCGGCTCCGAATGTGGCTGCGCCCCATCGTGGCGGCGTCGCGGTGCTCAGCGGTGGGTCCGCCGCTGCGCGAGGAGCCATTCGTAGAGCCCCTCCTCGCGGTAGGCGGGGACCCACGCCCGGTGGGCCACATCGGGATACTCGGTGTAACGGGGCGCGCCGCCCGCGGCTTCGAGAGCGGCCACCATCCGGCGCGACTCCTCAACCGGGACCCGGCGGTCGAGCGCCCCGTGGAAGATCCAGGCCGGGATGTCGGCGAGGGCTTCGGCCGTCTCGGTCCAGGGGTCGTCCGGACGAACGGCGGCGGGGTGCCAGTCCGGAACCGGGAGGCGCGACCGGGCGGCCGCGACGCCGCCGCAGACCGGGACCAGCGCGGCGAAGCGCCCCGGATTCCGGTAGGCGAACGCCCAGGTTCCGTAGCCGCCGAGCGAGAGGCCGGTGAGATAGGTGCGATCGGGGTCGCCCCCGAACTCGGCCACGGCGGCGTCGAGGGCTGCGACCGCCAGCTCCTCGATCTCCGGACTCCCCCACCAGGCGTTCCGGGGGGCCTGGGGCATGACCACGAGCGCGGGGAAATCCGGCCGTTCGCGGAGGACGGCGGGCAGGCCGATCTCGAGCTGCCGCTCGCCGTCCGATCCGCGCTCGCCGGCGCCATGCAGGAACAGGATGACCGGCGGGTTCCGCTCCTCGCCGGAGAGCACCGCGGCGGGCGCGAAGACCTGCCACCGGTAGTCGCGGCCTCCCACGGTGGTCGTTCGGGGAAGGAACCGCCCCTCGGCCGCGGCTGCGAGGCGAGGCGTGAGGGAAGCGGTCAGGAGGGCGGCGGCGAGAACGGGAGCCAGCGACGCGAGAGGGCGGGACGGGAACCCGGCATGGCGGCAGACGCGCATGGCGCGGGGATGCTACTCCGCGCGCCGTTAGACTGCCGGCCCGCCCTGACCGAGAGGAGGCAGAGACCCATGACGATCGCCGAGAGTTTCGCCGCCGAATTCCGGCGCGAGGCCGACACCACCCGGAAGTTCCTCGAGCGGTTCCCCGACGGCCGCGCCGACTGGAAGCCGCACGAGAAGTCCATGTCGCTCGGGAAACTCGCCTCCCACATCGTGGACATGCCGAACTGGGCGCCCACGATCCTCGACGTCGAGGCCTTCGACTTCGCCACGTCCGACTACCAGGTGCCCGCGTGGCGCACGAAGGATGCGCTCCTCGAAGGGCACGGGAAGACGGTGGCCGGCTTTCTTGCCGCTCTCGAGGGCCGCACCGACGAGCAGCTCGGAGTGACCTGGAAGCTCCTCGTGGGGGGACGGGTCCTCGAGGCGATGCCGCGCAGCGCGGCGATCCGGAGCTTCATCGTGAGCCACGGGATCCACCACCGGGCGCAGCTCGGCGTGTACTACCGGCTGCTCGGGATCCCGGTGCCGGGCGCCTATGGGCCGTCGGCCGACGATCCCACGCCGTAGCCGCTCCGCGCTCGTCCTCGGGGCGGGCGCGATCGGTCTCTCCTGCGCGTACTTCCTCCGGCGCGCCGGGTGGGATGTCCGGGTCGTGGACCGGGGCCGGCCGGGCCACGGCGCCACCTGGGGCACGGCGGGGCTGCTGTGTCCGGCCCACTCGCAGCCGGTGCCGGGGCCCGGCGTGGTCTGGAAGGCGCTCCGCTGGATGCTCCGGGAGGACAGCCCCTTCCGGATTCGCTGGCGCGCCGACCCGGAACTCGCCCGCTGGCTTTTCGCGTTCACGCGAGCGGCGACGCGGGCCCGTTCCGAAGCGGGCTTCGGGCACCTCGCCGCGCTCTCGGGCCTGAGCCTTCGCCTCTTCGGCGAGCTTCTCGAGCGGAAGCGGCTCGATTTCTTCTTCGAGCGCCGCGGCGGATGGTTCGTCTTCCTGACCGACGCCGGGTTCCACAAGGCGCGCGAGGAAGCGCGGTGGCTTGGGCGCCGGGGTTTCCCGGTCGAGGCGCTCGAAGGAGACGCCGTCCGCGAGCGCGAGCCGGCGCTGAACCGGACAGTCCGCGGGGGACTCTTCCTCGGCGGCGACGCCCATGGGTTCAGCCTCGGTTTCGCCGAATCCCTCGCGCGTGAACTCGAGCGTCTGGGCGTGACCATCGAGACCGGGCTCCGGGCCCGAACGCTTCTCTTCGACGGAGAGACCGTCGTGGGGGCGCGGCTCGAAGATGACGGCGGCGCTCCCGTCGAGCGGACTGCCGACGAAACCGTGATCGCCCTCGGCGCCTGGTCCCCGAGACTGGCCCGGACGGCGGATATCCGGCTCCCGATCCAGCCCGCGAAGGGCTACAGCGCCACCGTGCGCGCCTTTCCCGGCGCCCCCGCGATCGCAGTCACGGTGGCCGACCGCAAGGTCATCATCACGCCGTTCGGCGACCGGGTTCGGTTCGCGGGCACCCTCGAGCTCGCCGGTTTCGATCCGACCCTGAACCGGGTGCGCTACCGAGCGGTGATCGAGGGGGCGCGGCGCGTCCTGCGGGCGGAGGTTCCCCTCGACGAGGAAACGCCATGGGCGGGATTCCGGCCGCTCACACCCACGAGCCTCCCGCTGATCGGCCGTCCGAGCGGACGGAAGGGGGTGCTGATCGCCGCCGGGCACGGGATGCTGGGCTTCACCCAGTCCCTCGGCACCGGCAAACTCATCGCGGAGATCGCGACCGGCGCTCCCCCGAGCGTGGACCCCGCCCCGTTCAGACCCTGACCCGGCATGACCTGCCCGCAGAGACAAGCGATCACGAGACCGCTCAGCCCCCGCGGCGGGACGGCGGAGGCTCGCCCCCCTCGGCCCCCTCAGCTCGTGCCGCTTTTCGATCCGTCGTTCTTCGAAAGGCCATAGTCACCGGAGCGCCGGCGCCGACCAGGGCCAGGACAACCGCCAGAGCCGTACTCCCGGTGAAGTGTTCAGCGAGGATCGCACTCGCAAAGCCGGCGATCATCGTCAGGAGCGCCAGGATCTGCCCGCGGCGGACGGCAAGCGCCACATAACGCGCCGCTCCGAGCTCCATCGCCTGACGGTGATCCCGGCGCTGAGCGGCGTCGTCCAGGATCGCGGGCACAAGACGCTCATCCACATCTCGGTAGGCGCGCAACCGCTGCGGCGCAGGCAGTGGGCCAGCGTGGATCTCCCGTCGGAGGAAAGTGACCGACCCTTCGACCTGCCGAGGGCGCCGGGGGGACGGCTCGCTCGCGAGGCCTCGCCCCTCGCCGTCCGTCCGGTCCAGACTGGTCCGCCGTGAGCCGGGTTCGGCAACCTCGTTCACTTCCGCGACTGACGGTCCTCGATCGCCTGCCTCAGGTCACAGCCCAGCTCCGCCCAGTCGGCCCACATGCCCTCGGCCTCGCTCAGCCACCCCCGGTACGCCCGTGGACGGGGGTCGAAGGCAGAGGCGTATCCATCGAGCAGGGGATTCCGCGTGTGATGCCGAGGGCGGCGCAGATCGCGCACGAGGGCGCGCCAGAAAGCAAACACCTCCGCCTCACGAGCCTGTCTCTCGTTCCTCCGGTTCACGCCTCTTGCTCCATTTTCTGCCCCCGCTCGATTCTCCGCAGCTGAGCTCACGATTTTGTGCCCCCGCTCGGTTGACCGAAGCAGTGGCCATTCTAGTGTTTCGGCTCGCCCCGTATCCTACGGTCCCCATCCGAAGAGCGGCGAGGCCCTCCCCGATCCAGGCTCTCCCCGCCCTCATCGTTCGCCGGAGGTCCTGGCCTTGACCACGCGCTTTCCCTTCCTGCCCGCCTCGGCGGGAGCGACACTTCTCGTCCTGGCTCTCGCCTCGCCGGCGGCGGCGCAGGACTTCATGCCCGCGCCCGAAGACCTGCGAGGCTTCGAGTGGCGGAACATCGGACCGCTGCGCGGCGGCCGGTCCCTGAGCTGCACCGGCAGTCCCGGCCGGCGCCACGAGTACTACTTCGGGGCCACCGGCGGGGGTCTCTGGAAGACGCTCGACTCGGGCACGACCTGGTTCCCGGTGACCGACGGGCAGATCTCGAGCTCCTCGATCGGGGCGGTCGCGGTCGCCGAGACGAATCCCGACATCATCTTCATCGGGGGCGGCGAGACCCAGCTCCGGGGCAGCATCACCCAGGGCGACGGGGTGTACCGGAGCACGGACGGGGGCGCCACCTGGCGACACATGGGGCTTCGCGACACCCAGGCGATCGCCCGCATCCGCATCCACCCGGTGAACCCGGACATCGTGTACGTGGCCGCGCTGGGCCACCCCTACGGTGACAACGAGGAACGCGGCATCTTCCGCTCGACGGACGGAGGCGCCACCTGGGAGCGCGTGCTGTTCGTGAGCCCGAAGGCGGGCGCGGCCGACCTCATCATTGATCGCACGAATCCCGATGTGATCTACGCCACCCTGTGGCAGGTGTACCGGAAGGCCTGGAAGATGTGGGGAGGCGGCCCCGACTCCGGCCTCTACCGCTCCGACAACGGCGGCGAGACCTGGACCGAACTGACCGCCAACCCGGGCATGCCCGAAGGCCCCATCGGCAAGATCGGGGTCACCGTCTCGCCGGCGAACCCGAACCGGGTGTGGGCCATCGTGGAGGCCCCCGAGGGCGGCGTGTTCCGCTCCGAGGACCGCGGGGCCACCTGGCGGCTCACGAACAACGAGCGCAAGCTTCGCCAGCGAGCCTTCTACTACTCGCGCGTCTATGCGGACCCGGTGGATCAGGACACCGTCTATGCGCTGAACACCGGCTTCTACAAGTCGGTGGACGGAGGCGAGACCTTCGACATCGTCCTTCGTCCGCCGCACGGCGACCAGCACGATCTCTGGATCGACCCGAACGATCCGATGCGGATGTGCAACGCGAACGACGGCGGCGGGAACGTGAGCGTGAACGGCGGAGAGACGTGGACCGACCAGGACTTCTCCACGACCCAGCTCTACCACGTGAACGTGACGAACGACTTCCCCTACCACGTCTGCGGCGCCCAGCAGGACAACACGACGCTCTGCACCCCGAGCGAGGGCTGGGACCACATGCAGGCGCGCGGTCCGGGAAGCCGCTGGTACTACGACGCCGGGGGCGGCGAGAGCGGCTACATCACCCAGCACCCGTCGAACCTGGACATCTTCTACGCCGGGAGCCAGGGAGCGCTCCTGACCCGGTACAACCGGGCCAACGGCCAGATCCGCGACATCCAGGTCTATCCCCGCTTCTTCTCCGGCGAGCCCGCGAGCGCGCTGCCCGACCGCTGGCAGTGGACCTTTCCCATCGTGTTCCACCCGCTCGACGAGAGCCGGCTCTACACCAGCTCGCAGTTCCTCTACGTGACGACGGACGACGGGCAATCGTGGACGAAGATCAGTCCCGACCTGACCCATGCCGACCCGGAGACGCTGGGCGAAACGGGCGGCCTGATCACGATGGACATGAACGGTCCGGAGATCTACGCCACGATCTTCGCGGTCACGCCGTCGCGGCATGACATGGACACGATCTGGGTGGGCTCCGACGACGGGCGCATCCACGTCACCCGCGACCACGGGGAGAACTGGACCGAGATCACCCCGCCGGACCTGCCGAAGTTCAGCCGGGTGAGCATTCTGGAGGAGTCCTCGCACGCCGAAGGCACCCTGTTCGTGGCGGCGAACCGCTACCAGGTGGACGACCGCGCCCCCTACGTCTATCGGACCACCGACTTCGGCCGGAGCTGGACGAAGATCGTGGACGGGATCGCCGGAAACCACTTCGCCCGCGCGATCCGGGAGGACCCCGTTCGGGAAGGCCTGCTGTTCCTCGGGACCGAGCACGGGGCGTACGCCTCGTGGAACGCCGGGGACTCCTGGATGTCGCTCCAGTTGAACCTCCCCGACACGCCGATCCGCGATCTGGTCGTGAAGGACAGCGATGTGGTTCTCGGCACGCACGGCCGGGGTTTCTGGATCCTCGACGACATCGAGCCGTTCCGACAGATCACCGAGGCGTCCCGAAACGCCACGCTCGCCGTGTTCCGGCCGTCGCGGGCGGTCCGAGGCGTCCAGGACGGGATCATTCAGTACCGGCTCGCCGAGGAAGTCGAACGGGTCACCGTCGAGATCCATGACGCCGCGGGAGCGCTCGTGGACCGCTTCGAGGGGACCGAACCCGACTGGGAAGCCGCCCCCGACTTCTCGTGGTTCCGCACCCGGCAGTCCTCCGCGCCGACGACCGGGCGCGGCCTGAACCGGTTCGTCTGGAACGGCCGCTACGCCGGCGCGGTCGGCTTCGAGGGCATGATCCTGTGGAGCGCCCAGGCGCACAACGGTCCCAAGGCGCCCCCGGGCACCTACACGGTCACGGTGGAAGCCGCCGGAGTCCGCGAGTCCACCGAGCTGGAACTCGTCGCCGACCCGCGCCTGGCCGGGGTCACGACGGCGGATCTCGTGGAGCAGTTCGAGCTGGCGAGCCGGATCCGCGACGAGACGTCACGCGCCAACGAGGCCGTCATCCAGATCCGCGATGTCCGTCTCCAGCTCGAGGATCGTCTCGAAGGCGCGAGCGATCAGGGCGTGCGCGCCGATGGCGGCTCGCTGATCGAGGAAATGACGGATGTCGAGGAAGCGCTCTACCAGACGCAGAACCGCAGCAACCAGGATCCGCTGAACTTCCCGATCCGGCTGAACAACCGCCTGGCCTCCCTGAGGCGCAGCGTGGAGACGGGGGACGCCCGACCCACGGACGGCGCCTACGCGGTGTTCGAGGAGCTCACCGGCGAACTCGACGGACATGTCGCCACCCTGGAGACCCTGCTGGGCGACCGCCTCGACGACCTGAACCGTCGCCTGGCGACGGACGGCGCGGAACCGGTGGACGCCGACCGGTGGCGGGAGGAACGGCAGTAGATCCGATCAGCGGGATCGGAAGCGCGGCCCCCGGCGGTCACGGCGATTCCGGTCCCGCTCGCGGAGTTCGCCGGCCCGCTCGCGCTGCTCCGGCGTGAGCACCGAGAGGATCCTCTCCCGATCGCCGCGGCGGGCCACCGCCGCTTCCGCCTGCGCCCGACCGAGCGCCTCGCCGAGACCCCGGATCTCGTCCTCCGTTCGCTCCGGGTCGGCGACGGCCTGCCGGAACGCCCTCCGGGCGTCGGCGACAGCCCGGCGGCTGTCTCGACGCGCGTCGCTGACCTCGCGAATCGCGTCCCGGAGCCCGTCGCGCTGCTCGTCGGTCAGCTCCAGCTCGCGGCCGAAGCGACGCGCCCAGCGTCCGAGGCCCGCCGACGCGATTCCGTCGGTCCGTGGACCCCGAGCGCTCCAACTCCGCCAGCCCGGATGACGAGCCCGGCGTTCCTGAGCCGCCCCGGATCCAGCGACGGCGCCACTCGCAGCCCCGGATCCAGCGACCGCGCCACTCGCAACCCCGGAACCGGCGACAGGGCCACTCGCAACCCTCGATCCGGCGACAGGGCCGCTGGCCGCCGCGACCGGACTCCAGGCAGCCGCGAGCCCGACGGCGGCCGTCGCGAGCGCGATTCCCGCGACGAGCGCCGCGAACGCCGCCGTTCGCAGCCACGGCGCCCGCGCGCAGCGAGCGACGACGGTCGAGTACTTCGTGCTGAACATGGTGGACCGGACTCCCCGGCGCCGCCAGGAGCGCAGCGCGGTCATCGAGTACGCAACGCTGCGGCGCACGGCCGCGGCGAAGCAATCCGGATGCCAGCATCAGACGGTGCTAGGATCCGTCGGTTATGGCGAGTCGGGACGGCGGGGTAGCTCAGTTGGTGAGAGCGAAGGACTCATAACCCTTAGGTCGGCGGTTCAAGTCCGCCCCCCGCTACCGGCTCGCATCGAATCGGGTCCGGGGTGACACTCTCCCCCGACGGACCCGATTCGGCAGCCTCGGAGCGACGCGCAATGAGAAACAAGCAGACTTTCCGCATCAAGGCCCGGCCCGATGGGGAATGCCCGCAGGTGTACTCGAACTTCTGCGAGGCCACCCACTCGCCATTCGACCTGACGCTCACCTTCTGCTGCCTGACCGGCATTCAGCCCGAGGATCTCGCCTCGCAGGAAGCGGGGGAGCCCGTCGTGTACGCCGAGCCGCGCACCCAGGTCACCGTCCCGTTCCGGATCGTCCCCGCGCTGATCAAGATGCTCGAGGCGCAGATGCGGGCGGTCGAGGAAGCCGAGAACGAGCCCCCGCCTCCCAAGGGCCCGAACTTCTCCCTCGTCCACTGATGCGGCGGGGCCATCCACGGACCGGGGCGCGCGGGTCACGCCCCGGGTTCCTGCGCGCGCCTTCGAGGCGCCCTCCCCGGCCTCACGGCGAACGGGAGGCGGCCCTCGACCGCATCCACGCGCTCCGGATCGCGATCGGCGCCCGCTCCCAGTGGGTCAAGCGCTGCGGCGTCTTCGGCGCCAGCGCCCTCATCGGCGTCGGCGCGCTCCAGGAGTCTGCGGTGGTGGGCTGGCTGGCCTTTCCGGCGGCGCTTCTCGCGTGGTGGCTCGACGCCCAGCTCACGCGCGCCGAATGGAGAGTGGACGCTCTCCACGAAGCGGTCTCCGCCCGAGAGGTGGAGCCGCCGGGAATGGGAGAGGAAGACGACGCGACCGCGCGGATGTCGGAGGCGCCCGATGCGCTCCGACGGGCGCTGCTGTCAGGACCCGGCGTCGGACTTCACTGGATGATGGTCGGGATCGCGATCCTGTTCAACCTGTTCCTCTGACTGTTTCTCCGAGCCGGGCGCCCCGGCGGCGTCGGGCAGCTCGATGCGCGCATCGAGGAGCAGGATCGGGATGCCGTTCCGGATCGGATACAGCACCTTGCCGTCCCTCCGCACGAGTCCGGCGGAGATCGGCGGGCGGGAGCGACCGCCTTTCGCGTCGGCCGCTTCGTTGACGCGGCGGAGCTCCCCGTCCGACGCGAGGCGCAGCGGCTGGCGGGTCTCCGGGCAGCAGATGATGTCGAGGAGCTCGGAATGGATCATGGGGACCACAGGCCGGTGCCGGAGGAGGGGTTCGAACCCTCATGATCCCGGGGACCGCGGGATTTTGAGTCCCGTGCGTCTGCCTGTTCCGCCACTCCGGCAGCCTGACCGGTCGAAGGACCGGCGGGAGGGGCGGGCAGTCTAACCGGTGGACGCGCGTCCCGCCGGCCGGCGGCGCTCCGTGCTAGAATCGCGGGTTTGCGAAGGGGTTGAGCCTTGGAAAGAGTGTCCGGCGAAATGTCAGAGCTGATGCGATTCGAAATCGGTGACAAGGTGGTGTACCCGAACCAGGGGATCGCCGTCGTGGAGGCCATCGAGGAATCGTCCGGCGCCCTGCCGAGCTGCTACCGGCTGCGGCTGCTGGACAAGCCCACGACCGTTCAGGTTCCGGTGATGAAGGTCGAGAGTGTCGGGCTCCGTCCGATCATGACGGACATCGAGACGGAGGCCGTGTTCGATGTCCTCGAGAACTCCGAAGTGAACGAACAGCTCAACTGGAAGGCGCGATACAAGGAGAACTCGGACCGGATGAAGAGCGGCTCTCCGATCGAAGTCGCCGAGGTCCTGAAGGGGCTCTTCTACCTCAGCATGCGCAAGACGCTCTCGTTCCGGGAGAAGCGGATGCTGGACCGCGCCCACGAGCTCACGATCACCGAGCTCGCCCAGGTCGCCGAGCAACCCCCGCAGGACGTCGAGCAGAAGGTCATGGAAGTGCTGCACCGGAGCCGGAACGGTGGGGAGCCTGTGGAAGACACCAGTTCCCCGGCCACTTCGGTGACGCCGTCCCGTCCGATCAAGCGGCGCCGCATGAAATGGAGCGGACGAGGCAGGCACCGGCCGGTATCCATCTCCATCCAGCGGTACTGAGCCGACCGGGCGCGAGCGCCCGACGCGGAGAACCCGGGCGCCACCCATCCCCGATGACTTCCGGACGACCACCCGCGGCGGGAACGGCCGGCGCGGATCCCGCGCCCCCTCCTCCCGAGCGCCCGGGCGGGTTGCGCCTGGTCCGCGCGCTGGTGGGCACGGCGGGAGTCGCGGTGGCGCTCCCCGTCATGCTGGTCTTCGGACTCCTGCTGATGCCCCTCGGGAACTGGCTGGGCGGCCGCCGCAAGCTCGGGTACGAGATCGGTCGGGCGATCTGCGGCGCGTGCTGGCGGATCGCCGGCATCCGGCTGGAGCAGGTGGACCGTCACCGGATCGAGCCGGTCGCGACCCGCATCTACATGCCGAACCACCAGTCGCTCGTGGACATGCCCGCCGTGCTCTATGTGCTCCCCGGCGCCAACGGCACCCTGATCAAGGCGGAGGCGTTCCGCTGGCCGCTCGTCGGATGGGCGTTCCGCCTGGTGGGCTTCACGGCGGTGGAGCGGGGAAGCGCCCGCGCAGCGCACAGGAGCCTGAACGAGCTGACCGACCGGATTCGGGAGGGCAACGCCCTCGTGATCGCGCCCGAAGGCACCCGCAGTCGAACCGGCCGGCTGGGGCGTTTCCGGACCGGCGGATTCCGGATCGCGACCCGCGCCGGGGTTCCGGTCGCGCCGATCACGGTCCGGGGCGCCCGCGAGATCCTGCCGCCGGGAGCGTGGCTCATCTATCCCGGATCGCTCCGGATCCAGTTCCACGACCCGGTGCCGACCGCCGGGATCGGCGAACGGGATCGGCCGGCGATCGCAGCTCTGGCGCAGCGGGTTCGCGACGCGGTCACCTCGGGTCTCGATGCCCCCTGAGGCGCGCCTTCCCGATGGACTCCGGAATCGCGGCTCGCTTGGACCAGGCGTCCGCGTGACAGCTCCGACGAGGTGAACGAGACTCCCATGCCTGACCACCGCCGACTCGCTCTGCTGCGGCACGGCGAGAGCCAGTGGAACCTCGAGAACCGGTTCACCGGATGGACCGATGTTTCGCTGACCGAGACCGGTCGCGCGGAGGCCCGCGAGGGCGGGAAGGCGCTGCGCAAGGCCGGCTTCCGACCCGTCGTCGCCCACACCTCGGAGCTGAGCCGGGCGCAGGACACCCTCGCCGAGACCGTCCGGGCGGCGGGCTGGGGAGACATCCCGACTCGCCGGTCCTGGAGGCTGAACGAGCGGCACTACGGGGCGCTCCAGGGCCGGAACAAGGCCGAGACGGAGCGCGAATTCGGAACCGCGCAGACGAACGCGTGGCGACGAGGATTCGCGGATCGCCCCCCCGCCCTCTCCCGGGATGACCCGCGGCACCCCCGATTCGACCCACGCTACCGGGGGATGCAGGCGGAACGGCTCCCGCGGGCGGAGTCGCTCGCGGACACGCTGAAGCGGGTGATTCCCTGCTGGGAGTCGTCCATCGCGCCGGATCTGGAGCGGGGCCCCGTGCTCGTCGTGGCTCACGGGAACAGCCTCCGGGCCCTCGTGATGCATCTCGATGGCCTTTCCCCCGAGGCGATCTCCTCCGTCAACATCCCGACCGGGATTCCGCTGCTCTATCGGCTCGACGGCGAGAACCGCGTCCGCTCCTCGCTTTTTCTCGCCGACGACGAGACGCTGCGGGCCGGGCTGGCGCAGGCCGCCCACCGGACCTGAGGGAGCCGCCCACCGGACCTGAGAGAGCCGCGCACGGATCGGGCACTGCGGAGAACCGGGCGAAGGACATGACTCTCATGCGAACGAAATCGAGAATGCTGCTCCTGCTGGCCGCTCTCGCCGCCGCGCCGGCGCCGGCTCTGGCGCAGGCCGGCCCCGAGCGGATGCTGCTCGAGGCGGGTCTCGTCGGCGGGAACAGCGTGGCCTGCCCGGGACAGTACGTCGGGATCGAAGGACGCGCCGCCGGACCGATCTCGGCCTACGCGATGGTCGAGAACTACCGGTGCGTTGACCTGGCCGGCGCCGCCAGCCGGCTCGGCGCGTCCCTTCGCCTCGGACCGGCGCGCTGGCCGATCCGCCCGGCGGCGCGGGCCGGCATCGAATATGACGGCGGCGACGTCTCCCGGACGCTCGGGTTCAGCCTCACGCTCGGTCGTCGCTACGGGGCGCGGATCATGGTCCAGCGGGGCCTGACGACCGGGAGCGGCCCCGCCATCGTTCTCTTCCAGCTCGGCGGGTACTTCTCGTTCTGACCCCGACCGCGCCGGATCGGTGGTACAAGATCCGCCCATGAAGATCCGGGTTCTCTCGGCGGCGGAGGTGCGCGCCGCACTCCCCATGCGCGACGCGATGGACGCGGTGCGCGAGGCCTTCATCGCGCTTTCCGCGGGGCAGGCGGTGATGCCGGTCCGCGCGAGAGTGGATGTGGAGCGCGCCGGCGGCATCGGGCTCACGATGCCCGCCTACCTCGCCGGGCCGCACGAGCTGGCGACGAAACTGGTCTCGGTCTTCCCCGGGAACCTCGAACGGAAACCGTCCCTGCCCACGATCCACGCGCTCGTCGTCGTGTTCGACGCGGACACCGGGCTCCCCGCCGGCGTGATGGACGGCGGGTCGCTGACCGCGATCCGGACCGGAGCCGCCTCCGGAGTCGCCACCGAGGAGCTGGCCCGCGAGGATGCGGAGGCCGCCGGCATGCTGGGCGCCGGGGTTCAGGCGCGAACGCAGCTCGAAGCCGTTCTCACGGCGCGCCCGCAGATCCGACGGGCGTTCGTGTTCGATCCGAGAACGGCTGCTGCGGAGGCCTACGCCGCCGAGATGAGCGACCGGCTCCGGATCCCGGTGAAGGTGCTCGGAAGCGCCGACGCGGTCGTCGAGCGATCCGATGTCATCGCCGAAGCGACGACCGCGACGACCCCCGTGTTCTCCGACCGGGCGCTTCGCGACGACGCCCACCTGAACGCGGTCGGCTCCTTCACCCCGGCCATGCAGATCGTGCCCGAAGCGACCGTGGTCCGGGCGTCCGTCGTGGTGGACCACCGGGAGTCGGCGTGGGAGGAGGCCGGCGATCTGATCCAGCCGCGCGACCGGGGAGCGATCACCGAGGAGCACGTGCTCGCCGAGATCGGGGAGATCTGCGCCGGGAGGCAGCCGGCGCCGACGCGGAGGCCGACTCTGTTCAAGACCGTGGGGACGGCGGTCCAGGATGTGGCTGCCGGTTCGGCGGCGCTTCGTCGCGCGGAAGAGATGGACCTCGGCGCCGTGATCGAGATCTGAGCGCCGGCGCGGGACGGCCTCGGACGAGGCGGCCCATTGCCGTCCGGCTCACCTCGGACGCGGTCCGCGACCTCGACGAGGTGGCCCGTCGAAACGGGCGCGATCGGGCGCAGGGAGATGGGAACCCTGTGCTTCGCCGCCTGCTCGAGATGGACGCCCGTCCCTGACCTCGACAGCGTCAGGAGGGCGCTTCGACCGGGTTCTCGAGTCGCCCGATGCCGGCGACCTCGGCGCCGATCCTGGCGCCGGGACGCAGCCGAGCCGCGCCGGGAGTGCCGGTGAGCAGGATGTCGCCGGCCCTCCAGGTCATGTCCTCCGAGAAGAAGCGCACCAGCGCATCGGGGGCGTGGGTCATGTTGCGGACCAGGTTCGCGCGCACCGGATCGCCGTCGAGGAGCGTGGAGACGCGCACCGTCGAAAGATCGGAAGTCCTCGCGATTTCGTCGGGGGTCACGAGACACGGCCCCAGGCTCAGGAAGGTGTCGAAGCTCTTCGCCCGGGTCAGGAACCGCGGATTCTGCCGGAGGAGGTCCTCGGCGGTCATGTCCACCGCGAGCGTGAAGGCGCAGACCGCGTTCCACGCCTCCCAGGCGCTCCAGTCCCTGCCGGTCTGCCCCAGAACGAGCACCAGCTCGCCTTCTCCGGTGACCCGATTCGACTGACGGGGGAGGCGAATCGGGGCGCCGGGACCCACGATGGAGGCGGCCGGCCGCATGAAGCCCACCGGCGTGGTCGTCGTGGAGGCATCGAGATCCTCGGCGTGTTCGCGGTAGTTCAGCCCGACACACCAGATCCGGGACGGACGAACGAGCGGCGCGAGCAGCTCGACATCGCCGGGGCGTGGTCCGTCCGGACGCGCGACGGCGGCGGCGGCCGCGGCGGCGAGCGCGGGGATCCGGCCCCGCTGGACGATCTCGTCGAGGTCGCCGGCAACCGCGGGCGCCAGGCCGGAAGCGATGCGGGAAACGGGGGCCAGCCGCCCGCCGAGCAGGACAGCAACCTCCGGCTGCCCGGCCTCCAGGTAGCGATAGACGCGCATCCGGTGAGAATAGCCGCTGCCCCGTGCCCGACACCGTCCTCCTCGACTACGGCCCCGGCGGACTCCCGTTCCGCATTCCGACGGCGTTCCGGGATCGCACCCGCGTCATCCGGCCCCGGTTTCCGCCCGCGCTGGCCGACCCGGAAGCGGCGATCCGCGCCGTTCTGCGGCGGCCGCACGCGGGGCCTCCGCTCCGGGACCGGATCGGGCCCGGGTCGAGGGTCGCGATCTCGGTCTGCGACGGAACCCGGGCGCAGCCCCGCCGACCCATGCTCCGCGCGATCCTCGACGAGCTGCCGACGCCGCCGGAGCAGGTGACGCTCCTCGTGGCCACCGGAACCCACCGGGGCAACACGGCGGAGGAGATCGAAGCGATGTTCGGGCGGGAACTGCTCGCCGCCTGCGAGGTCGTGAATCACGACTGCCGGGACCGGTCGCAACTGGTCCGGCGCCCGGACACCGGAGACGGAGTTCCGGTCTGGCTCGACCGAAGGTTCATGGAGGCGGACCACCGCGTCACGACCGGGTTCGTCGAGCCGCACTTCTTCGCCGGCTTCTCGGGCGGACCCAAGATGGTGGCCCCGGGTCTCGCCGGCCTCGACACGATCCTGGCTCTGCACAACGGCCCCCGGATCGGCCATCCGGACGCGGTGTTCGGGGTCACCCGGGGGAATCCGGTCCACGACCCGATCCGGGAGATCGCGGCGGGCGCCGGGGTGGATTTCGCGCTCGATGTCCTCCTCGACGGGGAGAAGCGGATCACCGGCGTCTTCGGAGGCGATCTCGCCGCCGAGCACGAGGCGGCGCAGGAACAGTCGCGGAGCGAGGCCATGCGCGCGGTGGATTCCCGGTTCGATGTCGTGGTGACGACGAACTCGGGGCATCCGCTCGACCAGAACCTCTACCAGTCCATCAAGGGCATGTCGGCCGCGGAGCGGATCGTGCGGCGGGGCGGCCTCATCCTGTGCGCGGCGGAGTGCCGGGACGGCATCCCCGACGACGGCGCCTACGCGCGGGCGCTGCGAGCGGGACGCGACCTCGCCGAAGTGGCCGGAGCGCTCGCCGCGGCCCCGCGAACGCGACCGGACGACTGGCAGGTCCAGGTCCACTGCCGCATCCGGGAGCGGGCGCGAGTCGGACTCTTCTCCGCGCTCGCTCCGGAGACGGTGCGCGCCGTCCACCTCGATCCGGTGGAGGATCTCGACCGCGCCGCCGCCGAGGCGCTCGAGGCGGCGGGACCTGACGCCCGGCTCGCCGTGCTCCCCCACGGGCCGGTCACGATTCCGTATGTCGGGCGGGCCGGGGAAGGGGCCGAAGATCCCTGTCGTCGCGAACGGTGAAATCACCCTCGCCGCCAGGTCGGGCGGGCCGGGGAGGGGAGCCGAAGATCCCTGTCGTCGCGAACAGCAAAATCACCCTCGCCGTGAAGGGCGGCCCCCTCCCCGGCCCGCTCGGCGCTACGCGCCTCAGTCGCCACCTTCGCTCCGCTCCAGGTGGCGACTTTCGTTACCTTTTTTCTCGGAGAAGGGGGAAGAATCCCCATAAGCGCTAACTTACAGCGCTACGGAAAGAAGTTGGCGATCTGGATCGGTCGGAGGCGATGTGGTTCAGCCAGCGCCCGGGAGATCGCGTTCCAGTCCGATACAACGCGAGACAGATCCAGCGGGGGATCGATGGC
>JAJEAO010000029.1 GCA_022822745.1 Acidobacteriota bacterium
GGCGCGGGCGAACGGGTCCCTGCGGCGGCACAATCCCGCGGCACAATCCCGCTGTGGCGCCTTTCTTTCCGACCCGCGCTCGCGGGCAGAACTTCCTCCACGATCGCTCGGTCGCCACCCGGTTCGCGGCGGAGGCTCTCCGCCCGGCCGGGGGAATGCCCGGAGGGGCGACCGGCGGCGCGGAGGTCGTCGAAATCGGCCCCGGGAAGGGCGCGATCACGTTCCCGCTCCTCGAGGCGGGCGCGCGCGTCCTCGCCATCGAGCTCGACTCCCGGCTGGCCGACGTGCTGGCGTCGAGGGCGCGGGATCGGGGGCTGGAGCCGGGGCTTCACCTCGTGCGCGGCGACGCGCTGCGCCTCGACTTCGGCGCCGCGCTCGACGATTTCGGCGCTCGCCCTCCCCTGCCGCTCTGCGGCAACCTGCCGTTTTCGACCGCGTCCCTCCTCCTGCTGCGACTGCTGGAGGGGGCCGGAAACGACCCGTTGCGCTTCCATCCGCTCACGCTGACCCTGCAGCGCGAGGTCGCCGAGCGCGCCGCCGCCCGCCCCGGAACGCCCGAGTACGGCGCCCTCTCGGTCGTCGCGCAGCAGGCGATGCGGGTCCGGATCGCGTTCCTGATCCACCCCGCCGCCTTCCGTCCCCGCCCGCGGGTCGTCTCGGCCGTGGTTCGCCTCGATCCGCGCCCCGACCCGCCCCCGGTCGGGGACGAGCGCCACTTCCGGCGCCTGGTGCGGGGGCTGTTCACGCACCGTCGCAAGACCCTCCGGAACGCCGCCGCCGCGTTGCCGCCGGCGCCTTCCGGAGATCCCGGTCGCCGTCCGCTGCCGGAACGGATCGTGGCCGCTCTCGAAGACCTGGACATCGCTCCCGGACTGCGTCCGGAGGCTCTCACTCCCGCTCAGTTCGCCGCGCTCGCGCGCCGAACCGCGTGAGTCGCCGCGAGATTCCCGTGCTAGTCTCCGACGCCGCCGATCTCCCCGTGTCTGACGCCTCTCCGCCCCGCCGCGTCGTCATCATCGGCAGCGGGCCCGCCGGCTACACCGCGGGGCTCTACGCCGCCCGGGCCGAACTCGCGCCGGTGATCCTGGCGGGCTCCGGCTTCGACCCCGACATCGGTCTCCCCGGCGGCCAGCTCATGCTGACGACCGACGTGGAGAACTACCCCGGCTTCCCGGAGGGCGTCACCGGGCCCGAACTCATGGACCTCTTCCGGCGGCAGGCCGAGCGGTTCGGCGCCGAGGTCCACAATGTGGATGCGGACGGCGTGGACTTCGGCTCGAGACCGTTCACGGTGCGCGCCGGCGAAGAGTCCTGGTCTGCCGACTCGGTGATCGTGGCCACCGGCGCCCGGGCGCGCTGGCTGGGTCTCCCTTCCGAGACCGCCTTCCTGAACCGCGGCGTCTCCGCCTGCGCGACCTGCGACGGCGCCCTCTACCGGGGTCGCGAAATGGCGGTCGTCGGAGGAGGCGACACGGCGATGGAGGAGGCGCTCTTCCTCACCCGGTTCGCCTCCACGGTTCACGTCATCCACCGCCGCGACGAACTTCGCGCGTCCCGGATCATGGCCGCCCGCGCCATGAAGAACCCGAAGATCCGGTTCGAGTGGGACTCGGTCGTCGAGGAGGTGCTCGGCGACGAGGACGGCGTGACCGGCCTCCGGCTCGCGAACGTCCGCTCCGGAGACACCTCGGAGCTTGCCGTGGGCGCCCTCTTCATCGCGATCGGGCATGTGCCCAACACCGAGATCTTCGGGGACGTCCTCGAACTCGACCCGCACGGCTACATCCGCGTGGATCCTGGCGCCACCACGACTTCGGTGGAGGGCGTCTTCGCCTGCGGGGACGTGATGGACCCAACCTACCGACAGGCGGTGACCGCCGCCGGAACCGGCTGCATGGCGGCGATCGCCTGCGAACGCTGGCTCGCCGAACACGAATGACCCGATCCTCTCTCCTCCGTCAAGTCCTGCCCGTCGCGGTTGCGCTCGCAGCTCTCGTCGCGCCCGCCGCCGCGCAGCGCCGCGGGGTTCTCGACCAGCCCGCGCCCGACCTCGCCCTCCCCGATCTCGACGGCAACGAGGTCTCCCTCACCGGCTTCCCCGGGAAGGTCGTCATCTACGACTTCTGGGCCGTCTGGTGCGGTCCCTGCGAGTACGCGCTGCCTTTCTTCCAGGAGCTCGAAGAGCGCTACGCCGATGACGGGCTGATCGTGATCGGCCTCCACGTGGACGACCAGACGCCGTCCAACGACGAGATTCGCGCGTTTCTCGACGAGCGCGGCGTCCGGTACCGCAATCTGCTCTCCACCCTGCAGGCCGACGAGGCGTTCCGGATCTTCGCGATGCCGACGACCTACATCGCCGACCGGGAGGGGATCGTCCGGACCCAGCACCTCGGGTTCAATCCGACGCGTACGCCGGCCCGCCTCGAGAGCGAGGTCCGGCGGCTCCTCGGTCTCGGCGAGTAGTCGCAACCACCGGCGCTCCGATGTCCGGGCTCGCGGTCGTCGGCACCCAGTGGGGTGACGAGGGCAAGGGCAAATTCGTCGATCTCCTCGCCCCGCGGTTCCACACCGTCGTGCGGTACGGCGGGGGGCACAACGCCGGGCACACCGTGGTCGTGGGCGGCCGGACGATCGTCCTCCACATCCTGCCCTCCGCCGTCCTCCACCCGGGAGTCCAGGCCATCGTGGGCAACGGGTGCGTCGTGGATCCGGCCGCGCTGTTCTCGGAGCTGGACCTCCTCGAGGAAGCGGGACTCGACCCGGCGGCCGATCTCCTGCTGTCGGACCGGGCCCACATCATCCTCCCGGTCCACCGGCTGGTGGAGGCGGGAGAGGAATCCCGCCTCGGCGACCGGCGGATCGGGACGACCCGCCGCGGCATCGGGCCCGCCTACGAGGACAAGGCGGGTCGCCGGGGTCTCCGCGTCGGCGACCTTCGCCATCCCGAACACCGGGACGAGCGGCTCGCGCATCTCATGTCGGAGCGCGGCCGGCAGCTCGGGTGGGAGGCCGGACGTCTCGAGCGGGAGATCGGGGCAGCCCGGGATCTGCTGGACGCCTTTGCGGCCCGGATGCTCCCGCGGGTGGTGGACACCTCGCTGGTGGTCCATCGGGCGATCGAGGCCGGGCGCCCGGTGCTCTTCGAGGGGGCCCAGGCCTCGCTGCTCGACCTCGACCACGGAACCTACCCGTTCGTGACCTCCTCCACCGCAGTCGCCGCCGGGGCGGCGGTCGGCGCCGGAGTCGGTCCCAGGGCCATCGGCCGGGTTCTCGGCGTGGCCAAGGCGTACCAGACTCGCGTCGGGGAAGGGCCCATGCCCACCGAGATGCCGCCGGCGATGAACCAGCGCATCCAGCGCATCGGGAACGAGTACGGGGCCTCCACCGGGCGGCCCCGCCGGTGCGCCTGGTTCGACAGCGTCGTTCTCCGGTATTCGCGCCGCGTGAACGGGCTGGACGAACTCGCGATCACGAAGCTCGACGTGCTGGACGGCCTCGACGAGGTGCGCGTCGGCGTCTGCTACCGCCTCGACGGGGAGCGGCTGGATGAGTTTCCCGGCGCCTTCGGCGCGCTCTCCCGGTGTGAACCCGAGTACCGAACCCTGCCCGGCTGGTCGCGGCCGACCGCCGGGGTCACCCGCCTGGAGGATCTTCCGAAGGAGGCGCGGGCGTACCTGGCCGCCCTCGAGGAGCTCGTCGAGGTTCCGGTTTCCCTCGCCGCCACCGGGCCCGATCGGGGGTCGTTCCTGACCCGCCTGGACACGCCGGTCACCCGTTTCACGGCGCCGGCATGAGGGAGGGGAGGCGCGACGGAAGCCCCGCCCTCACCGGGAGCGCTGGCCGGGAGAGCCGTCGCGGTCCCCGTCCGGCGAAGGGCCGGACGGTCGTCGTCGCCCCTGCTACACTCCGCGCCGCCTCCGTCGCCGGGCCGTTAGCTCAGTTGGCAGAGCGCTCGCCTTTTAAGCGAGATGTCGCAGGTTCGATGCCTGCACGGCCTACCAATTCGGGTCCCCATCGTCTAGTGGCCCAGGACGTCGCCCTTTCACGGCGAAAACACGGGTTCGAGTCCCGTTGGGGACGCGTTTCTCCGCAGGCTCGACCCGGGCCGTCGCGGCGTCGTCAGTTCGTCTGACCCCCGTGTCCCTGTTCCTCCCCGCCCGTCCGGTCGCCGAAGCTCCCGCCGCGGAGCGTGAAGTGCTCCGCTTCTGGCGCGACCGGCGGGTCTTCGAGCGTTCGGTGGAGCGCCGGCGGAACGGCCGGCCGTGGGTCTGGCACGACGGGCCGCCCACGGCGAACGGGCGCCCGCACAACGGGCATGTCCTGACCCGGGTGTTCAAGGACGTGTTCCCGCGCTTCCAGACCATGCGCGGCCGCCGCGCCGAGCGGATCGCCGGGTGGGACACCCACGGTCTCCCGGTCGAGGTGGAGATCGAGAAGGAGCTCGGGATCCACGGCCGCGCCGGGATCGAAGCCTACGGGGTGGGACGGTTCGTCGAACGCTGCCAGGCGAGCGTCTTCCGCTACATCCGCGACTGGGAAGAGATGACGGCCCGCATCGGGCACTGGGTGGACCTCGAGCGCGCCTACGTCACCTACCGCCGCAGCTACGTGGAGAGCGTCTGGTGGGCGCTCTCCGAGCTGCACCGCAAGGGCCTCCTCTACCGCGGCGAGAAGGTCGTCTGGTGGTGGGCGCAGGGCGGGACCGCGCTCTCGTCTGCCGAAGTGGGCCTCGGGTATCGGGAAGTCGAGGATCCCGCGGTCCACATCACCCTGCCGCTGCTCGACGACCCCGACCTCTCCCTGCTCGTGTGGACCACGACTCCGTGGACGCTCCCCTCGAATCTCTACGCCGCGGTCCGGCCCGGCGCCGAGTACCAGGAGGTGGAGGACCGCCCCCCGGACGGCCCGGCGCGGCGGCTCGTCGTCGCCAGGGCCCGTCGGGAAGCGGTGGCCGCCGAGGTGGGCCGGCCGCTCGTTCCGGTCCGGACCTTCCCCGGCGAGGAGCTCGTGGGCCGGCGCTACCGACCTCCCTTCGACGACTACTGGAAGATCTGGAGCGGCCTCGAGGGTCGGCTCGCCGACGGCTCGCGGATTCCCGCGTTCTGGCGGGTCCTGCCTGCGCCCTTCGTCGAGCTGGACCAGGGCACCGGACTGGTCCACGAGGCTCCCGCGTTCGGCGAGGTGGACCACGACCTCCACCGGGCGACGGTGGACGCCTACGAGAACCCCGACGAGATCCCGCTCCCGAGCGCCGTCGGCGCCGACGGCCGCTTCACCTCCGATGTCCCCTGGCTCGAAGGGCAGTGGGTGAAGGACGCCGATCGGGAGATCATCCGCCGCCTGCGCGACAGCCGGCGCCTGTTCCACCTCGGGACGTTGCGCCACGAGTACCCGTTCTGCTGGCGCGCCGATGATGACCCGCTGATCCAGTACGCCCGACCGGCGTGGTTCATCCGGACGACCCGGCGGAAGGACGCGGCGCTGGACAACAGCGGCGCGGTCCGCTGGCTGCCCGACCACATCCGGGAAGGGCGCTTCGGGGACTTTCTCCGGAACAACGTGGACTGGGCGCTTTCCCGCGAGCGGTTCTGGGGCACGCCGCTGAACGTGTGGAGGAACGACGAGACCGGTCGAATCGAGATGCCGGCGTCGGTGGCGGAGATCGAGGCGAAGAATCCGGATGCGTTCGCCGCGTTCCATGCCGAGCGCGCCCGCCGTCCCGACCTGGCCGAGGACCTCATCGTCCACAAGCCGTGGGTGGATCAGGTGACCTGGAGGAACCCGGGCGAGCCGGGGGTGTACCGCCGGGCTCCCGACGTCATTGATTGCTGGTTCGATTCCGGCGCGATGCCGTTCGCGCAGTGGGGCTTCCCCCATCGGAACCGGGAGCAGTTCCTCGCCTCGTTTCCGGCGGACTACATCACGGAGGCGATCGATCAGACGCGCGGCTGGTTCTACTCGCTGCTCATGATCTCGACGCTGCTGTTCGACGAGGACACCTGCGGCCGGCTGGACATCCCGACGCCCGACTTCCCCCACCCGTACCGCTCGTGCCTCGTTCTCGGGCACGTCACCGATCCGAGCGGACGCAAGGAGTCCAAGTCGAAGGGGAACTACACCCCGCCGGAGGAGACGCTGCGCGAGGCGGGCGCCGACGCCTTCCGCTGGTCCCTGCTGGCGAGCGCCGCCCCGTGGGCCAGCAAGCGCCACTCCCTCGCCAACGTGCGAGCCGCCGCGCGGGAGTTCCCGCTCAGGCTGCGGAACGTGGTTCAGTTCTTCACGATCTACGCCGCGATCGAGGGTTTCGACCCCCGGAACGATCGCCCCCGGCCTCCCGCGAAACGCGCTCCGCTGGACCGGTGGATCCTGTCCCACCTCGAGGAGACGACGGTGGAGGTCACCCGCCACCTTGAAGAGCTCCGGGCCTTCGAGGCGGCGCGCGCGCTCTCCGCGTTCGCCGAGTCGCTCTCCAACTGGTGGGTCCGGCGCAGCCGACGACGGTTCTGGGGGGGCGGGGATCCGGCGGCCACTGCGGACGCCTGCCGCACGCTCTACGACACCCTGGTTCGCCTGTCCCGGCTCGCGGCGCCGTTCACGCCGTTCCTCGCCGAGGAGATCCACCGGAACCTGGTGGCGCGGCCGTTCCCCGACACCGAGCCCGAGAGCGTTCACCTGGCCGACTGGCCCGAACCGGTCTTCCCTCTCGACGCCGGGCTGAACGAGGGAATGGCGCTGGTGCGGGAGGCGGCGTCGCTCGGACTCCGGCTGCGCAAGGAGAACGGGATCCGCGTCCGACAGCCGCTGGCCGCCGCGGAGATCTCCGCCGCGGACCCGGCGCTGCGGAGGCGCGTCGCGACGCACCGGGAACTCCTCGCCGACGAGCTCAACGTGGGCGAAGTGCGTTTCTCCGACGATCCGGAGGCCGACATGGAGGTCGTGGTCAAGCCGGACTTCCGGCGGCTCGGGCCAAGACTCGGAAAACGGATGCGCGCGGCGCAGCGGGCGCTCGCGGCGCTCCCCGGGCGGGAGATCCGCGACCGGCTGCGGGCGTCGGGCGCGCTGGAGCTGGAGTTGCCGGACGGCGCGGTGTCGCTCGCGCCGGCGGACCTGGTGATCGAGACCCGGACCTCCAGCCGCCCCGGGGACGCCCGCGCTCTCGGCGCCGGCGGGCGGATCGCGGTTTCGCTCGACACCCGGCTGACCCCCGACCTCCGTCGCGAGGGGCGCTACCGGGAGCTGCTGAACCGGGTGCAGGTGTTCCGGAAGGATCTCGATCTCCCCTACACCGCCCGGGTCCGCGTGTTCCTCGAAGAGGAAGCCGGCTCGGACTCGCTCCTCGCCCTGGCTCGCGAGCGGGAGGCCCATTTCCGCGCCGAGACGCTCGCCGTGTCGCTGGCGCCGTTCCCCGAGGAACTCCCGGCGGGCGCGTCCCGCCGAAGCATCCGGATCGAGGGCGAGACCGCGCGGCTCGGCCTGGAGATCGCGGCCGCGAAGTGAAGCCGACGATCTGATCCGTGGCCCGGCTCTTCGTCGTCTCCGGTCCGTCGGGCGTCGGGAAATCCACGCTGCTCCGCCGCCTCGTCGTCGAAGTGCCCGGCCTCGCGTTCGTGGTCTCGCACACGACCCGGCCGAAGCGCGCCGGCGAGGTCGCCGGGCGCGACTACCACTTCGTCTCCGACGCCGAGTTCGACGCGCTGGTCGCCGAGGACGCCTTCGTCGAGTGGGCGTTCGTCCACGGGAACCGCTACGGAACCGCCCGCAGCGCGCTCGCGGCCGGAGGGCCCGGCGACGACCTGCTCATCGAGGTCGATGTCCAGGGCGCCGAGGCGCTCCGGCGCAAGGTGCCCGAGGCGGTCTCGATCTTCATCGCCCCCCCGGATTTCGCCGATCTCGAAGAGCGGCTCGTCGGTCGGGGTCGCGAGTCGGTCGAGGAGGTGCGGCGTCGTCTCGCCACTGCCCGGCGCGAGCTGCCGCGCGCGGGGGCCTACGACCATGAGGTCGTGAACCGGACGGTGGGGGAGACCGTCGGGCGGCTCAAGGCGCTGGTCCTGACCGCCCGCGCCGAACCCTCCGGGATCTGCCCCTCCGGGACGAGGCGATGACGGAGTCGCTGCCCCGCTTCTCGGCGGCGGCCACCCGGATCGCGGGCGAGGACGCCGTCGTCGAGATCCTGCGGCTCGCCGAGCGGCCCGGCGTGATCTCGCTCGCCGGGGGGCTGCCCGATCCCGCCGTGTTCCAGGTGGAGGAGACGCGGGCGGCCATGGAGCGGGTGCTCGCGGAGCATGCTTCGGAGGCGCTGAACTACTCGCCGAACCCCGGCGTCACCGCGCTGCGGGAGCTGCTCGCGGAGCGGATGGGCGAGCGCGAGGGGATCCCCGCGCACCCGGACGAAATCCTCGTCGTGAGCGGCGGCGTGGAGGGAATCCGGCATGCCCTGAACGGGCTGTGCGACCCGGGTGATCCGCTGCTCGTCGAGGATCCGACCTACCTCGCGGCGCTCCACATCGCCCGCGAGCTCGGCCTTCGCCCCACCCCCGTGGCGAGCGACAGCGAGGGCCCGATCCCGGAGGCGCTGGACGAGGTCTGTGACCGTCTCGCCGGCGCCCGCCTGCTCTACGCGAATCCCACGTTCTCGAATCCCACCGGACGGACCTGGAGCCGGGAGCGCCGGATGAGGATCCTCGAGGTCTGCGAGCGGCGCGATGTGTTCGTGGTCGAGGACCACGCCTACGCCGAGCTGCGGTACGACGGGACGCCGGTTCCGGCGCTGAAGGCGATCGCTCCCGAGCGGGTCATCTTCATTCACACCTTCTCCAAGATCTTCGGTCCCGGTCTCCGGTTGGGGTGGGTGGCGGCGAATCCCGCGCTGGTGGCCCGCTTCGGTCTCCTGAAACTGGGCTCGGATCAATGCTCCGGGGCCCTCGTCCAGCGCCTCGCGATCGCGTACGCCGAATCGGGCGCTCTCGACCGGCAGGTGCGCTGTTCCCGCGCGCTCTACCGGGACAAGCGCGACGCCATGCTCGGCGCGCTCGAAGCCGGCGGAAGCGATTCGCCCCTCGGCCTGCCCTCGGTGCGGCCCGAGGGCGGGTTCTTCCTGTGGCTCGACACGGCCGTGGACACCGAGGTCCTCCTTCCGCGCGCCATCGAGGACCACCGGGTCGCGTTCGTGGCCGGCGCCCCCTTCTTCGCCGATCCGGAATCTCCTCCCGCTCGCACCTCGCTGCGCCTTTCCTTCAGCCATGTCCCCGCGCGGGACATCCCGGAGGCCATCCGGCGTCTCGGCGCTTCCGTGGGAGCCGCGGGCTGAGATCGCCGCGTCGCGCCGGCAGGGGGGAGGGCGAGGTCCGCTGCGTTTATGCGAACCGGCGCCGGGACATTGCCGGCGCGCCGGGCCAGTTCTCCCGGTGCGGGCCTCCATAGGGAGCGGCGCGTATGGAGCGCCTGTCTCCAGACT
>JAJEAO010000089.1 GCA_022822745.1 Acidobacteriota bacterium
GGGGGGAGAATCTCAGTTGCCGATGTAGCGGGACACCAGGGTGCGCGCCTCCGCGGGGTCGCCGCTTCCATGGACGATGGCGCGGCCGTCGGGAAACACGACCAGGCGCCGTCCCTCGGCCTCGAATTGCACCAGGAAGGAGGATCGTCGCAGCGAGGCGGCGACATCCGGCAGCGCCGCGAGCCGCTCGACGAGTTCTTCCAGGAACGCCGCGCGACGCTCCGTCCCGATTCCCGGCCGCACCTGGACGGCGTTCCGGCCGCAGAGCGTGATCGCCGCCGGCCCCGCGTCTCCCCGCAGGAAGACGAAGTCGCGCTGCCCGCACGCCGGGCAGTCCGGGTCGGGCCCGCCGACTTCCATGCGGTAGGAGGTCCGCTCCCACACATCGAGATGCCAGATCCCCGTCGCCACGACATCCTCGCCCGCGCCGGCGAGGAACTTCAGCGCCTCCGCCACCGAGTAGGCGGCCACCGCCGCCACCGCCGGGGCGATCACTCCGGCGGTGTCGCAGGTCGGGGAGGAGCCCGGGGGCGGAACATCGGGGATGACGCAGCGGAGACAGCCGGTCCGCCCCGGGACGATCGTGAACGTCATCCCGTAGCTGCCCACGCAGGCGGCGTAGATCCACGGAATCCCCCGCCAGACGGCCGCGTCGTTCAGGAGGTAGCGCGTCTCGAAGTTGTCCGTGGCGTCGAGGATCAGGTCCACGCCGTCCGTCACTTCCTTCACGTTCCCGGCATGGAGGTCGAGCGCGAGCGGCTCCAGCGTCACCTCCCGGTTCACCGCCGCGAGCCGCCGGCGCGCGCTCTCCGCCTTGGGCGCGCTCTCCTCCGCGTCCGCCTCGGCGTAGAGCGTCTGCCGCTGCAGGTTCGAGAGCTCCACGGTGTCCCGATCCACGAACCGGACCGTCCCCACCCCCGCCCGCACGAGCATGTCGAGCGACACCGACCCGAGAGCGCCCGCCCCCACGACGAGGACGCGCGCCTCGCCCAGTCGAATCTGCCCCGCTTCGCCGATCCCGGCGAAAAGCGTCTGCCGCGAGTAGCGGCCGTCCGGCCCGGACTCCATCCCGGGCGGAGTTTAGGGTTCCCGACCGCCTCCGCGTCGAAGCCGCCGCAACGACGCGTCCATCATGGACATGGCCACTTCGCCATGTCTAGAATCGCCTCATGACGGAAATCGCAGCCGGAGAGTTTCGCAATACATGCCTCAGGCTTCTCGATCAGGTGGCCCGAACGCGCACGCCCATCGTGATCACCAAGCGGGGCCGACCGATCGCGCAGCTCGCCCCGATCGTCGCCTCCCGCAGGAATCGCAGCCTCCGGGGCAGCGTCCTTCGCGAAACCGGTGATCCGTACGGTACCGGTGCGCGCTGGAGCGCGGATGCCGATCGTCGTTGACACCCACGCCTGGATCTGGTGGGTGACCGAGGACGAGCGTCTGTCCGGGGCGGCTCGGCGCGCGATCCAGGCGAGCCTGTCCGAAGGGACGCTGTGGCTGTCCGCGATCTCCATCCGGGAAGCTGCGAAGAAGGTGGAAAAGGGGCAGCTCATGCTCGACCGGGCGCTGGACGACTGGCTCGACCTGGCCCTTGAGCCCGCCGGGCTGCGGGTGGCGCCGCTCACGAGGTCCGTTCTGGTCGAAAGCTGATCGGTTGCCCGCGTCCGTCGGGACCGATCCAGCCGATCAGATCATCGCCGCAACCGCGAGAGAGGAGGGCGCCGTTCTCGTCACCCGGGACGGCAAGCTGCGGGACTCACCCCATCTGCGAACGCTCTGGTAGCGGGTAGCATTCGAGACCGCCTCGCCCACCTTGTCAAGGATCTTCGCCCCCGGCTCGCGCGCCGCCGCTGGCCTCCTCGCCCTCGTTCTGGCGACGGCTTTCCCCGGACGGCCCGCCGCCCAGGAGATCCTGCCGGTCTCGGAAGTCCGCGCCGGGATGGTCGGCGAAGGCCGCACCGTCTTTCACGGCGAGGAGATCGAGAGCTTCGAGGTCGAGATCCTCGGCGTGCTCGACGGGGCGATGGCGGGACGCAGCATCGTGCTCGCCAATCTCTCCGGCGGCCCGCTGGCCCACACCGGCGTGATGCAGGGAATGAGCGGGAGCCCGGTGTACGTGGACGGGCGTCTCCTCGGCGCGGTCGCCTACGCCTTTCCGTTCGCGAAGGACGCGATCTGCGGCATCACCCCGTTCGAGGAGATGGTGCGTTTCACCGAGGAGCCGCTGACCGGCGCCGGCTCGGGCGCTTCCGCCGGCGGCCTCGGCCCCGTCCTCCGTTTCTACGAGCGCGGAGCGCCCTCCCTTGATCCCGGTCCGGTGGACCTCCCCTTCCCGGAGCCGGGGGCAGACGCCTTCACCCAGGCGGCCTCCCGGCTCGCCCCCATCCTGACCCCCGTCGCGGCGAGCGGCATGACCGCGCAGGCGCACCGGATCCTCGCTCCGCTGTTCCGCCAGCTCGGCATGGAGCTCTCGGTCGGCGGCCTCTCCTTCCCCGCGAGCAGCGCCACCGGTTTCCAGACCGGCGCCGAGACCCCGCCGTCCCTCCAGCCGGGGAGTCCGGTCGGAGCGACCCTGATCGGGGGCGACCTGCTCCTCATGGCGACGGGCACCGTGACCCATGTGGACGAGATCACCGGCGAGGTGTTCGCCTTCGGCCACCCGTTCACCGGCCTCGGCACGATGTCCATCCCGATGCAGGCGTCGCGCGTGGAGGCCTCCATCGCATCGCTCAACACCTCGTTCAAGATGGCGAGCGCGGGCCCGACGATCGGCGTCTGGCGACAGGATCGCGACGCCGGGATCCGAGGCCGACTCGGGAGCCGCGCCCGCACGATCCCGCTCGAGGTCCAGGTCATCGGAAGCCGCGGCGGCCGGCGGAGCTACCGGCTGGAACTCGTGGACCACGAACTGTTCACGCCGCTGCTCGCGTTCTCGGGCCTGATCTCGATCCTGTCGCAGGAGGAGCGGCCAGCGGGGGCGCAGACGCTCGAGCTGAGCGCTCGGATCGCCGTCGCCGAGGGTCGGACCCTCGCGGTGGAGGATGTCTTCGCCTCGGGCGCCGGGGGCATGACGCTCGCGGCGGCCGGGCTCGTCGCCGCCCCGGTGCAGCTCCTCCTGTCGAACCCGGTGGAGCGCATCCCCGTCCGCGGCATCGAGGTCGAGGTCACGGCCAGCGAACGCGCGCGCACCGCGACCGTGACCCGCGCCTGGCTCGACTCGTCCCGGGTCCGTCCCGGCGAGGATGCGACGCTCCGGATCGCCGTCCGCGACTACCGCGGCGGCGAGCGCGTCCGGCAGATCGCGGTCCCGATCCCGGCGAACGCGGCCGGGCAGCGCCTCCAGATCCTCGTCACCGACGCCCTCGGCGCATCCGCGCAGGATGCCCGACTGGGGGCGAACACGACCCCGACGCACGTGGGCCAGATCTTCCGCGCCATCGGCCGGCGGCGGCGCGCGAGCCGTCTCTACGTCCGCCTCATCGGAAACGCGCGCTCCGCCGCGGTCGTGGCGGGCGAATACCTCCCGGCGCTCCCTCCCAGCGTCCGATCCGTGATCGCGCGCGATTCGTCGGGCGGCGTCGCCCGGTCGCTCGCGGGCTCGGTCCTGTGGGACGGGCATCTCGACCTGGACGCCACCGTGTCCGGAACGCAGCGACTGAACCTTCGAGTGGAGGAGCGATGAAGCCCCCAACGCGGCGCGCGCCACGGGTCGCGAAGGCCGCGCTCCTCCCGGCGCTGCTGCTTCTCGCGCTCTCGGCTGCCGTCGCCGGAGGCCGCAGCTTCTTCCGGTTCGAGACCGCGTCGGATTTCCTTCGCGGCGAGAGCGACGGCGTCAGCATCGGCCCCGACGGGCAGGTGCGGCTTTCCCCGATCCTCACGACGCTCCACGACCCCGGTCGCCCGTTCGTCTGGGCGCTCGCGGCCGGCGGCTCGGGCGCGGTCGTCGCCGGGAGCGGCGCCCCCGGCGCGCTCACCCGGATCGGCGCCGGAGAGCCGGAGTCCCTCGCCGAGACCGGAGACGCCGGAGTTCACGCCGTCGCCCTCGGCGCCGACGGAACGATCTACTACGCCAGCTCGCCCGGCGGCGTGGTCCACGCCATCACCCCCGGGGGCGAGCGCCGCATCCTCGGCGACACCGGGGCCCGCTACGTGTGGGCCCTCGCCGCCGAGCCGGGCGGCCGCGTCCTCGCGGCGACCGGCATGCCGGCGTCCGTCGTGCGCCTCCAGCCCTCCGGCGCCCCCGAGACCCTGTTCACTTCCGGCGACGAGAACATCACGGCGCTCCACCGCTCCGACGACGGGATGATCCACGTGGGAACTTCCCCGTCGGGCATCGTGTTCCGCCTCCCTCCGGACGGAGACGCGATGGCGCTCCACGACAGCGAACAGCCGGAAATCCGCGCCCTCGCGGTGAACTCCGCGGGCGAGGTCTTTGCGGCCGCGGTCGCCGAGTCGGGCTCGCCCGCCCCGTCGGCCGCGCCCGGGATCCCGACCCCCGGCGCCGCGCCGGGCGGCCCGCCGCCGACGGCCAGCGTCTCCACGTCCACCGCGTTCCGGGCCGTCGCAGCCACGGCGACCGGCGCCCGCGCGAACCGGGGGACATCGGGGGCCTCCGCGAAGAACGCGCTCTACCGGATCTCCCCGAACGGCGCCGCGGAGGCCATCTGGGAGTCGGATGCGGACCGCCCCCTCGCGCTCGCCCTGCTGCGCGACGAGCGGCTCCTGCTCGGGACCGGCGACCGCGGCCGCATCCTGCGGATCCACCGCGACGGCGAGGCGACGCTTCTGCTGCGCGCCGATTCGGAGCAGATCACCGCCGCGGTCCGGAGCGGCAACGCCGTCCTCCTCGGCGCCTCGAACCCCGGCCGGATCCTCCGGCTGACCGACTCGCCGCGCACCGAGGGCCGCTACATCTCGTCCGCGCTCGACGCCGGCGGCGCGGCCGCCTTCGGACGGATCGGCTGGGAGGCGCGGATCCCCCCCGGGGCAGCGCTCGCCGTGGAGACCCGCAGCGGCAACACCGCGGAGCCCGACGACACCTGGAGCGACTGGCGCGCCGCCGAAGCGGGCGCGGCCGCCCCGAGCCCGTCGGCCCGCTTCCTCCAGTGGCGCGCCGTCCTCCGCTCCGATGGCGGATCCTCCCCCGAGCTGACCTCGCTCGAAGCCGCCTACCTCCCCGCGAACCTGGCGCCCCGCGTCACCGGGATCACGCTCCACCCGCCCGGGCTCGCGTTCGAGGAGATGATCTCGACGCAGACTCCGCAGCTCCAGGGCATGGAGCACCTTCCCGAGACCACGGAAGCGGCTCGGAACGGTCCGTCGCGAGGAGCCCTCCCGGTCGGGAGCGGCCGGCAGCTCTACCGGCACGGCGTGCGCACCGCGACCTTCCAGGCGAGCGACCCGAACGGGGACCGCCTGCGTTACCGGGTCTCCTGGCGGGAGCGGGGCGACGTGGCGTGGCAGATCCTCCGCGACGGGCTCCGCAGCCCCATCGTCGCGTGGGACACCCGGGCCATGCCCGACGGCCGCTACGAGCTGCAGGTGGAAGCGCGCGACACGCCGGACAACCCGCCGGAGAGCGCTCTCGCCGGAGATCGGGTCAGTCGTCCGTTCACTGTGGACAACACCCCGCCGCTGGTCTCCGATGTCGCGGTCACGAGCGACGGACAGGTGCGCTTCACCGCCGAGGACGCCGGGACACCGATTCGCCGGGCGACGATCACGCTGGAAGGCGGCGAGCCGATCGTCGTTCTCCCCACCGACGGGATCAGCGACTCCCGGACGGAGACCTTCGACGCCGCGATCGCGAACTTCCCGGCCGCAGCGGCCGCCGTCGTGATCACGGTGGAGGACGACCAGGGCAACCGGACCAGCCGCGAGGCCCCCATCTCCCGCTGACCTCGATCGGTCGCCGGGGAGTCGTCCCACCGAGTTCCTGCCGAGTGGATGCCGAGGCTCATGGCCGGTGACTCGAGCCGCCGGGTCGCCCTCTTCACGCGCCTCCCTGCGCCGGGGCGAACCAAGACCCGGCTCGTCCCGCCGCTCACCCCCGGCGAAGCAGCATCTCTCCAGCGGGCGATGACCGAGGATCTGCTCGAACGCCTCGCCCGCGATCTTGCCCCCACCACCGACCTCGAACTCCGCGTCGCCGGATCGGCGGAACGGCCGCCACCACCACCGCTCGCAGCCCCCCCGGAGTGGCGGACGGTCCCGCAGGGAGGCGGCGACCTCGGCGCCCGTCTCCGCCGCACGGTCCACACCGCGTTCGGCGATGGCCTCGGGAGCGTGGTCCTCATCGGCGCCGACGCCCCGCTCCTCCCGACCGGGCTCATCGAGTCGGCGTTCACCGCCCTCGACGCCGCCGACGCCGTCCTCGCTCCTTCCGAGGACGGTGGCTACGTGCTCCTCGCCCTCGCCACCGATCGGGGCGCCGCCCGTTTCGACCTGCTCTTCGAAGCCAAGCCCTGGGGCACGCCGGCCATCGCGACCGCCACCCGGACCGCTGCGAGGGACGCGGGCCTCACGCTTCACCCCCTGCCCTCCCACTGGGATGTGGACCGACCGAGGGACCTGGACCGCCTGGCAGCGGAAAGCGCGGCGCTCCCCCCCACCCGGCGTCCACCTCGCACCGCAGCGTTCCTCGAGGCGCTCACCCGCCGACGGCGGAGCGCACCGCTCCACGGCCCGAAAGGCGCGGAACTCCTTTCCCCATGACGGACACCGACGGCTCCCTGCTCGCTCACCTGGCGGGGAGGCTCACCAGCCGCACCGAAACCCTCGCGACGGAGGCACTCGGGCACATCCTCTCGCGGTCCGAGCCGGCCCGGAGGGCGGTCGCAGAGCTCCTTGGGAGCACCGGCGCCGAAGTCCGGCCCTTCGGCAAAATCCAGACCGAAGTCCCCTATCGCAACCGGACGATGCGGCCCGACCTGGTCGGCTACGACGCCGAGGAGGTCGAGTCGGTCATCTGGGAGGTGAAGTTCTGGGCTCGGCTCGGGGACCAGGCGGCGCCTACGTCCGGCTGCTCCCGAAGGAGAGGCCCGCGACGCTCCTCATCGTCGGCCCCGAATTGCGGCGCGAGTCGCTGTGGGCCGAGATCGGGCGACAACTGGAGCTGGACGACGGGACGCCTCCAGAAGGGCGCAGCGGCGTGCGCACCGCCCCGATCCCGAAGCATCCGGCCCACCGGGTCGCGCTCACGAGCTGGCGGGTGCTGCTCAAGACGATCGCGAGCAAGGCCGAGGACGCACGCGAGGACGTGAGGCAGCTCGAGGCGCTCTGCGACCGGCAGGACAGCGAGGCGTTCCTGCCCATCCGCCCCGACGAGCTCGCACCCGAAATCGGCAGGCGACTCCGTGATCTGCGCCACCTCATTCACGACCTGACCCGACGCGGACAAACCGAGGGATTCCTGGACACCTCCGGGGTGAAGGTGACGCCGAGGCCCCACGGCTACGGCAGGTACCTGCGGATCGGGCGGAAGGAGAGGGGTCGGGCAGGCATCTGGCTCGGCGTCCACACGGACTTCTGGGCCGACCACGGAGAAACCCCTCTGTGGGTGGTCTTCAACTGGAACCCGCGACCCGATCTCCTGACGGCGCAGCAGGTTCGGGAGCGAACCCGCCTGATGCGCCCGGGCACCAACGGCATCCCCATCCACCTCCCCACCGGCGCCGAGTACAACGAGGTCCTTCGACAACGTCGTCCAGCAGCTCCGCACGATCGCCGAACTCATCGCGATCGACTGATGGACGCCAAAGCTCCTGTAGTGGACAATGCGCGTGACTTGAGGACCGATTTGACGCGAGGTTCGGACCCGAGGTCCGAGATTCCGACCGTACATGACATTATTTGTCCCATCGGGTGCGAACTTTCCCCGATCGAGGCCCGAATTCTTGGTACCATCGGACCATGCTCACCAAGCGCTGCGCGGACCGGCTCGACCAGGCTCTCGTGCGGGTGGCCCAGCAGGAATTCGATCGGCTCTCTCGAGGCCACTCACAACCCGAGCTCCGGAAGCGCGTCTCGGAGGGGCTCGGCTCACTCGGGGGCTTGGCCTTTGGAACGCCCGCGGACTACGACGACCCGTGGGTGGCGCTGCTCTATCTCACCTGGTACTTCCCTAGGCAGGTCCGCCTCGCCGCCGACATCTCGGCCTCAATGTTCGACTCTCGTCGTGACGGCTCGCAGCCGCTCTGGATCCTGGACTACGGATGCGGCACACTCGCCACGCTCTTCGGTTTGAGCCTCGCACGGGACCGGCGCGCCGATCGCCCCCCGATCGGGGTCCTCGCGATCGACCCCAGTGAGCAGATGCGCCGCCTGGGTCTGGTGGTTTGGCGCACCTCCCCGGAACTCGTGGACAACCGTATTCTTTGCGCTCCGAGGAAGGAGGACTTCATGAAGAGGCTCTGGAGTCAGCCGACCTACTCCACCGAGACCTGGTTCATCGCGATGCACGCGATCTACGAAGAGAATCAGGAGCGCCTCTCTTCGATCGTGGATGAGTTCCAGCAGAAGTACTCTCCGACCGAGATGGTTCTCACCTGCAACTCACAGCATGAGAAGCGCGCCCGCAAGGCTCTTCCCGGCGCAACAAGCCTCTCGATGCGCGATCGACGCGTCCACGTGCTCCCACGTATCACAAAGTGGCGGAAGGATCTTGGGGACCAGCTCAAAGCCACTCCGCGCGACTACCTGGAGAGGACGGTGGACACGGCCGTCCGATCCCCGGTGATCCTGCGGCGGCGAGGCGCGAAGTGATGCGGCCCCCGGGACTCTTCGGCCCCGTCGCCGAAGGCGAGCCCCCACGCCCGCGCCGCATGGGACAAGCGAGCGTCGAGTACACCTCCCCGCGCAGCATCCTCACGCGGGCCACCGGATTCATGGATCAGTACGACTTCACTCTGAATCCCTACTCGGGGTGTTCCTTCGGGTGCACCTACTGCTACGCGGCGTTCTTCTCTCGAAGCCGAGAGAAACAGCAGAACTGGGGGCGATGGATCATCGCCAAGGAAAATGCGAGACGCCTGATGGAGAAGCGTCGGCCTGGGAGCCTGGACCGACGTCTCATCTACATGAGCAGCGTCACGGATCCGTACCAGCCCATCGAGCGAGAACTGGAGCTGACGCGCGGTGTACTCGAAGTCATGGCTGAGCGGCATCAGCCGCGCCTGGTGGTTCAGACGCGCAGTCCGGATGTCGTGCGGGACGCGGATCTGTACCGAGAGATCACCGCCCGTGGAGGCCGGGTGCAGGTGAACATCACGATCACGACGGATGACGAGTCCATCCGCAAGACCTTCGAGCCCTACTGCCCATCGAACGCCCGACGACTCGAAGCGGCCCGGCAGCTCATGAACGAGGGTATTTCGCTCTGCGTCACGATGACGCCTCTACTCCTTGTCCGCGACGCCGAGGCATTCGTGCAGAGATTGCTCGACACTGGCGTCGAACAGTTCATAGTCCAGCCATTCCACTTCAAGCGGGGTCGCTTCGTGGCCGGGACTCGCGACTCCGCCTTGCGTCTCATGGCGGAGGCCCTCGGGGCGACGCGATCCGATCTGGGTGTCGCGTATCTCGAGCACTACGGCGCCGTACGCGAGGTGCTCCGAAGGGAACTGCCTTCGCTCGGAGAGGGGAAAGACGGGTTCGCGCCACCCTTCTGACGGATTACCGTGCCCAGATGAGTTTGCGGGGCTGCCCCCGTGCCGCGGCCGCTGAACCAGCCGTGACGGGGGATGTCCCACAGCGCGACTGGGACCGCCCCGAAGTGTGGTAAGTACTCCCCGACTCCGATGCGCGCCCGAGCCGCCCTGACCCCGACCGCGAAGCTCCGCTTCTCGGGGCATCAGACCTTCCCCCTCCGCCACGGCTGGCTCACCAAGGCGGCGCTGGGCATCGGGGAGGATCGGGAGCTGTTCCGACGGAAGGACGCGCTCGTCCGGCTGGGCGTGGGCAAGAACATGGTCGCCTCCATCCGCCACTGGTCGCAGGCGACCGGCGTGTTGGAGATCTCCCGGGGGCCGGCCCGCCTCACCGGGCTCGGTACGCACCTGTTCGGGCAAAAAACCCTCCCCCCCCCCCCCCCCCCCCCCCCACCACCAGTCCTGATCGGGTAACTGCCGAGGCCGCCCGCGCCGCATCGCGGGGCGCGGACCCCTATCTCGAGGATCCGCGCTCCCTCTGGCTCCTCCACTGGCGGCTGACCGGGCGGCAGACGCCTGCTTCGACATGGCACCTCGTCTTCACCTGCTTCCCGGGCGGGACGTTCACGCGGGAGGAGCTGACCGGGTGGCTCTCCCGCACGATCGCCGGACGGACGCTCCGCCGGGTCTCGGACGCCTCGCTGCGACGCGATGTGGACGTGTTCCTGCGGACCTACCTGCCGCCGCAGCCCCATCCACGCCGCCCGGTCGAGGACACCTTCGACTGCCCTCTCGCGGAGCTCGGCCTCCTCCGGCCGCTCGGAGGCGGCAGCTTCGCGCTGCCCCGCGGGCCCCGCCCGAGCCTCCCCGCCGAGGTTCTCGCGTTCGCGGTGCACGAGTTCTGGCAGGACCTGTGGAGCCCTGGCGAATCCGGACAGGACACGCTCACGCTCGAGCGCCTCCTCTATGACGCTGGGAGTCCGGGAGCTGCCTTCCGGATGGATGACCGGGGGCTGGTCGCCGCGCTGGAAGCGCTGCCGCGGAAGTACGGCCTGGAATACGACGAGACGGCCGGGCTCCGACAGGTCCGCCGTCGCCGCGGCTTCCGTCGCCCCGTCGAGCTGCTGGGAGAACCACTCCAGTGACGCCGCCCACGGCAGGCCTCTTCGCCGGGACCCGACTGGACCGGGCGGTTCGCATCCCGTCGCACTTCCACCGCTCGATCCACCTGGTGGACGACTGGAGCCGCGGCGGCGGACCGGAGAGTTATCTCGTCACCGGAGCGATCCGCGAGATCGCCGCGACGCTGCTCGACGAGCTGGGGCGCGCGCACGGCACCCGCGCGTGGACGCTCACCGGCCCCTACGGAGCGGGCAAGTCGGCGTTCCTGCTGTTCCTCGCGGATCTGCTCTCGAGCCCGACGCCACGCCACCCGGAAGCGACGCGCCTGCGCGAGGAACGACTCCCGAACGGCCCGCTCCTCGAGCCTGTCCTCCTGCAGGCCGGGCCGGCCCCCCTGATTCCCCGGATCGCCGAGGCGCTCGTGGACGCCAAGACCCGCTGTTCCGGGAAGCCGCATGTCGGACCCGCGAACCCCACGGGCGAGGAGTGCTGCACGCTGCTCGACGAGGCCGCGGAGGCGAGTCGCGGTGGGCTCCTCGTCGTCGTGGACGAGCTCGGCAAGTACCTCGAACACGCGGCCGCGACTCCGGGTGAGGACATCTTCTTCCTCCAGCAGCTCGCGGAGGCGGCGGCGCGCAGCCGGAAACCGGTCGTGTTCGTGGGGGCGCTCCACGCCGGGTTCAGCGATTACCTGGGCCACCAGCGCCTCGGCTCCACGGAACGGGCCGAGTGGCAGAAGGTCCAGGGGCGCTTCCGCGACCTTCCGTTCGCACTGCCCACGGATCAGGCGCTCGATCTCCTGGGCCAGGCAGTCGAGGTCACCGACCCGGAGTTGCGCATGCGCCTCGCCCGTCAGATCGGCGAGGGAGCGGACCGACTTGTCGGCCTCGGCGCCCCGGCGACCAGGGAGGCGCTCGAGCAGTGCGCGCCGCTCCACCCGGTGACCGCGCTGCTTCTGTGGCCGCTGTTCCGAAGCAAGGCGGCGCAGAACGAGCGGTCCCTGTTCGCCTTCCTCACCAGCCACGAGCCGTGGGGATTCCGGGAGTTCCTGGCGCGCGAGCGGGTGATGGACGACGAACAGGTCGCGCTCTACCGGGTGGATCAGCTCCACGACTACCTCTCCACCGCGCTCGGGGCCGCCACATTCACCGGGACGGACGCCCGCCGCTGGGCCCTGATCGCCTCGGCGCTGGAGCGCATTCCGGCCGATGCCCCGCCGCTCGCCCGGCGCATCGTGAAGACCGTCGGCCTGATGTCGCTCTACGGCGAGGGGGTGGGGCTGCGGGCCAGCCGCGAGGGGATCGAGACCGCCTGCGACGACTGCAGCCGGAAGGAGGTCGCCGCCGCGATCAAGGTGCTCACCGCGCGATCCATCCTGCTCTGGCGCCGCCACCGGGACGCCTACGGCCTGTGGGAGGGGTCCGACATCGCCCTCGACGAGGCGTTCGAGCAGTTCGCCTCGGAGCGACTCGACGAGCCTCTCCACGAGCGCCTCCGTCGCGTCAGCGAGCCGCGCGCCCTTGTCGCCCGCCGCCACAGCGCCGAGAGCGGAACGCTGCGGCACTTCGAAGTCCGCCTCGCCTCCCCCGAGACCGCGGCGAAGGAAGCGGCGAGGCCGTCCGGGAACGCGCGCGAACCCGAGCCCGACGGGATCGTGCTGTTCCTGCTGTCGGAAGACGGGGCCCCGCCCGCAGCCGCCGAGACGATCACCGCCGCGCAGGGAGGCCGACCCGTCATCGCCGCCATCCCGCAGGTGGGCGAAGCCCTCTCCGCCGCCGTCGCCGAACTCGACGCCTGGCGGCGGGTCCGGGATGCGGTGCCGGCGCTCCAGGGCGACCCGGCGGCGCTGCGGGAGGTCCGCGCCCAGGAGCACGCGGCCCGCGAGAGGCTGGAGGCTGCCGCGGGGCCGGCGCTGGGGCTGCTCGGGCACATCCTCCATCCGTCGCTCTCCCGGTGGTTCGCGGAGGGCGAGCCGAAGGAAATCGGCACATCTCGGGAGCTTCAGAAGCTGCTCTCCGACGCGATGGACGCGGCCTACGACCAGGCCCCCACGCTTCGCAACGAGCTCCTGAACCGCCGCAAGCTCTCCTCCGCCGCGGCCGCCGGGCGACGCAACCTGATCGCGGCGATCACCGACGGCCCGCGGCGGCGACTCGGAATCGAGGGCTTCCCACCCGCCTACAGCATGTTCGCCTCGCTGGTGGAGGCCGGGGGCTTCCTCCGGGAGCGGGACGGCGAGTGGTCCTTCACCGCGCCGACGGAGCCTTCGTGGAAGCCGGCGTGGAAGGCGATCCGGGACTTCGTCGCTGGCGCCACCGACGCTCCGCGTCCCGTAACCGATCTGCGGGCGAGACTCGCCGACCCGCCCATCGGGCTTCGCGACGGACCGTTTCCGGTGCTGCTCGCGCTGTACCTCGCGACCGAAGGCGCCGCCGTCGCGCTCTACGAGGAGGATGTCTTCGTCCCCGACGCGGGAATCGAAGCGCTCGAACGGCTGCTCCGTCGCCCCGAAACCTTCGCGATGCGCTCGTTCCGCCTCCCGGGCGAGCAGCGCCGGATCGTGGAAGCAGCGGCGGCCGCCCTCGGGATCCGGACCGGGGAAGAGCCCGGCGCCCTTCTCGTGCAGGTCACCCGGCGCCTCGTGGGCGCGGTCGCCCGACTTCCCCGGTACAGCCGCAACACCCGAGGCGTCAGCTCGAAGGCGCAGCGGGTCCGCGCCGAACTCCTCACCGCGCGGGATCCGTGGGATCTGGTGCTCCGGGATCTCCCGGAGGCTCTGGCAGTCGAACTCGCCGCACCGGGCGCCGCGGCTCGCTACGCCAGGCGCCTGGCCGAGGCAGTGAACGAGTGCCGGAACGCGTTCCCCGGTCTCCTCCAACGAATCGCCGACGCGCTCGCGGAGGCGCTCCGGGTCTCCGAACTTCGAGAAGCGGAGCGGCTGCGCGAGCTGATCGAGCGCGCCCGCGAACTCGAGCCGCACGTGGCCGACGACGCGCTTCGCCGCCTGCTTCGGGCCATCCTGCGGGCCGAGAACGCGGCCGGGGACTGGCGCGCCGTGGTGGCGCTCCCGCTCGGTGGCGGTCTTCCCGCCGACCGCTGGAACGACGAGCAGGCCGAGGGCGTGGTGGCGCGGCTTCGGCTGTTCGGTCTCGACGCCGACCGGATCACGGAACTCCTCGCGCACTCCCGGTCCCGACGGAACCCGACCCTTCTCGCCTCGGGAGTCCGGCGACTGAAGTCCGGCTCGACGGAAGATCTGGTCAAGCACCTCGACCTGGCACTCGACCCGTCGGGCTTCTCCCAGGAGACCTTGAAGGCGGCGTTCGCGACGCTCCTCGAGCGGCGGGAGCGCGATGCCGTGGAGGGGGCTCCCCCGGCATGAGTTCGCTCTTCGCAGGCAGCACGGAGCCCCGGCACGTCGTGACCCTGTCCGGCGGCAAGGACTCCACTGCGCTCGCCCTCTACCTCCGCGAGCGCAACCCGGACGTTGCCTACGAATACGTGTTCTGCGACACGCACAAGGAGCTGCCGGAGACCTACGAGTACCTCGACCGGATCGAGGCGCGGCTCGACCGCCCCATCACCCGGCTCGCCTCGAAACACGGGGAACGCGGATTCGACCACTACCTGAAGCTCTACGGCGGATTTCTCCCCTCCCCCAGCGCTCGCTGGTGCACCCGGCAGCTCAAGATCGAGCCGTTCGAGCGCCACGTCGGGGACGACCCGACCCTGCTCTACGTGGGCATCCGCGCCGACGAGAACCGTGGCGGCTACATCTCGACGAAGCCCAACATCCGCGCCGTTTTCCCGTTTCGCGAAGATGGCCTCGGTCGCACGGATGTCATGCGCATCCTCGAGCAGAGCGGCGTCGGACTCCCGAACTACTACCAGTGGCGCTCGCGTTCCGGCTGCTACTTCTGTTTCTTCCAGCGCCGCGGCGAGTGGGTGCGCCTCCGGGAGAACCATCCCGATCTCTACAAGAAGGCCAAGGCCTACGAGAAGGAAGACCAGGGCTACACCTGGGTCCAGAACGAGAGCCTCACCCAGATCGAGGATCCGGACCGCAAGGCCGCCATCCTCGACCACGAAGCGAAGGATCGCGCCCGCCGCGCCGCCCGCCGCCGGCCCGACCGCCTGACCCAGGCCTTCGGCTTCGAAGCGCCGGACGATGAGGACGACGGATGCCTCATCTGTCACAAGTGATGCCTGCCGCCACCCTGCCGGCGCGCCGGACTCGTTCGGCCCTCGGAGACCCCGCCCCGCTGCTCGCGGGCGCCGCGCCGGCGCGCCGGGCCAGCTCTCCGGGCGGGGGCCCCGCCCGGCGCACGCGGGCGACGGAACCCGTTTCCGCTTCACCCGAGGCGACCCACCGGCTCTACCTGGACCATCAGGCCTCCACGCCGATGACGGCAGCGGCTCTTGCAATCCTGCTCGAAGTCAGCGAGCGCGACTACGCCAACCCGTCGAGCACGCACCGGTCGGGAAAGCGCGCCGCCGCCCGCATCGAGACCGCCCGCGAGCAACTCGCGGACGCGACAGGCGCGCTCCCGGAAGAGATCGTCTTCACCGGCGGCGCCACCGAAGCCAACAACCTCGCCATCCTCGGCGCGGCTCTCCACGCCACCGAGCGCGGACGCGACCCGAAGCGCCGCCGGATCATCACACTTCCCATCGAACACCCCTCCGTCCTCGCCCCGGCGCGGCATCTGGCCGAGCGGGGTTTCCGGCTCGACATCGCCCCGGTCCAGGGAAACGGGCGAATCCGGCTCGACGCCCTCGACGACCTGCTCGGAGAGGACGTCCTGCTGCTCTCGATCCAGACCGCGAACAACGAGATCGGAACGATCCAGCCCGTCGCCGAGGCGGCCGCCCTTGCCCGAGAGCACGGGGCTCTCGTCCACACCGACGCCGCCCAGGCGCTCGGCAGGACGCCGCTCGATGTGGAGGCGATGGATGTGGACTTCGCCTCGCTGAGCGCCCACAAGTGCGGCGGCCCCAAGGGCGTCGGGGCGCTCTTCGTGCGAGAGGGACCGAACCGCGCGCCCATCCTTCCGATCACCTACGGGGGCGGGCACGAGCGCGGCCTCCGTCCCGGCACCCAGAACACTCCCGGCATCGCGTCGTTCGGCATCGCCGCCACCGAAGCCGTCGAGCGCCTCCGCACGGACGCGCCGCGCCTCGCCGCCCTCCGCGACGAACTCGAGGCCGAGATCCTCTCCCGCATCCCCGACGCCCGCATCAACGGCGCCCAGGACCACCGCGTCCCGAACGCCACCTCGATCACTTTCCCCGGCGTGGATGCGGACGCGCTCATCGCCCGCCTTCCCGACCTCGACCTCTCCGCGGCCTCCGCCTGCCACGCCGGAACCCCCGAGCCGTCCCATGTCCTCCGCGCCATCGGCCTGACGACCGAAGACGCCTACTCCACCCTCCGCCTGTCTCTCGGCCCGTACGCGGCCGCCCACACGATACCGCGCATCGCCCTGCGCATAGCCGACCAGGCACCCCCGCTTCGAGCGCCCTAGTCATCGCCCCACACGCCACGACTCCACCATGCCTCGCCGACGACGAACCGCATACACCCACCAGCTCGACGGCCATTTCGGTCGATTCGGAATGGCCGCAGGCGTCCAGCCCTTCTATCTCCTGAGCGCCATGCGGCCCGTTCAACTGACGGAACGCGTGTCCCTCATCAGTGAAATCCCTGGCTCCGAGCGATGGCCGATCCGGGAGCTGTTCCAGAGAGATGTGGATAGCGACCGCGTCAGCACGGCGCTCTTGCCCTATCTCCGCAACACCGGCAACGTCAAGTTCTTCAGTCCGCTGGTACTGACGCTTCTTCCGGTCTCCGCGGACTCGAAGCAGGTGCAGCAGCTCATGCCGCGGCTGAAGCGAACCGATAGCGACGAAGAGGGAACGCCGTGGCGCGCTCTGGAGCGTCCGAATCACTATCGGATCGCGTGGAACCGGGATCGACACGATGAGGCGTGCTTGCAGTGGAACTCCAGCCGCGTCCGCCTGGTTGCAATTGACGGCCAGCACCGACTCGCCGCACTCAAGCAACGAACTGACGATCGCGGCGCTGACGGATACAAGGCGTTCCTCCGCTGGCGAATCCCCGTCGTCGTTGTCTCCTACCAGGCCGACACGACCGGTGACCTGCCGACAGTACTGAACGTCGTGCGGAGCACTTTCGTCAACATCAACACGACTGCCAAGCCCGTAAGTCGGTCACGATCCATCCTCCTGTCTGACGGCAGCGTCAATGCCATCTGCACACAGGAGCTCCTCCAGCGCTCTCACGACGCGGACAACCGCGACGACAGCTCTCGATCAACCCGTCTTCCGCTCCTGTTCTTCGATTGGCGGGGAGAGGAGAAAGGAGGGAAGCCTGTACCATCCCAAGTCGCAGTCACTGGAGTGGATGAGGTCCATGACTGGTTCGAACGCTACATCCTTGGCGAAGATCTGAGTGAGCAGCAGGAGGACGCGCTTCAGAGGATCCTGACCGACGAACTCAGAGCCGCCTTCAGGGATCGGAGAAAGACGAGCAAGGATGACCACCACAACGTGCTGACTCACCTGGAGTCCAATGCGCTTCGGGACCGGATTCACCAGGAGCATTTCCTCGATGCCGTGGCCCACGTTCTCGAGGGCTTCACTCCCTTCAACAAATACACTACGGACGTGCGATCCCTCGAGCGCGATCTACGGAACGATCCGGCCGGCAACTTGGCCCGCCACGCGTTCGACCTTCTGCGCTATGGCACACCAGCTCCTCTGCACATTGCCAGAGATGTTGAGGAGCAGAAGGTGCGTCTCGAGGCGACACTTCTGGAGCTTCGGACGTTCCCGCGGCCGCTGAGCCACGATGTCGGAAAGCGAGGCATCGTGTGGGCGTTCGGAGAGCTCCGTCGTGCTCTGGGCCGCCCCCCGTGGCGGACCTTCGCTCGCTGGTTCACCAAGGCGCTGAACCGCGCCTACACGGCCGGAGCCCTGGATCTACAGGACGATGAGAGTCGGCGGCGCCTGACGCACATTGTGGTGAACGAACGCGGCACGATCATCAACTATCGACTGCGCGACTCCGAGTCTGCTTTCGGTGCCTACGTAGCTCTCATGGTCGGCGCCTTCGGTGGACTCGATCGGGCGGCGGATCTGGCCGTCAAGAACGGCGCACTCGTCGCGGTGCCGGAGATGAAGCCCCTCAAGGAGAAGGACGGCATCACGCCGAAGATTCTCGAAGGATGGCGGGCGAAACAGAAGATGTGGCTCAAGAAGATTCGACAGACACTCGCCCGCGGTTACCGGAAGGAGATCTTTCCCGACCTCAAGAAGCGGTTCCCCCAAGGCGGAACCCTTCTGAACGAGGCGGCCACGAAGCAGGCCGGGCGGCTCGCCAAGAAGCATGTGGCTGAGCTCGAAGACCATCTCGCAGCAGTGGCCACGGCCCCGAGCCCGGTCATCTGAGGATTCGGGCGGTGTCGACGTTGCGAGCATCGGGCCTCCGAGGCGGCTTCTATCGCCTGCCGGACGATCCCGTCGCCACAGACGTACTTATCCCGGCGTTCGGAGCGGCCACATCGGTGCGCGGCGCCTTCGGGTGGTTCTCCTCCGGGTGGGTCGGAGCTCTGGCCCCCGGCCTCGCGGACTATCTGAATCGGGAGGAGGCCACGCCGATCGAGTTCACGGTCGCCCCTGCTCTATTCGCGAAGGACCGGGAGGCCATTGGGAGAGTGACCTCCTTGACCGACGACGACGCCGCCAGGCTCGTGGCGGAGGTCTTCGTGAACGGCAGAGCGCAGGCCGACGGCATCGCTCGTCACGCCCTCGACTGCATGGCGTGGCTGATCCGCGAGGGCCGCCTCAGGCTGCGGATTGCCGTCCCAACTCCCGACTCGAACTATCACCCGAAGATGTGGCTCTTCGACGACACCCACCATCAGGTTCTGGCTCGGGGGTCCGGCAACGCAACGCTGCGAGGTGTCGCGACCGGCGTCGAGCACCTCGATGTGGATGTGTCCTGGTCTCGGGAAGGGGCAGCGAAGGTCCGAAAGGGCGTCGGGTTCCTGGACGACTGGTCCCACGGCCGCAGCCATGGGATCGCCCGTGTCATCGCCTTACCGGAGGCGCTTGCCGAGCAGATCATCGAGACCGTCCCCGACCGGAAGCCCACCCCGGCCGATTACGCCGTTCTCGAGCAGCGAGCAAGACGGAGGCGCTCCCGTCGGCGATTCGCCCCCCTGCCCCGGCTCCGCATCCCGCCGGGACTCAACTGGGAGGAAGGCCGCTACGCCCATCAGGGAGAGGCGGTAGCCGCATGGGAAGGCGGTGACCAGCCGGAGCGCGGCACGATCTCGATGGCGACCGGCGCCGGGAAGACCATCACCGCCCTGATCTGCGCGACTCGGGCCCAGGATCGCCTCGGCGGCTCCCCCTTCCTTGTCGTCGTCTCGGCTCCCTCCAAGCCACTCATCACTCAGTGGCGGCGCGAAGTGAAGAAATTCGGCGTCCGCGCCATCGCTCCCAGCCTCGAGCGATCCATGGCCGCGGGCATGACGCGCGCTCTGCACTCGGTCGCCCGCGGCGGAACCACGGTCCTGATCACGACCAACGCCTCCCTGTGCAAGCCGTCCTTCCAGTCCACCGTCGAGCACATCCTCGCTCGCAATGGCCGACGTGTCCCGTCCATGTTCATCGGCGACGAGGCCCACACCCTGGGCGCCGCGGGGTTCATCTCGAATCCGCCAGACTTCTTCGAGAGGCGAATGGCGCTCTCAGCCACTCCCGTGCGGCAGTACGACCCGGACGGCACCGAGGCGGTCTTCGACTACTTCGGTCCTCCGGTCTTCGAATTCGGGCTCGACCAGGCGATCGGTTTCTGTCTCGTTCCTTACAATTACCACGTTCACGCAACGACACTGACGGGCGAGGAGCTTGACTCCTTCCTGGAGCTGACCGCGCGCATCAAGAGGCTGACGGCCTTCGCGGACGACGACCCGAACGCTCAAGAGCGACTCACGCGCCTTCTGATCAAGCGTCGGCGGCTCGTCGAGACGGCCGAAGGCAAGCTCGAATTGCTGCGGGAGGTTCTGGAGCGCCGAGGGCCACGAGAGATTCACCATGCCCTCATCTACGCCACGGCGAAGGATCCGGATCAGTTCGAGGCCATCGGCGCGTTGCTCGGCGAACTGGGCATCCGATGGGCCCCGGTCACCCAGGCAGAAACGCCCAGGGCCAGGAAGCTCCAGCAGACCTTCGATCGGTTCCGGCAGGGCGCCCTCCAGGTTCTCCTGGCGAAGAAGGTGCTCGACGAGGGGGTGGACATCCCTCACATCCGGGAAGCCTTCATCGTGGCCTCCTCCCAGGTCGAACGTGAGTGGATCCAGCGCCGCGGCCGCGTCCTCCGGCGCCACCCGGGCAAGTCCCACGCGACCATCCACGACTTCCTCTCACTGCCCCCACCGGGTCCGGACACTTCCGAGCCAGACGTGCTGAAGCTCGTGGGTGTCGAGCTGCATCGGGCGTACCACTTCGCGGCTCATGCCAGAAACGCAGCCGGAGATCAGGGGGCCCTCCAGGAGATGAAGAGCCTCTCCGCAGCCTACTTCGCGGGTTCGGAGCACATCACGCCGGCGCTCAGCTTTCTCCGCCCGCGATACATCTCCATCTCGACACCGGAGGGATCCCTGCAGTGAAGAACTTCGAACGGATTGCCGAGGAAATCCGCCGCCTCGCTCGCGAGCACGCTCCAGCATCGGGACGTCCCGCCAAGGAACTGGAGCTCCTGGCCCTTCAGATCGTGAACGAGACGGACCGGCGGAGGACGGAACGACGAGGGGGCCGTCGCTCGCAGCACATCAAGCCGATGATCCGCGATGCCGCCCTGGACGGAACGCGCCGCTGACGAGACGCCATGCTCATTCTCCAACGACTCAGGGTCAGGAACTTCGTCTGCTTCGACGATCTCGTCATCGAGCCGTCCACGGATCAGGAACGACGACTCACGGTGGTGCGGGCCGAGAACGGCTCCGGCAAGACGACCCTGCTGCGCGCCATCCTCTGGGGCCTTTATGGGGACGAGGCGCTGCCCAGGCAGCAGGGACGCCCGTTTCGCCTTCACCCGGTGGACTGGACGCCGGATTCCGGACCGGTCGAGACGCGCGTGGAGGTGGAGTTCAAGACCGAGATCTCGACTGGGGACCGGTCCAAGTCCAGCCGCGAGATTCGTGGCTTCCTGACTCGCTCGGCGGTGACGAGCGCCGGCCGATCGCAGGAGTCCGACGGCGCAGACTTCCGTCGCCTTCCGTCGAAACTCACCCTCATGCGGGCCCATCCCATCACGGGGGCCTGGGGGGAATGGGGCGGCCTCCCCGAGCAGCAGGTACTCGAGAACCTCCTCCCATTCGATCTGCGCAGCTTCTTCGTCGTCGATGCCGAAGAGGCGACCGACTTCGTCGGCGGGGTCGAAGCGAAGGATCTGAGTCGAGCCCAGGTCGTGGACAAGACCACGGGCGCCGTCCAGGCTCTTCTCGGTCTCGATGCGTTCCGCGCCGCCCAGACCCACCTCGAGAAGCTCGAACAGACGTTTCGGCGCGAGGCCAGCCGAGCCTGCGACAGCGACGAACTCGCCCGGCGCCAGGCCGAGGTGGATCAACTTGAGAAGGAAGCGCGGGCCGTCAGCACCACCCTCACCGAGGCGCACGCGACCCTCGACGATCTCCGATCACGCCGAGCCCAAGCCAACGCCGAACTGCGGAGCCTTCTGACCGGCTCTGGCGACCGTGACCAGCTCCGCCGCCTGAAGGCTCGCCTGGACCAGGAGTACACCGAGTCGCGTCGTGCCTGGAAGAACACGCTGAGCTCTCTCTCGGATGTGATGGCCTCGCGAGAGATTCTCGGTGCGCTCGGGGCAGAGACCCTCGAGCAGGTGTTCCACTTGCTCCGCCCGCTCCACGACGACGGTCTAATCCCGATGAGACACGTGCCGTTCGTCCGACGGCTCCTGGACGAAAGGGAGTGCGTCTGCGGCGAGCCCCTGGACGACGGCACACCTCGCCGCGATGTCGTCCTTCGGATCGTCGAAGACTCCACCGCCTCCCAGCGCGCCGACCATCTGGGTCATGTCTTCGACTTCAGCCGTACACTCGCACAGTCCACCGTCCAACGCTGGGAAGACACAGCTCGCGACGTGGTCGAGCGAAAGACGGATCTGGAGCAGCGTCTCGAAGACATTGTCGGCGAACAGGACGAACTCCAACGAAAACTCGACCGACTCGACGACGAGCGAATCGACGTGTGTCAGAACGCGCTTCGCGCGATCAACACGCAGATCGGTAACACGGAGCGATCTGTGGGAACCATGGAAGGCAAGAAGAGAAACAAGGAGCAGCGACTCCACGCCATGAGAAAGAGGCTCGACGCCGATACGAGGCGGTCACGTGGCGCTCGTGAAGGCAGGCAGTGCCAGGAGCTGACGGCAACGCTTCGCGCCATCCTCAAAGGAGCGTATGACCGCATCCTGCGCGAACAGGTTCACGAGCTCTCCTCCAGCATGCGGACGCTATTTCGGGAGATGGCGCTGAACGTCCGTGACGACACCGCGCGAGGGGCTGACGAGGGCAAGGCCAGATTGGCGATGATCGCCGAGGTTGGCGTCCGGGCAACCCGGCACCGCGATCAGAGCTTCGAGATCTACGCTACGGACGCCCGCGGCCACTTCATGCCTCCCACCGAGATCAACGGTGCTTCACGGCGGGTGCTTGCTCTCTCTTTCATCTTGGCGATCTGTGAAGTGAGTGGGGTGCGGAGTTTCTTCGTCGCCGACTCGTTGCTGAACTTCATGTCCGGGCACGTACGCACGAACGCTCTCCGCGCGACCACACAGCACTGTCCCCAACCCATTCTGCTCCTCACGCCAGCCGACCTCGCTGCGGAGCACGAACGGCGGCTGGTTCGAGAGTACGCCGGAAGGTGCTACACGCTGACAGGTCAGTGGCAACACGGTTCCGAGCGGGGCGATGTCGTGAACCTGACCGACCCTCGACATATCTCTCTCCTCTGTCGCTGTGGACCAGAGTCGTACTGCCCCACCTGTGAGCGACATGCGTGACGATGATGGGACCGAGGTCGGTGACGCCTGACGGCCAGGAGAGCACTTCAGATGACGAACTACTTCAGGAACCTTCTGTGGGGCAAGGCTTACACGCTCTACATACCCAAGGACGACAAAGACCGCGCCGAGCGGTGCGTTCAGATGCACTCCGGTGGCGGGACGAATCCAGAAGAGCGCCCGTTCAAGCGCCAACTCGACCTCTGGGCCATGTGTGTTGCAGTCGCAGCGGCGCGCGATCTGGAGCCCCGGAGGGGCCCTATCAGCCGTTGGGGGCGCAAGTTCGTGGACACGAGGAGCGTACCGGTCGATGAGCACATCGCGGGACTGCTCTGCGTCCTGGCCGTGTCTCGGTATGGGGTCGATTCGAGCGACGCTCTCGATCCCGGGAAGATCGTCGAGCTCGGGAACCGGCTCGCTGGCGCAGGCTGCCCGATTCTCCTGGATCGAGTGTTCGACGCGAAACGGAACGTGTATCCCATGACCAATCTGATCGACTTCGCCACGGAGCTCTCCGGCAGCGCGCGCCAGACCATGAAAGAATCATCCGGGGCCGAGGAGCCGGCGATCCCGACGGGGCCGCACCGCGCGGATGTCGATGGAGCGCTAGTGGCTGCCGCACCCTGACTCAGCCCTTCGGAGCGGTGCGGCTGGAACCACGTGCGAGGAAGCAGAGGGGCTGGCACCCTGATCGAGGCCCTCTGAGGCGTGAATCGAAGCGATACGGCACTGTCATCGGCGGTCGCCGCGCGACACTTCCTCACCGTCGCGCCTGCGCTGGTGGATCTTGCGGCCCGGCGGGAGGTCGGCGCCGAGAGATTGGTGTGGCCTGCCGGGCTGGATGGAGGGTTTGCGTCCTCGCTGTCCGTGAATGTCCGGACGGCCAACGCGCTTGGCTGGGCCCTTGATCGGGGACTCGCGCATGGTGGTCGGGCGGTCACGGCAGCAGAACTCCTGGGACAGCGAAACTTCGGACCGGCGAGCCTTAGACAGCTCGTGATCGGCTTGGGCGGGGCCTTGGCGTCAATCGTGTCTTCGAGGGGCGTTCGGTCGGGAGATGACGCTTCGCGGGTCACAGAGTCAGAGGTGCCGCTTCCCCCCGCACCAGACGAAGCGATGGGTCACCTGGTCGCACTGACGCCGGCCATACTGGCGCTGGCAGACCGGGGTTGGATCAAGATGAGTACGGTGGTCTGGCCCGCGGGCCTGGACATCCGACTGATCACGGAGCTCAGGGGAGCGGACGCCGCCTCAGCTCGCGTGTTGGAGGCGATCGAGGGCCAACCCACGGCAGGTGGAGTCACGGCGAGCGACATCCTCGCCGTTCATGGGTTCCACCGACAGCGATCGAGGCGGTTCGTCGTGGATCTGGCGCAGTACCTGATCGCTGCTGCCTCCGCCGAAGGGGTTGGCCCCGATCCGGGTGAGGACCGGGCGAAGTCCGCGGCAGCTCCGCGGCAGACTCCTTCGGCCCAAGTGTCCTCGACGCCGCCCGCGTCCCCCGCGACGGAAAGGGAACTGAGCCACAACAAAGAGACGGTTCCGAGCCCATCGAGTCGTCCCGTCGCGCCTGCCGACGACGATTCTGTCACCGCATGGGAGCGCGCGAAGAAGGTGCTCCAGCCGCTCCTCGCCATGGCGGTCCAGTTCGAGCGCGTGAGCACTCTCCGCGATGTGCTCGATCCCGAGTTGCGGAAACTGGCGTCGGCTCTAGACCAGAGCGAGGAGCTGGACTCGATCCAGGTGAGGGACTTGTTGGGGGCAGAGCCCTCCCCAGCCGCGCGCATCGCTTCCGACGTCAAGACATTCCTGCGGGAACTCACCCCCGCCGAGATGCAGGTCGTCGAGCTCCGACTCCTGCGCGAGGACTTGACGCTGGACGCCGTCGGACGCCGGCTCGCTGTGACACGCGAGCGGGTCCGGCAGCTCCAGGTTCGGCTGGAACGCCGCCTCGACTCGGCCCCCGGCACTGTGGCGAGGGAGGTCGCCGCGGTGTTGCGACCCACCCTCGGACCTGTGTGTACGCCGGAAGAAGTGGAGGCCGCCCTGACGCCGTTGCTCACGACGCTGGATGGGAGGGCGAAGCGTCTGGCTCGATACGTTCTCCTCCCGAGTCTGGACTACCCGCTCGTCCATGGCTTGTACATGGACACGAAGGGGCGGCGCATCTTCGACTCGCTGAGGGTGAAGATCCGTGATTTGGCGGACGACGCCGGCCTCATCTCCAAGTCCGAGATCTGGCCCCATGTCCCACCCGAGCTCAAGCGAGTGTGGCCCCGACTTCGGGATGCCTATGGCTTCGCCTTGATCGGGCGTCACTGGGCGCTTCGAGTCACGCAGAGGGCCAAGGTGAAGGCTGCGCTCCTCGCGATCGGCGAACCGGCTCCAGCCAGTGACGTTGCGGAGCGAGCCGAGGTCACCAAACGGCAGGCAGCAACGGTCCTGGCGAACCTCCCCAGCGTGGTCAAGGCCGACAGGACGCGCTGGGGCATTCGAGACTGGGTTGCCGAGCCCTACGAAGGCATCGCCGAGCAGATCGTCAAAAGGATCAAAGACGGCGGTGGTTGGGCCGACAAGGAAACCCTCGAGCGGGAACTCCCCGAGAAGTTCGGCGTCACGGCCGGGAGCGTCCGGCAGTACCTGAGAACCGATCGGTTCACGGTTCGGAGCGGTCGGGTCACGCTGACGGACGCGAACACGCTCCACCTCCGGCCACTCGACGCTGTCGTCGCCCGGGATCGAACCGGAGCCCCGTACTGGGAGTTCCAGGTGGAGGGCCGCTACCTCGAGGGCTACAGCGTGACGGGGCTCCCAGCCGAGCTCGCGCACCATCTGGAGTGCCCACCGGATTCCGGCATTCGCGTACCGCTCACGAGCCCTCCCGGAGTGAAACCGCTGTCCATCCGGTGGCCCTTGGCATCCACGACGGGACTCTCGCTCGGCTACGTGAAGGAACCGCTCCATGAGCTTGGCGCGAAACCCGGAGACCGCGCGCGAGTCGTTTTCCGAGGGGGCGGAGCGGCCGAAATGACTCTGATGAAGAACGCCCGGCGCGACCCGCAGCCGGAGAGCCGCCCAGCGGAGAGTGCCGAAGACATCCTCGAGGCGATGCGGCGGCGCCGCCAGGCGTGGTAGAGGCAGGTCGTCATCCCGATTCGCGCCGAGAACGCACTTCCCGGAACGCACATCCATGACGGGTGAGAACGGACCACGGACGGCTCTTGCCCTTGAGCGGAGGGCGCCAGAATCGGCATGGCGCACACTGCCCCGCGAGGATCATGGCTGCCATGGGATCTGACTCGCCCCGGCCCCACCCTCTTGGGCCGTTTCGTCCCGGATTCGGAGGTGAGCCACCGTATCTTGCAGGCCGGGAGGTCGAACAGGAGCTTCTTCGCGGCTATCTGGACATGCTGTCGGAGCGGGAAGCGCCGAGTACCGCGGTGATCCTGGTTGGACCGCGGGGGAACGGGAAGACGGTCCTGCTCGGCTGGCTCGAGCAGGAAGCCGAGCGCAACCACGGCATCGAAGCCGTCACTCTCGAGCCGTCCGCTATGCCGACCGTCGCACGGCTCGCCGAACTTCTGCTCCCCCGACCGTGGTGGCAGCGCCTCCTCGCTGGAGGGATCGGATTGGGAGGGGTGTCCGGAAGAGTGGACGAGGGGCACCGGCCGGCGATCGGGGAAGGGCTCATATCTCTGGCAAGCCGATCGCCGCTCCTCCTGCTCGTGGACGAGGCCCACACGCTCGATCTCGAGGTCGGTCGCGCCCTGCTGAATGCCGTCCAGCGGGTCTCGGCCAAGGGCCCGTGTCTCCTGGTGCTGGCGGGGACCCCTCGCATCGAATCCCGCCTGAACGAGATGGGGGCGTCCTTCTGGGGTCGCGCGGAAGAAATGCGAATCGGTCGCTTGGAGCCGGACGCGACCGCCGAAGCGTTTCGCCGGCCCTTCGAGGCCGACGGGCTCCCGACCGAGACTCCGGCTCTGGCCGCGCTGGTGCGCTGGTCGCAAGGTTATCCCTACTTCATCCAGCTCCTCGGGCGCGCGGTCTGGCGGCGGGTCAGGGAGTCCGAGGGCGGCCGTCGCGTCACTGTCGAGGTCGTCAAGGCCGCCATGCCCGAGTTCGAGCACAGGAAGCGGCAGTACTACGCCCAGCGAGTCGAGGAACTGACCCGGCAGGAACTCCTCGCCGCCGCGAACGCCGTGGCAGCAGCGTTCGACGGCGCTCCCGTGCTCACCCGACCAGCGCTCGACGCCGCTCTCGACCGGGGGCTCTCGGGCCCGGCCGATCTCTCGCGGCGGGTCGCAGCGCTCGATGGTCTCGCCCAGCTCGGCTTCGTATGGCGCGTCGAAGGACGACTGGACTGGGAGCCGGGCATCCCCAGCCTGATGGACTACGTCCGGGAGTTCGCGCCGGTCCCGTAGCCGCGCGAGCAACGCGCTCGGTCGCGACTCGGGAACTCTCAGCCTTTACCCTTGCGGGGTTCCTGATGTCGCGTCCGTCGGACCCCTCTCCCGCGCGCCTCATCCGCGTACGGGAGCCGGGCGCGAGCACTGGAGGAGGACATTCATGACCGCCCGGTGGGAGGGGCGGGGCGGACCCCTGGGGCGGCACATCGCCAGACAGCGCAGGCGAACTCTGGCCGCATACAGCAAACAGCCCCGCCTCGTCCTCGAACATGCCAACACCGAGACCGACACGACAACCGGCGGCTACGCGCATCGCCAGATCTACGAGCTGATCCAGAACAGCGCTGATGCGCTGGCGCCACCGGATGGCGCTGCGGTATCCGGGGCCGAGACATCACCTTCCGAGGGACGGATTCTGGTCCGGCTGACGGATGACGCGCTCTACTGCGCCGACAACGGAGCGCCCATCGGTACCGAGGGCGTCGATGCCCTTCTCTTCGCCCGGCTGTCACCGAAGCGGGGGACGAACCAGATCGGGACATTCGGGCTGGGATTCAAGTCGGTTCTCCGCGTCACCGATTCCCCCGCCTTCTTCAGCCGGTCCGGCTCGTTTCGGTTCGACCGCGACTGGGCGCGCGAGCGGATCCGCCGGGCCGCCCCCGGCGCACAGCGCTACCCGGTGCTCCGGCTCGCCGAGGGCGTCGGGCCGATCTCGCATCAGAGGAGGGATCCGGTCCTGCGCGAGATCATGCGCTGGGCCACGAACATCGTTCGGTTACGGCTCAAGTCAGGTGTCGCGGAAGGACTCTTCGAACAGCTCCTGGGCTTTCCGCGGGAGTTCCTCCTCTTCGTGGACCACGTGCACACGCTGGAACTCGAAGCCCCTCCGGACCTCACCCGACGGTTGACCCTCGAATCCGAAGGAGAGATCCACACGCTGACGGAGGCCGAGGCTGCGACCCGCTGGCTGCGCTTTCGCAGTTCCCACGAATTGTCAGCTCGCGCGTGGGCCGACCGGCGAGCGGATGATGACCGGACACAGGTCACTGTGACGTGGGCGGCCCCTCTGGACCGGTGGAGTCAGCCCGGCCGCTTCTGGGCCTACTTCCCCACGGCGACCGCCAGCCTGGTCCAGGGCATCCTGAACGCTCCCTGGAAGACGAACGAGGAGCGCCAGAACCTCCTCGACGGCGCCTACAACGACGATCTGATCCGGGGGGCTGCCCAGCTCGTCGCGCGGTCCTGTCGCCGTCTGAGTTCCGCCGACGACCCGGCTCGGCATCTGGATGTGCTGCCCCGGCGCCACGAGCCGGGCGACTCTCCGCACGCCGACCGGCTCCGGATCTCCCTGTTCCGGGCGCTCCACGGACGGGCGATCCTGCCCAACCAGTCGGGGCGCCTGCGGCGGCGTGAACGTCTCGGCTATCCGCCCCTGGACTTCGCAAACCGGGTGCGCCCCTACCGGGCAGCGCTCGAGCGCTGGGGCGCGACACCGGGGCGCCCCGTCACCTGGCTCCATCACAGCGCCCTGAAGGGGAATCGCGCCTCGGTGGTGGACCGGCTGTTTCACCCGGACGGGAACCCGCCGGGGCGCCAACGGGCCGCGCCGTGGTGCTTCGTCGGAGCGTGGCTGGAGGCCCTTGTCTCGAAGCGTCCTCCCCGCGAGGCGCCCGAGGCCTCGGTCCACGCGCTGTTGACGTTTGCGGCGCTTCCGGCGGGCCGGACTGCCGACGCGGCGCGACACGGAAGGATCCTCCTCACCGCGGCGCACCGGTTCTCGCGCCTGGATCCGGAGGAGCTGTTCCTGCCGCATCCTGATGGTGGGCGCCCGGAACACATCGCGGACGAGGCGCTCGTCCATCCGGATGTAGCCAGCGACGCTGACGCGCTGAAGACGCTGCGGGCTCTCGGCTTCCGTCCACCATCGGCAGACGCGAGCTTTCGCAGGATCGCTGGAGAGCTGTTCGGCTCGCGCCCCCAACCCTCCGCTCGGTTTCTCGGCAACTTCTGGAGCATCGCGGGGCATGTGGAAGCGCAGACCGCCGAACGTGTCCTGCGGGAAGCCTGTGCGGCGGGACACATCTCGAACAACGCCGAACCGGTGTCGCTCTCGAGCGGCATTCGGGTGCGGACGATCGCGGGTCCGTGGCGCCCCCTCCATTCCGTTCTGCTCCCGGGATCCGTCGTCTCTGGTCATGGCGCGAAAGACCACTTGCGGTCTCCGGCAGCCACGATCGACACGCGGTTTCACGTGCGGCACCTGCCGCTGCTCGAGCGAATCGGCGCCACTTCGGCGCCGCAGGCATCGGTCGAGGTGGCCGCCGAGCCATGGCACATCGCGTTCCGAAATCACTGCCGTCAGGAGTTTCGGGAGCGCATTCGCCAGAACCCGCGGGAGGACTACATCAACTTCACGCGGTCGTGTGGTCCGGGACCCGTAGAAGTTCTCGCCCGACTGTCGCGGGCGAGCGCCGCTCGCTACACCGACCGACTCCTCGCCCTGGACGGCATCTACGAGCCGTGGGAGATGCGGCATAGCGCGCCGAAGTACGCCCCGCAAGAGTTCCCATCTCCCTATCTGAAGATCCTGCGAATGCACGGAAGGATCCGAACCGCGACCGGGGAGATCGTCCGCTTCAGGGATGCTCTGGGGCGAGAACCGAAGAATCGCGAGGCGCTGCGCTTCCTGCTCACGCATCGGAATGCGAGTCGGATTCGAGCTGCGTTCGATCTTCATCGGCCCATCCCGGAGACACACGACCAGAGCGATCCGATCCCGATCACGGACATCTGGCCGGGCATCCGGCGATACCTGGATGAGGGCGAGAGGCGCTTCCAGGTCGTGTACTGCGGCCGCATCCTGTTGCTCGGAGCCGAGGTCGAGGTGGCCTGTCGGCGGCCGTTTCTCTACGTGTCCCGAGACATCGGCGACGAGGAACGCGAACTCCATCTGATCAGCCGGGAGGGAGAGCTGGGGCTATCCGCAACACAGATCCGAATCGTCATCGGATACCGACGGAGAAAGGAAATCGAGGAGGCCCGGAAAGCAGTTCGCCAGCGCCGGAGCGATTCCCGACGCCTGTTGGAGGCGGTTGGAGCAAATGAGCTCCGACAGCACCTGCCTCCATCGCTTCTCGACTACCTGGAGCAGACCCGAGGAGGACTCAGCGGCATCCAGATCGCGCAGGCGGCGATCGCAACATGGCACACGGATGTCCTCAGGAGACACCGCTCGGCGCTCCGAAGATTCGACCCGCCAACCCGCTGGGCAGGCTCCGCCCGAGCCGTGGAGTTCGTGAAGTCGCTGGGTTTCCCGGAGACCTGGGCCGGGCAGAGAACGCGGAGAAGCGACCCGTTCGTCGAAGTCGAGGGGCGCGTGCGACTGCCTCCGCTGCACGACTATCAGGAGACGATCGCAGGCAGGATCCGGCAGATGCTCCGAGGGGAAGGCGGCCCGGATGCGCGCCGCGGCATGGTCAGCCTCCCCACCGGGTCGGGGAAGACGAGAGTGGCCGTTCAGGCGATCGTCGAGGCCATGCGGGATGACGGTTTCTCCGGAGGCGTCCTGTGGGTGGCGGACCGGGGTGAGCTCTGCGAGCAGGCCGTGGAATCGTGGCGACAGGTCTGGTCCGCGATCGGTCCTCGCGGGGCGACACTCCGCATCTCGCGTATGTGGCAGGGCCAGGCAGCACCGCGGCCGCTCACCGAACTGCACGTCGTCGTCGCCACGATCCAGACGCTCCACGCCAAGACAAGAGATCACCAGAAGGAGTACCGGTTCCTGGCAGATTTCTCGCTCGTGGTGTTCGACGAAGCGCACCGTTCCATCGCCCGCACATACACCGCGGCACTCGGAGAAATCGGGTTGACCCGGTACAAGCGGCGGAACGAACCCTTCCTCATCGGACTGACGGCGACGCCCTACCGCGGGCACGACGCGGCGGAGACCGCGCGCCTCGTCGCACGGTACGGGCGCAATCGGCTCGATGCCGGAGCCTTTCCGACCGACGATCCCCAGGAGGTCATCCAGACGCTCCAGAGGAAGCAGATCCTTGCCGAGGTCCATCACGAGACCATCGAAGGCGTCACTCTCACGCCGGCAACGGTCGGTCGTGAGCGATGGGAGTCCATCTCCGACGCGCTGGAACGCGGGCGCAAGCTGCCATGGCTTCCGTCCCGTGTGGAACGCGAGGTGGGCAGCAGCTACCAGCGCACCAGGAATATCCTCCGGGCCTGCGCCCGACCGGTCAGGCGAAAGTGGCCGACGATCATCTTCGCTACCTCCGTGGAGCACGCGTGCACGCTGGCGGCGCTCCTCTCCCGACGTGGGGTCCGGGCTCGGGCCGTCAGCGGCGACACGAGTGCCGAGGCGCGGCGACGGATCGTCGAGGATTTCCGTGCGGGGAAGCTCCGAGTTCTCGTGAACTACGGCATCTTCCGGGAGGGGTTCGACGCCCCCGGCACCCGCGTCATTATCGTCGCGCGACCCGTGTACAGCCCGAACCTCTACTTCCAGATGATCGGTCGAGGGCTCCGTGGACCGAAGAACGGCGGCAACGAGCGCTGCCTTGTCATCAACGTCCGCGACAACATCGAGAACTACGATCGGGCGCTTGCGTTCTCCGAGCTGGACTGGCTCTGGTCCTGACTCCCGAAGCGCCTCCCGGCGGCCACACATCCTTGTCCCGCTTGCGGGCCCGGGAACGGGGCTACGATGGCCCCATGATGCTCAATGCAGATCGGCCGCATCGCATCGTCAGGCGGATCATCACGGGGATTGTGCTGGCGCTCATCGCTCTGGGCGTGGCCGGGTGTGAGGACGATGCCACGATGCCGGCAACCGCGCCTGCCCCGGCTCCCGCGCCTGCCCCGGAACCGGAACCGGTGGCGCCGGCGATCCGGGCTCAGGATGTCGTGGACCGGGACTCGCTGAAGGCCTTCGTGGAGGCGGCCATCGAAGCCGTCCCTTCCGAGCTGACGGATCCGCTGGACGCCTACGTCTTCTTCGACACGACGTTCCGGCCGGAGGGCGCTTGGCGATACGGAGCGGTCTATCTGTTCGTGGCCACGCCGGACGGCTTCGCGTTCTTCCACGCCACTCGCCCCGAGCTGGAAGGGGAGGATCTCTCCGACCTCGAGGACGCCAACGGCGTGCGGATCACGCAGGAGTACCTCGAGAAGGCCGCCGCCGGGGGCGGATTCGTGGAATTCCTGTGGGACGACATCACGATCGAGGGCGACGAGGAGGTCGGCTCACCCAAGGTGGCGTATGTGGCTCCGCTGGTGCTGGCGGGCGCGGAACTGATCATCGGGTCCGGATTTCATCCTCCCGTGACATCGGCCGAGGTCCGAAGCCGCAGAACGCCGCGTTCCTTCGGGGGGCGGGCGGCGGATGTCCTCGCCCCGGCCAGCGCCGATTCGGCGGCGAGGCGATGACCCTCGGATCGGGCCTCGACATCAAGCCGGCCACGCCACCGGGCGGCTCGCCGCGGCGTCGGCCGAACGGTCATCCGACTGCGAGGGGCGACCTCTTTCGGGCGCTCGTGGACGCCGGAGCCGAGGCCATGGTCGCCTATACTGCGGAGAGAGGCACTGAAGCCATGGTCCTGGACATCGTCGTCGCGCAGATCCAGCCGGTTCTCGTGGAGGTTCAGCGCCTCCGCTCGGACACGAACGCCCGGTTCGATGCCATGGACTCCCGGATGGACAAGCTCGCCGAGGACGGCGCCAAGCGCGACCGTCAGTTGGAGGCGCTCATGGCCCAGATGCGGCTGCTCCTCGCCGGATTCGGTGTCCTCGTCACCGTCCTGATCGTCGGCTTCGGTTTCCTGCTCGCCAACTGACGCGCCGCGCTCGCCGGACGGCCGCCTCGGCGCACGCCGGGCGAGCGACGGGACTCTCTTGCGGTGGAGACGCCGTCCGTCAGTTCCCTCGACGGTCGCAGCCAGGACCGCCACCCGCGATGAGGACCGCGTAGCAGCGTTCGATCTCGGCGTGGAAGGGGGCCGGAAGCCTCGCCCAGTCGCGGGCTTCTACGAAGAACGGAATCGTCGAATCGCGAAAGGCCTCCCGGGCCCGGCGAAGCGACGCTGGATCCAGCGGGCGGAGACCCGGGCTCCGGAGCGTAAGGTCGAGGTCGTTTCCGGCGTGGCTTCTGCCGTTGACGCGACTGCCGTACGCCCACACCTCGACGCCAGGGAAGTGTTCGGTCAGGATCTGGACGATCTTCGCCCGGTGGCGGGGCAGGAGCGCGATCGGCTCATCCATTCCGGCTTTCCACCGCGCTGCGCAGGGCTCGGGCGTCCTCGGCGAACCGCGGGAGGATGCTGAGGATCGTGTCGGGGTACTTCTCCCGGTAATCGTGAGCCGAGTCGTTCCGAAGATCGCGGTACTTCAGCCACCGCTCGCAGACATCACCCTCGATCAGCGTGAAGAGCGCGGCCACGCGGAACACATCCTTGAACACCAGCTCGTCCACCTCGCGGTTCGAGGCGAACCAGTCCCGGAGTCGCATCCGCAACAGCTTGCCCGAAATCTCGAGGATCAGCTCGAACTGCCTGACCGCCGCCGAGCGATAGATCCGGCAGGCCATGTCGCCCGGATGATGGTCGGCGAGGCCGCGCAGCGCCGCCTCGAGCTCCTCGATGCACCCGTCGAGATGCGACGCCGACAGCCGCACCCGTCCGGTGGGTGGTTCGGGGCGGAGTGAGGTCACGCCGGGACGAATCCGATTCGTCGCGGCAGGGGGCGCATCAGTTGCCCTCCACGAGTCGGGCCGCCTCGCGGAGGCGGTTGCGCAGGGTTTCGAAGCGGCGCTGGTGGACCGGCGTCGGGGGATGAAGCGTCCCCTGGCGAACCCGGTCGCCGGTGAACTCACCGTAGAGGCGGGCCATGAGACTCAGAGCGGACGGATTCCGGAAGCCGCCTCCTCCGCGCAGCTCGCGCAGCGCGTCCCGCTGGTCGTCGTCGAGGCTCCCGGTCGAAGTGACAGCCACCGCCACCGCGCAGGCGCTCCGGATCTCGGCGTGGATCCCGGTCAGGAACACGGTGCGCTCGGCGTACTGCGCCTCCGTGACTCCGGTGTTCGGAGCCAGGCGCACTTCGAGCGGGACGGCAGCCCCCTCGCCCGCCCCCGCGCCCGCAAGACGCACCTCGTACTCCCCGGCCGCGACCCGCGGCGGCGGGATGGCGCAGATGCCCTCGGCGTCGGGGCTGCCTCCCCGGGACGCGGTGGGCCGCAGATCCCACACGATGCGCTGGAAGCCGGGCCGGGCGACGACCTCCGGACGCGCCAGGACCTCGCCGTCATCGTCCCGGATCTCCAGCCCGGGGGCTTCGTCCGCACCCTCCGGGACGAACACGGTCAGGAGCGCGCCGGCGGGAGGGTTCTCGCCGGCGTAGCGGGCCTGCGCCTCGTAGCTTTCGTCCTTCCACGGGAGAAAGATGCGGGCGGGGCGGGGCGCGAACAGCTCCGGCGCATCCGTCTCCGGATCGTGAAGCGCGAGGGGTTCGGCGTCATCGAGGATGTAGATGGAGCGGCCGTGGGTGCCGAAGACGATGTCCCGCTCCCGCGGGTGGATCTCGATGTCGTCCACCGGTACGTGCGGCAGGCCGCCTCCGACGCGCACCCAGTTCGCGCCCCGATCGAAGCTGAAGAACGCGCCCACTTCGGTGCCGGCGATGAGGAAGTCCTCGCCCGCGGGATGCTCCACGATGTCGTTGACCCACCCGCGGGGAAGGCGGTCCCCGATCGCCCGGAACGAGGCGCCGCGGTCCTCCGACACGAACAGCAGCGGGCTGAAATCACCGAGCTGGTGGCGGTCCACCGCCACGTACACCCGGTCGGCGGCGTGGGCTGACGGGGTGACGCGCGAGATCGTCGCCCGCAACGCATCCACCGGCAGGGCGGCTTCGACGAACTCCCAGCTCTCGCCTCCATCGTCCGACACCGCCAGGCGTCCGTCATCCGCGCCCACGTAGAGGAGGCCGGGCGCGAGGGGCGACTCGGCGAGCGTCGTGATCGTCCCCCAGGCGCCCACGCCGTCGTTCATCGAGAGCATTCCCTCGGCGGGCATGACGCCGAGGATCGCGAGCTCGCTGCGGTCCTCCTGGCGGGTGAGGTCGGCCGTCGCGCGCCAGTCGCCGCCGAGATCATCCGAGATGAACAGGCGGTTGCCGCCGAAGAACACCCGGCCCTCGGTGTGGGGCGAGGCCGCAATCGGCGACAGCCAGTGGAACCGGTAGCGGTTCTCCCCCTCCTCGGGAGCGGGGCGGATCGGCGTCCGGTTGCCGGTGGCGGTGTCGTATCGGACGATGCCGCCATTCTGGGAGGAGACGATCGCCACGCCGGGCTCGCTCCCGACCGCCTCCTGGTCGAGACCGTCGCCGAAGTTCGTCTGCTTCCAGTCGGCGTTCAGGATCCCGGCCTGTCGGTAGGTGGCCGAAGGACCAACCCACGAATGCGTGTCCTGCGCGCCCCCGTAGATGTTGTAGGGGATCTCGTCGTCGAGCGAGATGGCGTAGTACTGGGTGAGCGGGATGTTGTTGATCTTGCGCCAGGTGACGCCGCGGTCCCACGACTCGTACACGCCGCCGTCGTTGCCGAGCAGGAGGTGGTCGCCGAGCGCCGGGTCGATCCACAGCGCGTGATGGTCGCCGTGGACCCCGATGTCGTAGGTCGGAGTCATGTGGCGGTTCACCTCGAAGGTGACGCCGCCGTCGTCGGACACGTAGAACGGCGCGCCGAGCACGTACACCCGGCGGCTGTCGGTCGGGTCCACCTCGACGTGCGAGTAGTACATCGGGCGCGGATTCAGGTCGGAGATCCGCGTCCAGCTCGCGCCCCGATTCGCGGAACGGTAGAGGCCCGACTCGGTGGCGTGCTCGACGAGCGCGAACACGGTGAGGGGGTCGGACTCGGCGATCTCCAGGCCGATCCGTCCGATGGGCCCTTCCGGGAGGCCCTGCTCCAGGCGCTCCCAGCTCTCGCCGCCGTCCTCGCTGCGGTAGATGCCCGACTCGGGGCCGCCCCCGTTGAAACCCCACGGCTGACGGCGACGGGTGTAGGCGCCGGCGTAGAGGATGGCGGGGTTCCGCGGATCCATCTCGAGATCCACGACCCCGGTGTCGGGCGAGATCGCGAGGACCGCTTCCCAGGTCTCGCCACCGTCCTCGGTGCGGAACACGCCGCGCTGCCCGCCGCTCCGCCACAACGGTCCCAGAGCAGCGACGAAGGCTCGACGGGGCCGTTCCGGGTCCACGACGATCCGGCCGATGTGCTCGCTCTCGGGAAGCCCGGCGAAACGGAACGAGTCGCCTCCGTCGAAGGAGACCCAGACCCCGTTCCCGAAGGCCGAGCTCTGCCGGTTCGTCGGCTCTCCCGTGCCGACCCAGACCGTGGCCGGATCCGAGGGCGCGAGAGCGATCGCGCCGACCGACGTCGTGCCGTAGTCGTCGAAGATCGCATCCCAGGTCGCACCGTTGTTCCGGGTGCGGAACACGCCCCCGGAGGCGGTGGCCGCGTAGTACTGGTGGGGCTTTCCGGGAACGACGGCGAGCTCGGTGACCCGCCCCGCCATGACCGCCGGTCCGATGGATCGCAGCGGCAGGTCGTCGAGGACTGGCAGCGGCGCGGCGGCGGACGGCTGGCCGAACCCCGCCGCGGGCGCGGCGAGGATCCAGGCAACGGTCATCCAGGCGACTGCTGTCAGGACGGGCAGAACCCGGGGAGGTCGAATCGTCGGAGGCATCTGCCGATTATCCGATGCCGACGCGGCGGAGCACCCGGGCGAGCCCCTGCCGGGTGATTCCGAGCTCCCGAGCGGCGCGGGACCGGTTCCCGGCGGCGCGCTCCAGGGCGCTCAGCACCAGGAGCCGCTCGAAGGCGCGTCGGGCGACCGCGAGCCGACGAAGCGCGAGGAGACGGGACAGCGGATCGTCATCCCGGAGATCCGGCGACCCGCCATCCGGCGACGCGACGACGCCGTCGAACGCCTCCGAACCGAGGCGCGCAGCGCCGGGGCGCCGGACGAGGGCGGCGGCGAGGGCCGATTCGAGTTCCCGCACGTTCCCCGGCCAGTCGTGGCCGGAGAGCCGCTCGATCGCCGTCGGTTCGAGCTCCGGCGCCGGGAGCCGGTGGCGCGCGGCGAGACGCGCGAGGAGGGCGCGGGCGAGCGTCGGCAGCTCGCCGACACGCTCCCGCAGCGGCGGAATCCGCAACCGGACCACCTGGAGCCGGTAGAGAAGATCCGTCCGGAACGCGCAGGCGGCGGCGAGTTCGGCGAGGGGTCGCTGCGCGGCGGCGAGCAGCCGGAAGTCCGAGCGGCGCGTCTTCGTCTCCCCCACGCGGCGGAACTCGCGCTCCTGGATCGCGCGCAGCAGGAGGGACTGCCCGCGCGGAGACAGATCGGCGACCTCGTCCAGAAAGAGCGTCCCTCCGGAGGCGGCCTCCACCAGGCCCGCCCGCTCGCGATGCGCGCCAGTGAAGGCGCCGCGGGCGTGGCCGAAGAGTTCCGACTCCAGGAGCGGATCCGGGATCGCGGCGCAGTTCACTGCGACGAGCGGACCGGTCCTCCGCGGGCTGCGGTCGTGGAGAAAGCGGGCCAGCAGCTCCTTGCCGGAGCCAGTCTCCCCCTCGATGAGGACGGGGACATCGAATCGGGCCACCCGCTCCGCGTCGGCGAGCAGGGCGCGGGTCGCGGCGGAAGCGACGATGAACCGGGCGCCGGAGGCGGACTCGAACGGCGGAGGCTTCACTGCCGGGCGGGCTCGGACGCCGGGGGCCTCAACGCCGGGCAGCCTCGGACGGCGGGGGCCTCACTGTCGGGCGAACTCCGACGCCGGAGGCTTCACTGCCGGGCGGCCCCCCGGCGGGACTCCCCGCCGCGCTGCGGGTCCGGGCTCATGGACGCGCCGGGCGGGCCCCCGGCGCGCCGCGCACGACCGCCCCGAAGCGACGCTTCACCCGCTTCAGGATCGTGCGCCGGACCTTGACCAGGTCCTTCTCGGCGAGCGTGCGGTTCGGCGCCTGGTAGCGGACGGCGACGCCCAGCGAGCGGGCGCCCTCGCGCTCGAGCGGGTAGTCGTCGAAGATGCGGGCTTCCACGACGAGCGGGTGGCTCGACACTTCGCCGGCGAGATCGGCGGCCAGGACTCCGGGCCCGACGACGAAGGCGAAGTCCTCCGACGCCGAGGGATGGCGGGGGAGCGGAGCGGCGGCGACCGGAGCGCCCGCGTCGGGGGCGAGCCCCAGGACCCGCGACAGATCCAGCTCCCAGACGCAGGTTTCCACGCCGACGCCGAAGAAACCGGCGGTATCCGGGTGCGCCTGCCCGAGGAACCCGATCGTCTGCCGCGCGATGTCCACCGCCGCCGTGCGGCCCGGCAGCATCCCGAACCGCTCGATCGGCCGGAACCGGGCTTCGAGCCGCAGCCCGTCGAGCACGCGCTCCAGCGTCGCCTTCAGGTCGAAGAAGTCGAGCGATTCCGTCGTGGGACTCCCGAAGCGGTCTGGACGCACCCCCGCCATGAGCGCGACGGCGCGCTCCTCCTCGGCCGGTCGTCCGTCCCGGTCGTCCGCAAGCGGCCGGTACACCCGGCCCACCTCGAAGAGCCGGACCGAGCGGGCGCCGCGGTCCAGGTTCAGGGCGGCGGCGCGGAAGAGGCCCGGGAGGATCGAGGTGCGCAGCGTGTCGCGGGCTCGTCCCAGCGGGTTCTCGACCCGGAGAGGCGGAGGGGAGGCGAGCGACTCCGGCGGAAGGACCGCGGCGAGATCCTCCGCTGAGACCAGCGAATAGGTCTGCACCTCGAACAGCCCGGCGTCGGCCCCGAGGTCGCGCACCCGCTCGCGCAGCTCGCGGGCGGGAAGACGGGGATGCCGCGGCACCGCGCCCTCGATGGGGGCCGCCGGCAGGTCGTCGTAGCCGGTGATCCTCGCGACCTCCTCCACCAGATCGTCCGGCGCCCGGACATCGCGCCGCCAGTAGGGCACGTTGACGCACACGGCGCCGTCCGGCCGGGATGCATCGGACCCGCTCACCGACTCGACGCCGAATCCCAGCCGACGCAGCGAATCCTCCACGGCCGCCGGGGGCACCTCCATCCCGAGCACCTGGGGAATGCGCGACCGGCGCAGACGCACGTGCACCGGCCCCTCGGGCTCCGGCCAGTAGTCGAGGAGTCCTTCGGCCACCCGTCCGCCCGCGAGTTCCGCGAGCAGGCGACAGACCCGGGCCGAGGCCAGCGGCGCAAGCTGGGGCGGCAGTCCCCACGCGAACCGCCGGGCCGCGTCCGAGAAGAGGTCGAACGCCCGGGCGGTGCGGCGCACGCTCGTCGGCTGGAAGTTCGCGACCTCCAGCAGGATGTTCCGGGTCTCGTCGGTGACTTCCGTCTCGATCCCCCCCATGACGCCGGCGAGCGCGATCGGACCCGATGGATCGGCGATGACGAGCCGGTCCGGGTCGAGTTTCCGTTCCCGGCCGTCGAGCGTGGTCAGCGACTCCCCGGGCTCGGCGCGCCGGACCAGGATCCGGCGGTCCCGCACCCGATCGGCGTCGAACGCGTGGACGGGTTGCCCGAGCTCCAGCATCACGTAGTTCGTGATGTCCACGAGGTTGCTGATCGGTCGCATCCCGGCGGCGGCGAGACGCTCCTGCATCCACGCGGGGGACGGGCCGATCCGGACATCCTCGATGAGCGCGAGCGTGAACCGGTGGCAGAGATCGGGCGCCGCCACCTCGATCCCGGCGCGACCGGCGATTTCCGGCCCGGTCGCGGCGACGCCGGTCTCGGGCAGCCTGAGCCGGGCTCCGGTGAGAGCCGCCACTTCGCGCGCCACTCCCACGATCGAGAGCGCGTCGGCGCGGTTCGGGGTCAGGTCGAAGACGAGCACCCGGTCGCCGAGGACGTCGGCGAGCGGCGTTCCGGCGGCGGGAGCATCCTCCAGCACCAGGATCCCGGCGTGCTCGCCCGAGAGTCCGAGTTCGGCCTCGGAGCAGACCATGCCGCCCGAAACGACGCCCCGGATCCGGGACTTCTTCAGTCTGCGCGGCTTCCCGGTGCGCGGATCGGTGAGGACGGCCCCCACTCCGGCGAAGGCGATGTCCTGCCCCGCCGCCACGTTGGGGGCGCCGCAGACGACGGTCTGCGCTCCGTCGCCCCGGTCCACGGTGACCAGCCGCAGCCGATCGGCGCCGGGATGGGGCCGCACTTCGAGGACGCGCCCGACGACGACGCCCTTCCACTCGCCTCCCACCCGCTCGATGTCCGTGACTTCGAGCCCGGCGAGCGTGAGTCGGTGGGCGAGCGCCGGGATGTCCTCCGGCAGGGGGACGAGCGACTCGAGCCAGCTCAGCGGGACGCGCACGACGGGGCCGGGTCAGAACTGACGCAGGAAGCGGAGGTCGTTCTCGTAGAAGCGGCGGATGTCGCGGATGCCGTGACGGAGCATGGCGATCCGCTCGACGCCGAGACCGGCGGCGAAACCGGTGTACGCCTCGGGGTCGTAGCCCATCCGGGCGAGGATCTCGGGGTGGACCATGCCCGCGCCCAGGATCTCGATCCAGCCGCCGGGACTGCTCACCGAGACCTCGACGCCCGGCTCGACGAAGGGAAAGTAGTCGCATCGAAAGCGGATCTCGCGATCCTCCCCGAACAGGCGCCGCGCGAACTCGTAGAGCGTCCCCTTCAGGTGCGCCAGCGTGAGCCCGCGGTCCACGGCGAGAACCTCGGTCTGGGTGATCATCCACTCGTGGGTGGCGTCCGTGGCCTCGTTCCGGTAGGTCCGGCCAGGGGCGATGAGCCGGATCGGCGGGTCGTTCGCTTCCATGAACCGGATCTGGTTCGGCGAAGTGTGGGTCCGCAGCAGGAGCGGCCGGGACCGCCGCGCGTCTGCGCCCTCCGGAGGGGCCAGCCAGAACGTGTCCATGGCGTCGCGGGCCGGGTGATCCGCCGGGATGCGCAGCGCCTCGAAGTTGTAGTAGTCGAGTTCCACTTCCGGTCCCTCGATGACGTGGAACCCCATGGCGGCGAACGCCGCGACGACGGCGCGCTCCGTGAGCGTGATGGGATGGAGCCCGCCGCGAGGGAGCGGCCGGCCGGGAAGGCTCACGTCGAGCGCGCCGAGGCGCCGGGTGGCCTGTTCGCGGAGCTCCGCGAGTCGGTTGCGGCAGCCCTCGGTGAGTTCCTTCTTCGCCTGGTTCAGGGCCCGGCCAGCGGCGGCGCGCTCGGAAGCGGGGAGCCGGCCGAGGCCGCGAAGCGCGAGGGCGAGCTGCGACCGCCGACCCAGCCAGCGGACGCGCCAGGCTTCGACATCCGGTTCGCGGTCGAGCGTCGCGAGCTCCTCGAGGGCGGAGGAGGACTCCGCCGCGACGCGAAGCGGTTCGGCTGGAGTCTGGGAGGGCGTCACGACGGGCTCGAGCGGATCCACGACCGGGAGGTCGGCCCCCGGGTTCGCGCGCCGCGCGTGCCGTTTCGAGGGTTCGCCGCCGGGTCTCGCGCTCGATTCTCACCGGCGCGGCCGCGCCCCCGTATCGTAGCCGAGCGGACCGAGGGACGCGCAGGTGAGGATCAGTGCGATCCAGGTCGCCTGGGCCGCCGCGAGGTGGACGAGCTGAACCCAGCCCGGCGCGCCGAGCGCGACATTGACGGCGCCGATCGCGACCGAGCCCGCGACCAGGCCGACGGTGGCCCGCGCCCAGCGGTTTCGGCGGAGCTCGGGGCGGAGAAGCAGGCACAGCAGGACGGCCGCGAGGATCGCGACGGCCGGGTGGAGCGCCCGCAGCCGCACGAGGAAGTGGTTGCCGGCGGAGACTCCGTCGAGAACCCGGGCGACCAGGCGGCCGCCGTCGGACACCGCCTGCGGGAACAGGGTGTCGCCGAGCGCCGTGACCGCTCCCGTCATCGCCGTGACCACGAAGAGCGCGAGACCGGCCGCGAAGGCGGCGCGCCGTCGCGGCAGGAATCCGAACGACATCGGGCGGCTCGATCGCCACGCGGTCAGGGCGGCGAAAGCGGTCAGGGCGAGGGTGTTCCCGAGGTGGAGCGCGATCACGACGGCTCGCGCCGCCGAGTCGTTGTCGCCGGTCAGCTCGCCGAGCACGAGGCCGGCGCCGATGGCGCCCTCGAGAACGATGAAGAGCAGCGTCAGGCCGGCGGCGGTCGTGACCGGGCCCCGGCCGTGGAGCCGCCAGGACCAGCCGACGAGCAGGACGCCGAAGACGCCGCAGAGCGCGCTGGTCACCCGGTGGGTGAACTCGATCCGCGTCGAGGTCGCCGGATCCGACGGGAGGAGCTCCCCGTGACAGGAGGGCCAGTTCGCGCCGCAGCCGTCTCCGGAGTGGCTGATCCGCACCCACGCCCCGAACAGGATCACCGCGAGGAGATAGCCGACGAAGAGCCATGCAACCGGCGAAAGGAAGGACCGTTGCGGAGCCGTCACGGGCGCATCCTACGGTGACTCGGGCGGCGACTCGGCGGCGGTCTGGCGGCGACTCGGGCGGCGACTCGGCGGTGGTCTGGCGGTGACTCGGGCGGCGACTCGGCGGTGGTCTGGCGGCGACTCGGCGGCATTGACTCCGCCCGCCGAAACGTGGTACAACGGGCGGTGGATGGATTGCGTCGGCTTCGGATTCCCGTTCCCGTGGGGTTCGGGATCGGCGCCTCACAACGGCATCTCGATGCCGTAGAAAAGGAGACGAAATGCAGAGGATTCTTGTGGGCCTGGTGCTCCTCCTCGCTCTGGCCGAGGGATTCGCCGCCGGGATGATCCCGATGGCGGGCCTCCTGCTCGTCCTCGCCGGCCTCGTGTACGGCTACACGAACGTGGACTGCGAGAGCCCGTCCGAGTACGTGCTGGTCGCCGTCGGGGCGCATGTCGCCGCGATGTCGGACGCCATGAACATGATCCCCGCCCTCGGCATGCAGCTCGACAGCATCGTCGGCAGCATCGCAACCGCGCTGGCGGCTGGCGTGGTGACGGTCGTGGTCATGCGGGCGGTGAACCGCCTCAAGGGCTGACGCCCACTGCCGGGCCGGCGGTTTCCGGACGGCCGGTCCGAACCCCCGGAGTCGGGCCACCGGTTCCCCGCGTGGTCCACTCCGGAAACCCGACCGGGCGGCGTTCGCTTCGCGCGGCCCGTCGCCCGGTCCACGCCTCGCCGATGCCCGTTGTTCCGGCGTGGCGTCGATGCTGGACGTTGCGCTATACTCACCTTCCCTTGGACGCGGGGTGGAGCAGTCAGGTCAGCTCGTCGGGCTCATAACCCGAAGGTCGCGGGTTCGAATCCCGCCCCCGCCACCAGGGTCTTTTTTGTGCCCGCCGGGCGATCGGCGCCCACATATCCAGACTGGACCCGCGTGGCGACGCAGCGATCGCGAATCCTCCGCCTGCGGCGGTCCGGATGCCCGGAACTCCCGACCAGCGCCAGCGCCTGAAAGCTGAGTTCCGAATGCCGGGTTCCGAATGCCGGCGCCTGAGTGAAGGGCAGGCGCGGACCGTGACCGTCGTCGATCTCCGACGCGAGGGATGACGCGCCTCGCGTGGCTCCGGGGACGGCTTCGACCCCGGCGCCCCCGCCACCCGCTCGGAGTGGAGCGGCTGGTCCTGTCGCTCGTCCGGCCCTCGCTGCTCCTCGCCGCGCTCGTGATCGCGGGGGGCGCCGCGGGCTACATGCTCCTCGAGGACTGGACGCTGCGGGAAGCGCTCTACATGACGGTGATCACGCTGTCCACCGTCGGGTTCGGCGAGGTGCGACCCCTGAGCGAGGGGGGCAAGCTGTTCACCGTCGCTCTCATCGTCGGCGGCGTCGCGACTCTCAGCTTCGCCCTGGTCGGCATCGGGGAGAGACTCCGGGACGCCCCCAGACGACGCCTGGAACGGAGGATTCGTCGCATGAAGGACCACATCATCGTCTGCGGCTTCGGGCGGATCGCCGAGACGCTCGTCCCCGGACTGATCCGGCACGGGTACCACGTCACCGTGATCGAGGAGGACGGCGACATCGCCGAGGCCGCAATCCGCGACGGGATCCCGGTGCTTCGCGGAGACGCCACCAGCGAGGAGATCCTCGAGCGCGCCGGCGTCCGACGCGCGTCGGTCGTGGCCGCGCTCCTTCCCAACGACGGCGACAACCTCTCGATCGCGATGACCGCGACGGGACTCCACCCGGAGATCCGGGTCGTGGCGCGATCCGAAGAGGAGCGATCCGTGGCGAACCTCCAGCGAGCGGGCGCCCAGCCGCAGGACGTGGTCTCGCCCCACCGGACCGCCGGGGAAGTCCTGCTCTGGATGCTGAGTCACGAGGGCGCGGCCCGGATCGCCCCCAGGATCCAGGATGTGGCGCGGGGCCACTTCGAGACCGGCGCCCTGACCATCGCGCGGGACTCCCCGCTGGCCGGGAAGACGCTGGCCGACGCCGTGATCGGGGGACGCGCCAACGTCCTGGTCATGGCGGTGACAGCGGATTCGGGCGACGTGACGGTGGCGCCCCGCGGCGCGCGCCGGCTCGGCGCCGGAGACCGGCTCACGCTGGTGGGACGCACCGGAGACCTCCGGAGACTCGGCGCCCGGGTGGACGGGCCCGCGCCGGGGAACGCATGACCGGAGCGACCGGGAGACCGCGCTACCGCGGCGCCTTTCTCTGGGGCGGCGTCTATCTCGCGCTGTTCCTGGTCGTCGCCGGGTCCCGGCTGATCCTCATGGGAATCGGCGGAGGATGGCCCCCGCCCGCCGCCTTCGGCAACCTGCTCGTCATGTACTGCGCCGGATGCGCGTTCGCGGTCCCTCTCGTCTGGACCCGGCGGCGCCTCGCGCGGGAAACGGAGCGACCACCGCGCTGGCCCGTCGTCGCCTGGCTGGCGGCGACTCCGGTGTCGGCGCTCGGCGCGGTCGTCGGCGGACTCTTCGGCCCCGTCGGGGTTCTTCTCTACGGAGGAATCCCCCTCCTCCTCACCCTCGGAGGCGGTCTCGCGCTGAGCGCGCTCCGCCGCCGGTGACGAAAGCCGCAGCGAACCCGCCGGACCCCGCCGTTCCGTTCCCGCCACCGGGAGCCGGCGAGTGGATTTGAACCACCGACCTGCTGATTACGAATCAGCTGCTCTGCCCCTGAGCTACACCGGCTTGCCCGTCACGGCCGCCAGCGGACCGCTGGCGACGGCGGCGCATTGTAACCGCGGCCCGACGGCGAATTCGGCGGCCCGACTCAGTCGCGCTCCCCGAAGCGGAACAGGATGCCGAGGGTGAGCGCGGAGATCGTGGCCCCGTCGGTCCCCCCTTCGACGAGCTCGAGCGGGCCTTCGGGGCCTCCGTAACGAACGAACCGGTAGTCGAAGGCGATCGCCGCCGGGAACAGGGGGAACGGCACCTTGATCCCGGCCCCGAACACGAGGGCCCCGGTGCGGAACGGCGCGTCGCCCTCGACTTCACTCTCCCTCCAGCCGTAGCCGACGCTCAGATAGGGCGTCACCGCCGCGAGCGCCACCTGGGCCACCGCGGCGGCGGTGAACTCGTTGCTCTTCTGGACCAGGCCCTCGTCGAACAGGACGAGTCCGGCATCCTCGTCCTCGATCCGGATGTCGAACATCGTCGTCGTGCGGGTGTAGCCCGCCTCGAGACCGAGATAGGGGCTCACGAAGACCGCGCCGCGGGCGCCGTAGTGCTCCCCGAACCCCACATCGTCGGCCTCGGCGGAGACGGTCTGGAAGATGTTGCGGGAGAAACCGAGATCCTGATTCACCCGCTGGCTCCCGATCAGCGCCGCCGCCTCGGCCCGGGCCCACTCGCCTCCGGGGGCGAAGACCGGCGCCATGCCGGCCTGGGCCTGCGGCGTCGCGGCGGCCCCCCACCGATCCGTCGCCACCGGCGCGTAGCCGCCGCCGGCGGCGCGGGCCGCGTCCAGGAGCCCGACGATCGGCTTCCGGCTCGCCCCGGCGGCGGGCGCGGCGGACGCGGACGCGGGGAAGAGCGGCAGAGCCGCGCACCCGAGCGCCACGACGGCGGACCCCAGCCGCCGCGGGATCACGGAAGGACCTCGATCTCCACTTCGGTGGCTTCGTCCCGCCGGACAACCACGAACCGCGGCAGGATCGTCACCTGGAAATCCCGGTCCACGACCGCGTGGCTGAAGAAATAGGCGCCCGCCGGATGGGTCTCGGGGATCGGATTCGCCCGCACCACGTAGCGGCCCGGAACCAGGCCGCCGAGCTCGAACCGACCCGCTGCATCGGCCCACGCCCCCACGGTGTGCCCCGCGTGGGGCTCGAAGGCCGTCACGTGGGCGTGGGAGACGCCGACCCCGTCGCGGCGGACGATGCCCGAGATGGCGCCGGTCTCGCGCGCGGGCCCGGGGTAGAGCACCGAAATGCCGGCGATGTCATCGTCGGTCAGCGTGCGTCCGAGACTGCTCATGGAGCCGAACGAATACGGCCACATGATGGCGGATCCGGCGAGCAGCCCGTCCCCGGCGTCGCGACCCACGTTGGAGTGGCCCAGCCCGAGGAAGTGCCCGACCTCGTGGACCATCAGCGAGCGATAGTCCCAGCCGCCCCGCTCGGGTGTGTCGGTCCAGTTGAACGCCGGGTTCACCAGGATGTCCGACTCGGCGATATGCCCGGTGCCGACGAAGTTCAGCCAGCTCGTCACGGAGAGCGTCGCCTCCGAGAGCCCGAGCTCCCGCAGGTGCTCGCGCGTCGAGAACCCGACCGTGTTCGTGCGGTCGAAGAAATCGAACGGCCGCTGGTTCGTGAGCCCCTGGTAGCTCAGCGTGAGGTCGGCCTGGGCGATCTGATCCCAGGTGTTCATGGCGGCCCGCGTCTCGGTCACGACATCCTCGACGGTCATCCAGTTGTCGTCCCGATTCGCCACCCAGTACGGCACGGCGTCGAGCTGCGGCGGCCACCGGAACGTGGCGCCGCCCACGAGCTGGTAGCCGGACGCCGCGGGCGGGCCTCCGAGCGGGAGAGCGAAAGCGCAGATGACCGCCGCCACCAGCGGACGCATCGCTCGCGTGCGGAATGGCTCGCTCTTCATCACTGCGCCGCGAGCGCCGAGCGGACGACGGCCTCGACTTCGTCGAGAGTGGCGGGCGGGGCCGGCGCCGGATGGAGCGGAGCGGAGGCGCCGGACGCGACCAGGTTGAGCCCGGCCAGCGAGCGGGAGAGCTTCCGACGCCCGGTCGCGGCGTCCCGCTCCAGCCGGAACTTGCCCTGCCCCAGCCCGAACACGGTCGGAATGCGCCCGGCCCCGCCGTCCGTGAAGACCAGCACCTCCTCGCCGACCTCGAAGGAGGGCGCGCCGGCGACGAGGAGTCGATAGCCCTCGGCCTCTCCTCCGAGGACCCGGAGCGTCACCACCGGGCCGCTGCGCCCCCCCTTGAACCACTCGTCCACCTCGATGGTGACGAAGGTGTGGATGCTCGTGCGTCGCGCGCTGAGCTGGCTGCGCACGCCGACGACCCGACCCGTCAGGATCTGATCGGCGCGCTGGGCCATCTCTCCCAGCGGCACGAACTCGACGGTCGAGGCCGTCGCTCCGCCGGGCGCAAGAAGGCTCAGAACCAGCGCCGTCGCGGCCGGAAGGAGGATCGGGCGACCGGAGATGCCGGGGGCGGGCGCCGGATGCGACATGGGAACCTGAGGGAAAATTAGCAGAGCCCGGACGCTCCCGGACGGGGGATAGCATGGAGGCCGTGGGCCGAACGAGGGACTCCGGCGCCGTGGTCCGGGTCACCCGCCGCGATGTCACAGCGCGCATCCGGGGCCGACGACGGCGGTGCGCCGTGGGCGGGCGGCTCTTCGGTCCGCGAGGCAGGCCCCGCGCCGGAATCGTGGTCGTCGGCGACGAAGTCCGGATCGAGTCCGTGGGCCGGCGCCGCCGCGTGGTCGAGGTGCTGCCGCGGCGGAACGCGCTGCGACGGGTCATGGGGCCGCCGGACCGCCGGGAGCTGCGGGTCGTGGCGGCGAATCTGGACCGTTTCTTCGTGGTCTCGGCGTTCCGGGAGCCCCCCTGGCGAACCGGATTCGTGGACCGCGCGCTGGTCGTGGCGCACGACGCCGGCGTGACCCCCGCGCTCGTGTTCAACAAGCTGGACCTCGCCGAGCCGGAGGATCTCGACCGCCTGGACGACGACCTCCGCCGCTACCGGGCCCTCGCCCTCGATGTCCATCGCACCAGCGCCCGGACCGGCGCCGGCGTCGGCGCATTCCGGGAGGCGGTCGCCGCCGGACGATCCGTCCTCTTCGGGCACTCCGGCGTCGGGAAGACCGAACTGCTCTCGGCGCTCGGGATCCCGGGGCGGCGAAGCGGGTCTCTGGATCGCCGCGGGCGCGGCCGTCACACGACGACGAGCGCGGAAATCGTCGAGCTGCCCGGCGGAGGGGAGATCGTGGACACCCCCGGCGTCCGGGCGCTGGGCATCGACGGCCTGACCCGGGAACAGGTGCGGGCGGCCTATCCCGACCTCGCGCCGTTCGCCGCGGACTGCCGGTTCGCCGGGTGCGCCCACGACGCCGAGCCCGACTGCGGGGTCAAGGCGGCGGTCGCCGCCGGGAAGGTCCACCCGCTGCGACTCGACAGCCTCCTCCACCTCGGCGCCGAGGCCGGGCGCCACGGCTGGGAGGGGTTCTCCGACCCCGCGTGACTCCGCCGGCGGCGGGTCGGAGCAAGGATCCAGCTCCCTGTCCGGGGCGTCACGCCGCGGACGACCCCGCACCGACGTCCGTCGGTGCGGGGCGCAGATGCGCCGGGCCCGAACCCGGGCGCCGCATCGGAATGAGGCGGGCCACCGCGGCGAGCAGCGCGCCGAGCCCCTCCCCGGAGCGGGCCGAAACCTGGAGAGTCTCGGCTCCGGCGAGCCGGCGGGGGAGAGAGGCGCGGGCGGCGGCATCGAGTCGGTCCACCTTGTTCAGCAGCACGACGCGGGGGATCTCGTGGAACCCCAGCTCGCGGAGCAGCGTCTCGACGGCCCCGGATCGCGCGCGGAGCCGACGATCGCTCGCATCCACGACCTGAAGGAGCAGGGACGCCGCCGAGATTTCCTCGAGGGTCGCCCGGAAGGCCTCGATCAGGTCCGGCGGGAGGTCGTGGATGAACCCCACGGTGTCGGCGAGCAGAACCTCGCGCTCCACCGGCACCCGCAGCCGACGGTTCGCCGGATCGAGAGTCTCGAACATCCGGTTCCCGGCTGGCACATCGCTGCGCGTGAGCCGGTTCAGCAGCGTGGACTTGCCCGCATTCGTGTAGCCCACCAGGGAAACGACCGGGAGCCCGCGCGCATCCCGACGCCGCCGCCGCAACTGCCGATGCGACGCGACCCGAACCAGCTCGCGCTGCAACCGCCCGATGCGCTGACGCGCCCGGCGCCGATCCACCTCCAGGCGGGTCTCCCCCGGCCCCCGTCCCCCGATGCCCCCGGCGAGCCGGGACAGCGACGTGTCCCGCTGGACCAGCCGCGGCAGGCGGTATCGGAGCTGGGCCAGTTCGACCTGGATCTTTCCCTCCCGGCTGGTGGCCCGCCGGGCGAACACATCGAGGATCAACTGGCTGCGGTCCAGCACCTTGAGATCCGTGGCGCGCGACAGGTTGCGCGCCTGCGACGGACTCAGATCCCGGGAGAACAGGATCACGTCGGCGCCCCGATCCAGCGCCCGGATGACGAGCGCCTCCAGCTTGCCCTTTCCGACCAGAGTGCGGGGATCGAGGCGCGCCCGACGCTGGAGCACGGAGTCCACGACCACGAGTCCCGCGTCTCGCGCCAGCTCTCCCAGCTCGCGGACGGCGTCCTCGAGCCGGACATCGCCGTCGCTGCGGTCGGCCGCTCCCACCAGGATCGCCCTTCCGGCAAAGCCGCGTCCCGGCGGCCGTCGCGGCGCGCGCCGGGCGAACTCCCGCTCGAGATCGGCGATGAGCGCCGCGCAATCCAGCTCGAGGCCCCACGGCGGCGCCGGGTCGAGGAGCTGCCACGGCGCCTCCTCTTCCCGCCGGCCGCGCCCGTTCGGTCCGGGCGGACGGAGGTGGGCGGCGTGGACGAGGCCCGGCAGCCCGTCCTCGCGGACCGAGAGCGCGGCCATGAGGTCCAGCCGCAGCAGCGCCAGGTCCGCGAGATCGTCCCGGGTGAGCGGCTTGTCATCGAGATGGGTGTGGACGCAGCGCAGCCCCCGCAGCCGCACTCCGGCGGCGCGCTGGCGCTTCAGATCCGGCAGCTCGATCCGGTGCGCATCCCCCACGCCGACCCAGGTGACCGCTCCCTTCCGGTTCACCAGCACCCCGACCTGGCGCCGGATCCTCCTCGAGACTCCGGCGAGCTGACGGGCGAACTCGCGCGTGACCAGCGCCGCGGGCGGCAGCCGCCGCTGACCCAGTTTCTCGAGAACCCTCCGGTCCCGGGCCTTCAGGCCCGTCGTGTTGCCGGAGACCCGCAACCGCGCGCCTGGACGACCGGGAGACCGGTCAGCGGGACGGGCCGGACGCCCCGGATCGGTCCCGCGCCGAACGGGCGTCCCGGAGCTGGTCCAGCTTCGCCCGCGCGGCGATGTAGTTCGGGTCGATGGCGATGGCCCGCTCGTAGGCGTCCATCGCGCCTTCCTCGTCCCCCATCTTCATCAGGGTCTCGCCGAGGAAGAAGCGGGCGTCCGCCATCTTCCGGTCCCTCGACATCGCCTTGCGGAAGTAGTCCGCCGCCCGGCGGAACTCCTTCTGGTGGTAGTGCAGCACGCCCAGGTGGTACTGGACATAGGCGTTCGAGCCGTCGAACTCGGCCGCCGTCTGGAACTCGCGGATCGCCTGTCCGGTGTCTCCCATGGAGTAGTAGGCGCTCGCCAGATTCGCCCGCGCCTCGGTGAACCTGGGTTCGAGTTCGAGCGCGAGGCGGTACTGCTCGATCGCTTCGTCCACCCGGCCCCGGCGCTTGTAGGCAACTCCGAGGTTGTTCCGGGCCCGGTTGAAGTTGGGGCGGATCGAGAGCGCCAGGTCGTACATCTCGAGTTCCCGCGCCAGGGGATCGAATCCGCCCTGGTCGGCGAGCGCCTCGGCGAAATAGCCGTAGAGAAAGCCCTGGTTGTTGTAGAAGTTCGCGATGGCCTCGAAGTCGTCAATGATCCGCTGACCGGCGTACTCCCGCTCCGGGGTCGCGGTGAAGTCCACGACGATGAGGTCCGGACCGTCCTTGACGCCGCCGGTGATGTGGCCGCTGTTCACGATGACCTCGGCCTCGCGCGAAACCGCCTCGATCGTGGTGACGTCCACATAAACGGCTTCCACTCCCACGGCCCGCGACATCCCCACGAACAGGTTCGTGTAGGCGAGGCAGTTCCCCCGCCCTTCGCGGAAGACCGCCTTGGCCGTCTTGTTCGAGAGCCAGTCGTAGGAGATCGAACCGCCGGTGTGAGCCCGGATGGCGCGGATGATCGCCAGCATCTTCTCCCGGTCGGAGCGAAGGTTCTCCGTGACCCGGAACGCCAGCTCGCGGATCTCGTCGTCGATCTCGAACGGAATCTCGACGCGGGCGAGCACCTCGGGGGTGATCCGGTGGTTCAGATCGGCCCGGATCTCGTCCACCGTCCAGGTCCGCTTGGGCGCCGTCCCGCAAGCGGCTCCGACGAACGCCGCGAGGCCGACGGTCGCCGCGAACGCGCGCACCCAGCGTCGTCGGACGGAAACCGGGCGGATCCCCGGCTGGCATCCTGCCGGGAACATGGAAAAAGACACGAGGAACGAGTTTAGCGCGCCCCCGCAACCGATTTGCGGTTGCGACGGCCCCACCGGAAGCGTATTCTTGGCGGCTACCAGTTCGCAAATTCGGGCCGCCGTCGTCTTGCGGCCACTCTCGCCGGAGACGTCATGATCAAGATCCCGAGGCACCTCCCTCCCCCGCTCATCGCCGCGACGCTGGTCCTCGGACTCGCGGCCCCGGCTCTCGCACAGGACGACCTCAGCCGCGGCGACCGGCGCTGGATGGAAGAGGTCAGCGTCATCATGACGGAGCAGGAGCGCCAGCTCTTCCAGGAGATCGATCGCGACGATCGCGACCTGTTCCAGGAGCTCTTCTGGGCGCGGCGGGATCCGACCCCGACGAACCGGACGAACGAAGCGAAGGACGGCTTCGAGAACTGGCGGGAGCAGGCCGATGACCAGTTCGGCCGGCGCGGCCAGCGGGGCTCGCAGACGGATATGGCGCTCGTGATGCTCCTGCTCGGCCCCCCGGACAACCGCGAGCAGACCGGCGGACGCGGCGGCGGCCCTGGCGGCGCGCGCCCGCCCGCAGGCGCGACCGGGAGCAACCCGGTGGCCGAGGGCGGCGGCGGTCCCGGCGCCGGCATGGGCGGCGGCGGAGGCGGCGGCTTCGGCGGCCCCGGTGGCGGCGGCATGAAGTTCACCTACGTGCCCAACCCGGACCGCGGCCTCCCCGACGGGCTCGAGCTCGAGTTCCGGTCCACGAACCTGGGGATGCGCCTCGTCCGCAACGAGGAGATCGAGACCGCCCTGGAGCGCGCTCGCCAGCGCCAGATCGCGTGGCCGAGCATCAACTACGCCCGCGACGAGGAAGGCAGGCTCCGCGAGCTCGAGGATCTCTTCGATCCGAACAGCCCGGCCAAGCAGATCCTGAACGCCCTCCGCGACGGCGGCCCGATCAGCGAAGCGATTTCGATGGATCCCGAGTTCTCCTTCTTCCGCTCGAACACGAACGACACCTACGTGGCGTCGGTGATCTCGATTGCGGACGCCTCCGGGCTCTCGGACCGGATGCAGGTCTTCTACAGCGTCGAGGACATGCTCGGCACGGTGATCGGACAGGCCGAGGAGGAAGTGGATCTGGCGAGGACAGACGGCGGCGGCGCGGTGATCGAACTCCCGATGCAGATGCCCTCGGGGCCCTACACGGTGCGGATCGGGGTGCGGGATCCCCGGAGCGAGGCCTACGGGACGATGAACATCGACCTGGAGTCGCCCGACTTCAACGCGGACACGCTCACGGTGTCCACGCTGGCGCGCTTCAGCGACGGCAGCCGGATCGAGGACTTCACCCCGGTGCCCGGACGGGCGCTGCTCGTGGGCGGGTTCCACTTCATCCCCCGCATCTCTTCGGTGTACGAGCCGGGTTCCGCATTCCGCGTCGTGTTCAACGCCTACGGATACCAGGCGAACGGCGACCAGGCGAACCTCTCCTGGCAGATCACCTTCAAGAAGGACGGGACGCAGTACCTCCGCTACAACCCGACCGCCTTCCAGCTCGCGTCCGCGGAGCTCTCGATCGCGATCGTGGACGTGCCCCTGGCGCGCCTCTTCGCCGACGGCAGGCAGGAGCCGTTCGAGGCGGGGAACTACACCGCCGAGATCACGATCCGCGACGGGCTGGGCGAGCAGTCGGTGACCGAGGTCGTCGAGTTCCAGGTCTCCGGCTCCTGAGCCCGACCGACCCCGCGGATCGGCGCCCGACCGAGTCTTCCGACCCATGACCGCGCCGCTGCGATCCACTGTCTCCGGCCGGCTCAGGAAGGCCGGGCTCATCGTCGTCGGCATCGTCGTCGGCGGCGTGGCGGCCGCTCTGCTCGCCGGACTCGCCTCGTTCCCGTCGGTTCGGCTGCCCACTCCGGCGTCCGCGCTGCAGCGGGACGTCTATCAGGCGCTCGAGGTCTTCCACGGCGCCCTGATGCTGGTGCGCGAGCAGTATCTCGAGCCGGTCGAAGCCGAAACGCTCATGGATGGCGCCATCCGCGGCATCTTCGACGCACTCGACGACGACAGCACGTATCTCAGCGCCGAGGAGACCGAGCGCTATCGCCGACGGGCCGAGTTCCCGGCCTCGATCGGGATCGGCCTCGAGAAGCGGTACTACATCCATGTGGACGATGTGCTGCCCGGATCGCCGGCGGAGGCGGCCGGACTGGAGGAAGGGGCGGCGCTCGTCTCGATCGCGGGGCGCAACACGCGCGATCTCCGGATCCCGGCCGCCAGGCTCCTGCTGGCGGGCGCGCCCGGGAGCTCGGTGGAGCTCGGCGTCCGGAACGAAGCCGACGCCGATTCGACGAGTGTGGTCGTGGAACGCGCCGTCCTCCCGCCGCCCCCCGTGGAGAGCGGACTCGACGGAAGCGTCGCGACCGCGCGCATCCGGCGCTTCCACGCCGGCGCCGCCGACGAGCTGGGAGCGGCGCTCGCGGATCTCCGGGCGGCGGGGGCGGGGAGCCTCGTGCTGGATCTTCGCGGTAGCCGCGGATGGGGCGTGGACTGCGGCGCGGGAGTCGAAGCGGCGGGGCGGTTCACTTCCGGCGTCGGGAGCATTCTGGCGCGGCGCGGGCCCGGCGGGCGGGAGGAGGAGACTCCGGCGGAGATTCCGTCCGCCGAGGCGGATCCGGTCTGGGACGGACCGCTCCTGGTCCTGATCGCCGAGGACACCGTGTGCCCCGGCGAGGTGCTCGCCGCGGCGCTCTCCGAGCGACCCGACACCGAGATCCTCGGCCGCCGCACCGCCGGACGGACGGGCGTTGCCGAGCTCGTCGAACTGCCCGCGGGCGACGCCCTGCTGCTCACCACCGCGCATTACCAGACGCCGGACGGCGAGGACATCCTCGGCGTCGGGGTGCCTCCCACGCGCAGCGTGAGCGAGCTCGAGGAAGAGCTCGGGATCGCGGTCTCGGATCTGGACGAGGAGGATCCGTGGATGGATCTCGCGGTCCGGTACCTCCGGCGCCCGCCGGGCTAGCAGGGCCGGTCCACCGCCAGCGTTTTCGGCGAAGGGGTCTGCGGATCCGGCCCCGGGGCGCCGTCTCGCCGGGGCGGTGGCTGTCCGTGGTCGTCGGCGCCGCGATCGTCGCCGCCGCCTTCGGCTGGCTGGGACGCTTCGCCGAGTACGAGCGCAGCCTGAACTCGCCCTTCGCCGCCCACGACGGCGCGGTCGCCTTCCGCGTCGGACCCGGATCCACGGTGGACTCCCTCGCCGAGCGGCTCGAAGTGGCCGGGATCATCCGGGACGCCGCCGCCTTCGCGTGGGGCGTCGAGGACCGGGCCCTCGACCGCCGGCTTCAGGCCGGTCTCTATCGCTTCGACGAGCCGCTCACCGGCTTCGAGGTCATGGAACGGATCGCCGCCGGCCAGGTGGCGACGGTGAGCCTCACGATTCCGGAGGGCCTCGACCTCGCGGCCACCGCGGCGGCGGTGGAGCGCCAGGGCTTCGGGGACGCCGCCGTCCTGGAGGCTCTGTTCCGCGACGAGACCTCCACCCGTCGCCTGATCGGCGATCTCGACCCGGAAGCGACGGATCTGGAGGGCTACCTGTTCCCGAGCACGTACCGGCTCTCGCCGGAGGTGAAGCCGGCCGAGGTAGCGGGCGTCCTGGTGGGGCAGTTCCGGAGGCTGTGGAACGCGGAGCGACAGGCCCTCGGCGAGGCGCGCAGCCGGTCGCTGCGCGAGCTGGCCACGCTCGCGTCCATCGTGGAAAAGGAGACGGGGAGCGCGCCCGAGCGTCCCCGGATCGCGTCGGTGTTCTGGAACCGGCTGCGCCTCGGGATGCCGCTCCAGTCCGACCCCACCATTCTCTACGCGATGCGCCGGAACGGCTACCGCGGGAACAACATCCGCCGCGACGACCTCCGGATGGAGTCCCCGTGGAACACCTACCAGGTCCGGGGAATCCCTCCGGGGCCGATCTCGTCCTTCGGCCTCGCCGCGTTCGATGCCGTGCTCCAGCCGGAGGAGACCGACTTCCTCTACTTCGTCTCCCGCAACGACGGGACTCACGAGTTCAGCCGTTCGCTCGGCGAGCACAACCGCGCCGTCCGCCGCTGGCAGGTCGAGTACTTCCGCAACCGCCGCCGCTGAGCGCATCCGACGCGGCGGCGCGCGCTGGCTTCAGGGCAGCGGATGCCGAGGTCGGGATCCTGAATTCGGTTGACGGGATCCTTGCTCCGGTGTCGGCGGCGGGACCGCGTGACCGCCTTCGTGGAGAGTCGGGCCCGCGAAAGCGAGACGGCGAAGCATGACCTCGATCGCCGCCGGATTGTCGTCCACCAGGACGACCCGGCGTCCGGCGCGAATCGCCGCCTCACCGGTGGTGCCGCTCCCCGCGAAGAAGTCGAGCACGCGGTCGCCCGGATTCGAGTGCACCTCCACGATGCGACGGAGGATCGCAAGCGGCTTCTGGGTCGGATAGCCCGTCTTCTCCTTCCCGGTCGGACTCACGATGGTGTTCCACCAGACATCGGTCGGAGTCTTGCCGCGCGCCGCCTTCTCCGCGCCCACGAGGGCGGGGGCCATGTAGGGGATTCGGTCGATCGCGTCGTATCGGTAGGTATAGCGCTTCGGGTCCGCCGCATACCAGAGGATGTTGTCGTGCTTCGGAGACCACCGGCGCTTCGACCGCCCGCCGTAGTCGTAGGACCAGATGATCTCGTTGAGAAAGGACTCCCGGCCGAAGATGCAATCCAGGAGCACCCGACAGTAGTGGACTTCGCGCGGATCGAGATGCAGGAAGAAACTCCCGGTCGGAGCCAGCAGCCGGCGCGCCTCCCGGAGCCTGGGTTCGATGAACTCGAGAAAGTCATCGAACCCGTCGGAGAAAGCCGCAGTCCCCAGTTTCACGGTGCGATAGCGATGCCCGCCGAACCCGGTCCGGTCGCCGTTCCGGTCGCGGACCACGCGGATCCTCGTTCTCGACTGTTCCCGACCGGTGTTGAATGGCGGATCAATGTAGATCAGATCGAACGAACCGTCCTCGAATCGCGAGAGAACCTCCAGGTTGTCTCCCCGGTGGATCTCCAGATCGGCCACGCGCCTTCGGCTCCTGCCGCTCGCCCCTTCAGCGGGTGAGGAGGGCGGCGACGCCCATGCCGCCCGAAACGCACAGGGTGGCGATGCCGCGGCGGACATCGCGCCGCTCCATCTCGTGGAGCAGAGTCACCACGATCCGCGCGCCGGTCGCGCCGATCGGGTGACCGAGCGCGATGGCGCCGCCGTTCACGTTGAGCCGGTCCGGATCGAGCTCCAGATCATGGACGCAGGCGAGCACCTGCGGAGCGAACGCCTCGTTCAGCTCGACGAGGGCGATCTCGTCGAGAGACCGCCCGGTGCGGCCGAGAAGGCTTCGCACCGCCGGGACCGGGCCGATTCCCATGATCCGGGGATCCACGCCGGCGGTTGCGGCGCCCTCGAGGCGCGCCATCGGCTCGACGCCGTGCTCGCGGGCGGCGTCTTCCGAGAGGACCACGACCGCGGCCGCTCCATCGGTGATTCCCGATGCGTTGCCCGCGTGGACCACGCCGTCCCGGCGGAACACCGGCTTGAGGCGGCGGAGCGACTCCGGCGTCACGCCGCGACGGGGGTTCTCGTCGCGAGCGACGACGGTCTCCCCCTTCCGGCCGCGAACCCGCACCGGCGCGGTCTCGGACTCGAAGCGGCCCTCGTCCGCGGCCGCCTCCGCCCGGTTCTGGCTGCGCGCCGCGTAACGGTCGGACGCCTCCCGCGAGATCGAGTAGCGGTCGGCGAGCGTCTCGGCGGTCTCCCCCATGAGCTGATCCGCGAGCGGGCAGTGGAATCCGTCGCGGAACATCCCGTCCTCGACCCGTCCGTCTCCCAGCCGCGCCCCCCACCGGATGTCGCGGAGCAGGTACGGCGTGTTGCTCATGCTCTCCACGCCCCCGGCGAGCACGACCCGGGCTTCCCCCAGCCGGATCGCGGCGGCGGCGTCCAGGATCGCCCGAAGGCCCGAGGCGCAGGCCTGGTTCACCGTGCGCGCCGGAACCTCGTCGGCGAGACCCGCCCGCCGTCCGATCTGCCGCGCCGGATTCGGACCGATCCCCGCCTGGCGGGCGTTGCCGAAGATGACCTCGTCCACGGCGTCGCGCGGGACGCCGGCCGCCTCGAGCGCCGCCCCCGCCGCCGCCGCGCCCAGCTCCGGCGCCGTCAGCGGCGCCAGCGCTCCGCCGAACCGGCCGATCGGCGTGCGCCGGGCGCCGGCGAGGACAACCTCCACGGCCGCGCTACCCGTCTGTCTCGAGCTCAGGCCCGAGATCGGGCCCGATCTCAGGCCCGGGCTCAGGCGCGGCGGACATACTCGAAGCCGAAGGGCCGCCCGTGAACGCCGCGACGGGGTTCGGCGATCCAGTTCGCGATCTTCCCGGGCTCGGTGACCGGAACCATGAGGCTGCGGACGTACTTCCGGTCGTCGTCGGTGGGCAGCCACCGGTCGCGGCGAGCCGCCCACTCGGATTCGGAGATCAGGTTGCCGTCCGGATCGAACCGGCCTCCGGCATAGATGCCGATCCGTCGGTGGAACCGGCGGCTCGGCAAGGTGAGCCGGTCCGGCAGGCCGCGGGACTCGAGGATCCGGTTCCAGCGCTTCAGGCCGCGCCGGCAATCGGCGATGTAGTCGTCGCGGAGCGCTTCGTTCATCGCGTTCCGGAGCGGAACCTCGCGGCGAACCAACCCCTCCCCTTCCGGCGCATCGAGCACGCGGACCCCGTCGAGCGCAGCATGATCGTCCCGGCGCTTCTCCCGCGCCCGCCCCTTGAGACCGGAAGCGAAGTAGTGCGCCGCGTTCGAGGAAATCTCGCTGCCGAAGAGATCCAGCGACGCGGTGAACCAGAAGTTGATGTGCCGCTGGATCAGGGCGAGATCGAAGAGCCCGGCGGCGCGGGGATCCTGATCGCTCTCCGCCATGTGAACCGCGGTCCGCTCGATGATGCGGCCCACGCCGGTCTCGCCCACCGACATGTGGAACGCCTCTTCGGTGAGCATGAACCGCGTCGTGCGCGACAGTGGATCGAAAGCGCTCTCGGCGAGTGCGAGCAACTGGTACTTCCCGTCCCGGTCGGTGAACATGGTGAACAGGTAGAAGTTCAGCCAGTCGTCAATCGGTTCGTTGAACGCCTGGAGGATCCGGGGGCGGTCCTCGTCCCCGCTGTGACGGGCGAGAAGCGCCTCGGCCTCCTCCCGACCGTCGCGACCGAACCAGGAGTGGAGCAGATAGACCATCGCCCACAGGTGGCGACCCTCCTCCACGTTGACCTGGAACAGGTTGCGCAGGTCGTAGAGGCTCGGAGCGGTCTTGCCCAGCATCCGCTGCTGCTCCACGCTCGCCGGCTCGGTGTCGCCCTGGGTCACGATGAGACGGCGCAGGTCGGCCCGGAACTCGCCGGGGACCTGCTGCCAGACCGGCTGGCCGAGGAAGTCGCCGAAGCCGATCCGGCGATCCTCTTCGGCCGGCGCGAGGAAGATGCCCCACCGGTAGTCGGGCATCCGCACGTAGTCGAAGTGCGACCACCCGGAGGGCTCCACCGAGACCGCGGTCCGGAGGAAGACGTCGTCGCCCTGGAAGCCTTCCGGTCCCATTTCGTTCCACCAGCGCAGGAACCCCGGCTGCCACCGCAGCAGCGCCCGCTGGAGTCTGCGGTCCCCGGAGAGACCCACGTTGTTCGGGATGCGGGCGTCGAGATCGGACATTCGAATGATCAGGTGCGTTCCCAATCGAACGCCGGACGGCGCGGCTTCCCGTAGAGCGCCAGCGCTCCGCGCTCGCCCATCGCGTTCGGCCGCTGGAAGATCCAGTTCTGCCAGGCCGACAGGCGCCCGAAGATGCGGGTCTCCATGGTCTCGGGCCCGGCGAAGCGGAGCGACGCCTCCATGCCGGTCAGGGCGTCGGGAGAGAAGCGGGCGCGCTCCTCGATCGCCAGGCGGAGCTCGTCGTCCCAGTCCAGGTCGTCGGGAGCGAAGGTCGCGAGGCCGGCGGCGAGAGCTTCGGCGGCCGGCAACACTCCTCCCGGGGCTCCCCCCCGGCGCAGCGCTTCCACTCGCTGCGGCTCGCCGACGAAGCGGGTCTCGAGCCGGGACAGGCCGTTGCCCATCGGGTAGGCGCCGAAGTTGAGCGCGGTCAGTTCGACTCCGGCCGGGCTGTCGAGATCGTCGCAGAGGAAGGAGCGGTCGCTGGCGAGGAGCAGTTCGGCGAGGGTGCCGGTGAACCGCTCCCCGGATTCTCCGACGGCGAAGAAGCTGCGCGCCGTCTGGTCGAGCCTTCGCAGCGCTCGCGCCATCCGGAAACGGGACTCGCGCGCCAGCCACGCCGAATCGAGCGATCGCAGGCGATCGTCGGCTTCCCGCACCGCATCCGGGTCTCCGGCGCACCGAAGCAGGATCACGCCGGTCTCGGCTTCGTTGAAGCGCAGCCGGCAGAGGGCGTCGTCAAGTTCCCGGGCGAGCCGCAGGTGCCACAACGATCCACCGGCGGCGCGAAGCGCCTCCGCCGTCGCCGGGAAGGGCTCGTCGGGAGCGCGAACCGTCAGCTCCGCCGAGCGTTCGCCCCGGTCGAAGGCCACTTCCACGTGCCGGTAGCGGAGTCGGTCCTCCGATTCCTCCGGCCCGAGCGGATCCAGCTCGATGCCGGACTCCGGCGCCGGGACCGGCGAGGATTCGGCGAGCGCTTCCGCGCGCTCCCGAACCCGCCCCTCGAAGCGGCTGCGGGGCGCAAGCCCGTCCACGAGACCCCAGTCGAGGGCGCGCTGGCCGCGGATTCCCTCGGCCCGGGTCGAGAACACGTCGGCCCGGTCCCGCCGCACCTGGCGCTTGTCCACCAGGCGGGTCAGGCCGCCAGTTCCCGGGAGAACCCCCAGCAGGGGCACCTCGGGCAGCGAGACCGACGAGCTGCCGTCGTCCACGAGCAGGATCTCGTCGGCCGCGAGCGCGAGCTCGTAGCCGCCGCCGGCGCAGGTCCCGGCCAGGGCGGCAAGCGTGCGCTGCCCGCTGAGGGAGCTCGCATCCTCGATGGCGAGGCGGGTCTCGTTCGTGAACTTGCAGAAGTTCACCTTGAAACCGTGCGAAGAGGAGGCCAGCATGTAGATATTCGCGCCCGAGCAGAAGACGCGGTCCATCGCGCTTCGGATCACGGTGCAGCGGACTTCGGGGTGCTCGAAGCGAAGCCGCTCCACCGCGTCGGCGAGCTCGATGTCCACCCCGAGGTCGTAGCTGTTCAGCTTCAGCGCGTAGCCCGGGCGCAGGCCGCCACTCTCGTCCACGGCGAGCGTCAGGGAGGCGAGACGACCCTCCGTCGCCAGCTCCCAGTGCCGGTAACGCGACGGATGGGTCTCGAACCGGATCGGGGCGGGCGCGGGGGAATCCATCGGGGAACGGCGGGACATTATCGCGGGGCCGGCGCACCGGGCTCCCGCCCGGCAAGGGGAATGCGAAGCCCGCCGGGTGCGGCGCCACTCGGAAGGATCCCGCTCCATGACGCCGGCGCCTTGCCGGCGCGCCGGGCTCCCGCCCGGCGCCAGGAGCGCGAAGCCCGCCGGGTGCGGCGCCACGCGGAAGGATCCCGCTCCATGACGCCGGCGCCCTGCCGGCGCGCCGGGCTCCCGCCCGGCACGGGGAGCGCGTAGCCCGCCGGGTGCGGCGCCACGCGGAAGGATCCCGCTCCATGACGCCGGCGCCCTGCCGGCGCGCCGGGCTCCCGCCCGGCAAGGGGAGCGCGAAGCCTGCCGTGAGTGGTGGCGATGGAGCAGGGCGGCATCTATCG